>DATBIU010000182.1:0-17933 GCA_036556765.1 Gemmatimonadaceae bacterium | reverse complement strand
ACCTCGAGCACCTCGACTACCTCGAGCACCTCTACCGAATCACCTTCGCCCCCTCATCCCATGTGACCGGCGCCTTTCGGTAATACGACTCGTTCGCCATGTGGCAGGCCAGCGCGGCGTGGTGACCGAATACCGCATCCTCGACCACCGGCTTGCGCGACTTCACCGCCTCGAAGAATCCCATCAGATGCGGCGTCGTGTCGTCCCAGTGCGGGCCGCGGATCACGATCCCCTCCGACATCATCTCCCGCGCCAGCCTCGCGTCGTTCTCCTCGTGCCACTTCTTCGCGTACGCCTCGCGCATCGCTCGAGGGAAGCTCCCGGCGTAGTAGCTCGGGCTCGTGTCCTTCCCCAGCTGCGGCGCGAAGGTGATGCTCGAGCTCGTCACCTCCAGAATCCCCTTCGATCCCTGAAAGCGATACATCTCCGGCGTCGAGGTTCCGAGGTTCAGGCGCATGCTCACAGGCAGCCCGTCGTAGTCGTAGAGCACCGCGTGCACGTCGGGCGTATTGCGGCCGTCCTTCCATCGCCGGATCGCTCCCACCGACATCGCGCGCGTTGGCGGCCGGTTCATGTCCATCATCGCGATGAAGCCGCTCATGAGATGAACCAGGAGATCGCCGGCGACCCCGGTGCCGTACTCCTTCCACGCGCGCCACCCGGCGAAGATGCGCGGATTGAACGGGATCTTGGGCGCACTCCCCAGCCACGTATTCCAGTCCAGCGTTTGGGGAGAGAGATCCGGGGGCGGTGGATATTGCCACGCACCGTTCGGATCGTTGCGGCCCAGCCAGCCTTCCACGAGCGTCAGCTCACCCAGGATCCCCTGCGATAGCATCTCATTCGCCTTGGCACAGATCTGAGAGCTCACGCGCTGCGAGCCGACCTGGACGATGCGGCCGCTCTTCTTCGCCGCGTCGACCATGACCACCCCGTCGGCCGCCGTGTGCGACATCGGCTTCTCGCAGTAGACGTCTTTCCCCGCGCTCACCGCATCGACGACGATCTGCTTGTGCCAATGGTCGGGCACCGCCGCGATGATGCAATCGACGTCCTTGTTGTCGAGCAGCGCCTGATAGCGTCGGGTCACCGGCAGATCGGCCCTGACGATCTCGCGCGCCAGCGTGTGCCGTCCGTCGTAGAGGTCGCACGCGGCGACACATTCGACGCCCTCGAGCTGAATCGAGTCCCCGAGCAGCCCCGATCCCTGCATCCCCACCCCGATGATGCCGAAGCGCACACGATCGCTCGGCGGCACCGATCGCGGGGGGCGTGACGTGAGCGCCTGTCCGAGGGCGACGTGCTCGCCCGCGATCGAGGCCCCGGCGGCCACGGCGCCAATCTCGATGAACTCGCGGCGCGTAAAGCTGGTCTTGTCCACAGCGCCTCCGATGGGATAGGGTTTCTGCATCATGCTGCCTCCATCCTTCCCCGCCCGCAAGCCCACTCGAGGTCGATGATGGCTCCGATGAATCGCCGTGACGCGGTCAAGACCACCACCGCCTTGTTAGGCGGAGTGCTGGTGGGCTCGTCGGGACTCGCCGCCTGTGCCCGCGACGCACGCGCTCCTGGCGTGCTGAGCGCGGATGACGAGACGCTCCTCGAGGACATCGCCGATACCCTGCTTCCGCCCACCCCCGCATCGCCCGGGGCGAAGGACGCCGGCGTCGGGGCGGCGATCAACCTGATCCTCACCGACTGCTACAAGCCCGACGCGCAGCAGCGGGTGGTGCGGGGACTGTCGGAGTTTCGCTCGATGTGCCGCGCGCGATGCGGCAGCGGCTTCGCATCGCTCCCGCGGCGGGAGCGGGAGCAGCTGTTGCGAGAGATCGACGTCGAGGCACAGAAGAGCCCGGACACCCACTACTTCGTGCTCGTTCGGGAACTGTCGCACGGCGCGTACTTCTCCTCGCAGGTCGGGGTCACGCGGGCGTTGCGCTACGTCCCGGTGCCCGGCCGGTTCGACGGGTGCGTCCCGCTCACTCCGGGACAGCCGGCGTGGAGCTGAGCGTCGCCGCATTGCGCAGGCACCGCTCGAGCAGGCGCGCGTCCCCCGTGCGCTGAGCGAACTCGGCGAACGCGCTGGTCGGCCCGCGCCAGCGCAGCTCATCCACGTCGGTGAACAGCGGGGCATCGGTGCGCAGCGTCGCCAATCGCTTGAACAGCAGCGCCAGCTCGCGCTTGTCGCCGAGGACGCCCGCTGGGAAGTCTTCGATCGACCCGTGCCGGTTGATCAGCTGCGCCGCGGTGGCCGGCCCGATTCCGGGCAGCCCCGGATAGCCGTCGGCCGCGTCTCCGACGAGCGCCAGATAATCGGGAATCCGTACCGGCCACACGCCGAACTTCTCGCGGACGGCGGCCTCGTCGCGAATGCGCTTTCCCTTATGATCCACTTGCACCACCCGATCGCCCCGCACGCATTGCGCGAGGTCCTTGTCCGACGTCCAGACGCAGACCTTGTCGACCCGCGGATCCGCCGCGGCGAGATGGGCGGCCGACGCGAGGCCGTCATCGGCCTCGAGCTCGATCATAGGCCACACCGCGATGCCCATCGCCGCGAGCCCTTCCTCCAGCGGATGGAACTGCGCGAGGAGCGCGGGCTCGATGCCCTCCCCCGTCTTGTAGTCGGGCCACAGGTCGTTCCGGAACGACTCGATGACGTGATCGGTCGCGACGCCGAAGTGGGTACCGCCAGCCTCGACGATCTGGAGCACGGTATTCAGCACCCCCACCACGGCGCCGAACGGCCGGTCCTCCTTGGTGAATCGGCGGAGGCCGTAGAAGTGCCGGAACAGCTCGTACGTGCCGTCGAGGAGATGAACGAGCATGGCGTTCAGAGAAGGGGACTCCTAATGCTCGCATCCGGGGCGCTCGTCTGCCATCCTTGCTGCCGAGCTTTTGTGGGGCGGGCAGGCTGCGACGCTCAAGGGGCCACGGACAGCAGAACTGCCAACTGACTCGAATAACAACGCGAATTTCTCGAATTGCTCCCAGCGCCGCGCCATCCTCCGCACGCAAGCCCAGCGACACATTGTGGGGCCTGGAGAGCCGAGCTGGAAGCGCAAGGACGCAATTCGCGAAATTGTGGTGTTATTCGGGTCCGTTGGCAGTTCAGCTGTTCGTGGCCGCTTGGGAACCGCGGCCAGGCGTCAGACAATCCCGGCATTCCGCGAAGGCCCAATTTCGTTGTGGGCCATGCGTGCGGAAGGGTGCGCGGCGCCGGGAGCGATTCGGGCAATTCGCGCTGTTATTCGGGTCAGTTCGCAGTTCCGCTGTCCGTAGCCCCGGCAACTGGATCTCCATCGGCGATCCATGAAGACACTGCTTTCGCTGCGCTAGACAAAGCCGAAACGCGCCAGCTGCGATCCGCGTGGTCTGCTATTTTCCGCGTCATCCGCGTCCCCCGTTGAACCTGGATGCCCGGCCGTGAGCGAAGAATGTCCAAGGTAAAGATCGGAATCGTCGGCTCCCGCTTTCAGGCGGACTGCATCGCGGCCGCGGTGCGCGCGATGCCGGAGGAGGCGGAGGTGGTTGCCGTCGCGTCTCCTACTGCCGGCAACGCCGAGGCGTTCGCGCAGCGCCACCACATCGCCAAGGCGTACGCCGACTATCGCGAGATGCTGCGCGATCCCGCCGTCGAGATGATCTCGATCACGGCGCCCAACCGGCTCCACGCGCGCATCACGATCGACGCCGCCCGCGCCGGCAAGCACGTCGTCTGTGAGAAGCCCTTGTGCATCACGCTGGAGGAAGCGGACGCGATGATCGACGCGTGTGCGAAGGCCGGTGTGCTGCTCCTCTACGCCGAGGAGCTGTTCTTCGCGCCGAAGTACGTGAAGGCGAAGCAGATGGCCGACGAGGGCGCCTTCGGACGCATCCACCTCGTGAAGCAGAGCGAGAAGCACTCCGGCCCGCACTCCGACTGGTTCTGGGACGTCGAGCAGTCGGGCGGGGGCGCGCTCATGGACCTTGGCTGCCATGGGATCGCGTTCTGCTGGTGGTTTCTCGGCAAGCCGCGGGTGAAGAGCGTGTATGCGGAGCTGTCCACGCAGGTGCACTCGGATCGCACGTCAGGCGACGACGAGGCGATCACCATCATCGAGTTCGACAACGGCGCCATCGGCATGGTCGAGAACAGCTGGAACCGTCCCGGGGGAATGGACGACAGCATCGAGGTCTTCGGCGCGAAGGGGCAGACCTACGCCGACATGTTGATGGGGAACGCGCTCCCCACGTACTCCGAGGTCGGGTTCGGCTACGCGGTGGAGAAGGCGGCGTCCACTAAGGGGTGGACGTACCCGGTGTTCGAGGAGCACTGGAACTACGGCTTTCCGCAGGAGATGCGACATTTCGCGCGCTGCGTTCGCGGCAGGGAGACGCCGATCTCGGACGGGGAGACGGGACGCGTCGTTCAGGAGGTTCTCTACGCCGCGTACGCCTCGGCGGGCTTGGGGCGCAAGGTCGCCCTTCCGTTTCGCCCCTCGGGGATCGCGAAGCCGATCGACCTGTGGAAACAGCCCGCGCTGGCCGAGGGCGCGCGCTGAATGCGACTCGCGGGCGCGATCGACATCGGAGGGATGAGCACGAAGGTCGGGATCGTGGGCGATGGCGACCGACTGCTCCATCGCGCCAGAATCCCCACCACGCGCGATGGCGACCCGGTCCCACTCGTCGACGCCATCGCCGCCGCGTTGCGGCCGATGGTCGAGGCCACCCGCTCGGGCGGCGACGTGCCGTTAGGCGTCGGCGTGTCGGTGGCCGGTTTTCTCGATCGGGAGCACGAGGCGATGGTGGAGAACGCGAACCTCCCCGCCCTGTGTGGCTTTCCGCTTCGCTCCGCGATCGAGGAACGGCTCGCGCTCGACTGCCGGCTCGAGGTCGACTCGAACGCGTCGGTCGTCGCCGAGTATCTTCACGGCGCCGGCCGCGGGGCGGCGCGTTTGTTAGGCGTGACGATCGGAACGGGGCTTGGTGGCGGCGTCATCATCGACGGCGCGCTCCTGCGGCACACCGGGGAGTGCGCGGGCGACCTCGGCCACATCATTCTCGACCCCAAAGGCCCGCGCTGCTCGTGCGGCGCCCACGGTTGCCTCGAAGCGCTGGTGAGCTCGGCCGCGCTGTCCTACCGTGCCGGTGGACGCAAGGTTCGCGAGACCATCGGCGCGGCGAAAGCGGGTGACGCCTCGGCCGTGAGCGCGCTCGCCGAGACGGGATGGTGGCTCGGCGTCGGGCTGGCGTCGCTGACCCCGCTGTTCGCTCCGGACACGATCGTCGTCGGCGGCGGAGTCGCCACGGCGGGCGACCTCCTGCTCGAGCCGGCGCGCGCGAGCTATCAGGCGCACGCCGCGCCGGGGCTGCACCAAACGGTTCGCATCGTCGGATCGCGGTTCGATGGCTGGGAGGGGCTCATCGGCGCCGCGAGCCTCTTCCTTCACCCGTTGCCCTAACGGTTGCCGCGCGCTATTTCCGTAACGCCGGTACGCGGGCGGTCGTCCCTCCAATGTCCCCGACTCGTTCTTTCCCTCTCACTCGGGCCTCGACGATGTCTGACACCACCCGGCAATCCGCCAAAGACGACCACCTCCAGTTCGATCGCGCCGTTCATTCGGACCCGCCTAACGCGGCCGAGGGGTTGGCGTGCGCCATGTGCGGTACGGCGCTGCGGGCGCAGTACTATCACGTGGCCGAGCAGCCGACCTGCGCGTCGTGCAAGGACGGGGTCGGGCGAGCGAACCAGAACGCCGCCGTGAAGAGTCGTCGGGCCGGCATTCTGGCTCGCGCGTTCGGATTCGGGCTCGCGGCGGCGGTGGCGGGCGCGATTCTCTATTACGCCGTCATCGCGATCACCGGGTGGGAGATCGGCCTGGTCGCGATCGTCATCGGGTTCATGGTGGGATGGGCGGTGCGGAAGGGCTCGGGTGAGGCGGGCGGGCGTCGCTATCAATGGCTTGCCGTCGTGCTCACCTACTTCGCGGTGGGGCTCGCCTACACGCCGCTCGCGTTCAAGTCGTTCGCCGAGGGTAGCGGGCCGAAGGACGCCGCGGTCGCCGATTCCACGGGCGTCGCGTCGCCCGCGGCAACGGATGCCGCCCCGTCGACCGATGGCGCCACCACGCCCGCGAGCGCGGAGGCGGCTAGCGCACCGACCGAAGCCGCGAGCACGCCGGGCGTCATGGTGGCGCTCGGCATTACCTTTCTCTTCATCTTCGCGCTTCCGGTGATGTACATCGCCGGCTCGATGCCGTCGGGGCTCATCAGCGCGATCATCATCCTCGTTGGGATGCAGCAGGCGTGGAAGATGACGGCGAGAGTCGAGGTGCCCATCAGTGGTCCCTACAAGGTCGGGGCAGATCCCTCCGAATCCACCGCATAACGAATGACCGGAGTTCGGCAGGAGCGTGGAGTCGCGGGACTCCGCTGCGCGCAGTGCGCGACCGAGCTCGCGCCGACGATGCTCAGCTGCCCGGTGTGCCACGCCCTCGTACACGCCGGGGCACTGAAGGAGCTGGCCGCTCTCGCCGACGTTCAAACGAGCCAGGGAAGGCTCGACGAGGCGCGCGACAGCTGGCAGCGCGCGCTCGAGATGCTCCCACCCGCGTCGCGACAGCACGCCGTCATCCGCGAGCGCGTCGATGAGCTGACGCAGCGCATCGCCGCGACGCCGGGGCCGAAGCGCCGTGCGGCTGCTGACGGCCCGTGGTGGAAACGCGCCGGGGCGGCACTCGTCATCGTCGCCCTGTTCGCGCTCGGCAAGCTCAAGTTCCTGGTGCTGGGGTTGAGCAAGGCGAGCACGTTCTTCTCGATGTTCGCCTTCTTCGGGCTGTACTGGTCGGTTTTCGGCTGGGCGCTCGCCGCCGGCCTGGTGATCTCGATTTACATCCACGAGATGGGACACGTCGCCGAGCTCAAGCGGCTCGGGATCGGCGCCGGCGCGCCGCTGTTCATCCCGGGCATCGGGGCAATGGTGCTGCTCAAGCAGCGCATCGACGATCCCGCGACCGATGCGCGAATCGGCCTGGCCGGGCCGGTGTGGGGGCTGGGCGCGGGACTGGTCGCGTACGCGGTGTACCGTGCGACCGGCGCGCCGCTGTGGGGCGCGATCGCGCAGCTCACGGGCTTCATCAACCTGTTCAACCTGATCCCGATCTGGCAGCTCGACGGCGCCCGCGGCTTCCACGCCCTCTCTTCGTGGCAGCGGTGGGCCGTCGTCGCCGTGCTCGGAGTCGCGTTCCTCATCACGAGCGAGGGACTCCTGCTGCTCATCGGCGCTGTCGCCGTCTATCGCGCGCTCCAGCCGCCCGTCGTTCGCGAGCCGAACATGCCCGCCTTCGCCACCTTCGTGGTGCTCATCGCGGCGCTCACCTGGCTGGCGAAGATTCCCGCCGTCGCCTAGCGAGGGTCCGACAACGACTCGACCGGGCGGCACACCGGTGCACGTTCTCCCGTCGGCCGCCGCGATCGGCGAGGCGGTGGCCGACCGTCTGCTCCCGCGCATCGAGCGGGCCCGCATAACGAGCTCGCGGTTTCTGCTCGGCTGCCCCACCGGCCGCACACCGCGACCCATCCTCGATGCACTCGCGCGTCGCCTCGCCGACACGAAGCAGGACCTCAGCCATCTCGTCCTCGTGATGATGGATGAGTACCTCGTGCCCGGCGACGGCTCCCTGGTCTACGCCCCGGCGACCGAACCGTGGAGCTGTCACCATTTCGCGCGCGTCGAGATCGCCGAGCGCCTGAATGCCGGCCTGCCTGCGCAACGCCGGCTCGAGGAGGAGTCGATCTGGTTTCCAGACCCCGCGGATCCCACGGCGTACGATCGCCGAATCTCGGCGGCGGGGGGAATCGACCTGTTTCTCCTTGCCTCCGGCGCCACCGACGGGCACGTGGCGTTCAACCCCCCCGGCAGTCCCCGCGAGAGCCGAACGCGGATCATCCCGTTGTCCGAGGACACCCGTCGCGACAACCTCCAGACCTTTCCCGCCTTCGGCAGCCTGTCGGCGGTGCCAAGGCACGGCATCAGCGTCGGAATCGCCACGATCGCCTCGGCGAAGGAGGCCATCATGGTCGTCTGGGGGAGCGGAAAGCGCTTGACGCTTACGCGGATGCGGGCGGCCGACCGGTACGACCCGGAGTGGCCCGCGACGGTCATCCACGAGTGTCCGGCGGGTGAGATTCTGGCCGACGCGGACGCCGCTCCCGCCGGCCCGCCCCGCTAGGCCGACCCGGGCGCCCCGGCCAGTCCCAACCTGCCGCTAACATTTGGGTTGCCCTTCGTTGACAAAAAACATACCTTGGGCACCCTCACCTCTCGGCGCCCTGACGCCGGTCGGACTCGCGCCGCGAGGGCAACCACATCAAATGGAGCCTGCCTGATGATGCATCGTTCTGCGTTCCGTCTTTCCTGCGCGCTGCTCGCGGTTGCTCTCATTGGATGCGACGACCCCAGTCCGTCCGGCACCGACCCGGCGGGCCTGGAAGTGACGCCCTTGTTCAGAGGTATTCCCGAAACCGATACCGTCCGACTCAGCGCATCGCTGAATGGGACAGCGGTCGCGGCCACGTGGGAGAGCTCCGACCAGACGATCGCCACCGTGACGAACGACGGGCTCGTGTCGGCCCTCGTGCCAGGTTACGCGGCAATCACCGCGACGGGTCCGGGTGGTCAAAAGCGCTCGGCCAGCATCACGGTCGTTGCGGTGCCGGCGCTGACCAGCGGCACCGGAGTCACCGTCTCCGGCAGCGGCGCCCGCGGCTCCCAGCAATTCCGCAAGATCATCGTTCCCGCTGGGATGTCGAACCTCGAGGTGACGATTCGCGGTGGCAGCGGTGACGTCGACCTTTACGTCAGCCGCGGCGGCGTGCCTACGACATCGAACTTCGGGTGCCGCTCGTGGAACGGCGGGAACACCGAGGACTGCAACTTCCCGAACCCTGTCGCGGGAACCTATTTCATCATGCTCGACCTGTGGGATCCGTACGCTGGAGCAAGGCTCACCGCGACCTACACGCCCTGAGCTGACACGCGCTCCGCAGGCCGAAGGGCCCTCGCGATCATCGCGAGGGCCCTTTGCGTTGGCGAAACCACGCGTGGGTCGCGGCGTAGGGCTGAGCACGGCCACGTGATGGCGCCACCTGGAGGGCTCATGAGCACCGAAGAATTCAAGTTCTTCCTGACCTTCATTGGGATCATGGTCACGGTCGCCGCCGCGACCCGAATCATCGTCGCCTGGATTCGCCGGCCGCGCGGAGTGGTTGCCCTCCCGTCCGATCTCACCGAGCGTCTGGAGCGCATCGAGCGCGCCGTCGACGTGACCGCCCTCGAGGTCGAGCGCATCGGGGAGGGACAGCGCTTTCTCACCCGCGCGCTCGGCGACCGCGCGATGGCCGAGCCGCCGCGCACTGACTCATCGGGCCGGGTGACGACGCCGCATTGACATCCGGGGGCGCTCGGGGCCACATCCGAGCACCCTCAGCCCGGAGTCCTCGCCATGTGGCGCTACACGGCGACGCTGCTTGCCCTCATCGTACCGACCGCAACGGCTCAGCCGAGCGGCGCCGCGCGCGAAGCCGTCGTCGGCCGTTGGGACATCACGATTCAGAAGGGCGGCACCGCCGTCCCGTCATGGCTCGAGATTCGGCCCTCTGGACGCGCGATGCTCGTTGGGCGCCTCACCGGCGAGGTCGGAATGGCACGACCGATCTCGCGCATCAACTTCACCAACGGCACGCTCCGCTTCGCCATCCCGCCCCAGTGGGAGGAGGGCACGGGGGATCTGACGTTCGAGGGCACGCTCCAGGGAGCGCAGCTCTCCGGCTCGGTGACCTACCCCGACGGACAGCGGTACCCGTGGAGCGCCCGTCGCGCACCCGCCCTGCGGCCCACCTCGCCTCCGCAGTGGGGGCGCGCCATCCGACTGTTCAACGGCCACGATCTCAGCGGCTGGCACGTCGTGGGGGGCACGAATCAATGGCAAGCGGTGAACAACGTCCTGCGCAACGGCGCGGCCGGGGGCAACCTGGTGACCGACGCGAAGTTCGGCGACTTCAAGCTGCATCTCGAGTTCCGCTATCCCAAGGGCAGCAACAGCGGCGTCTATCTCCGCGGCCGGTATGAAGTCCAGATCGCCGACAGCGTGCCGCCCGAGCCCGTCAATGATCTCCTTGGCTCGGTCTACGGCTTCATCACGCCGAGCGAGATGGCCAACCGAAAGCCTGACGAGTGGCAATCGTATGACATCACCCTGCTCGGCCGGATGATCACCATCGTCCTGAACGGCAAGACGGTCGTGTCGAATCAGGAGATTCCGGGAATCACGGGTGGCGCGCTCGATAGCGACGAGGGCGCACCGGGCCCGCTCATGCTACAGGGCGATCACGGGGTGATCGAGTACCGGAACATCGTGCTGACGCCGGCGAGGTCACCGTGAAGGGATCGCGGGATCGGGGTGTCGGGGGATCAAGGGCGCCGCGCCCTCGATCCCCCGATCCCGCGACCCCTCGATCCCTCTCTCTAGGTGAACCTCGTCGTTCGCCAGAGCGCCAGGCCGCAGCCGACGAGTATCGCCAGCATCGCCGCGGTGAGGGCGGCCGCCCATCCCCACCGCAGCGCGATCTGCGGAGCCTCCGCCATGGCCGCGAACGCGATGAGAATCGCGGTGGCGACGCCGACCACCAGCCAGTCCACCCATGTCCGCCGATGCCTCGTCGCGTCGGGCTCCCCGCCGGCCGCACGCGCCCGCGTGTAGGCGGGATCCACGCCGTACCGCTCGCTTTCCCGCGCCGCGGCCTCCTGCCACCGGCGATGCTCGCCCTCCCGGACGGACGACATCGCGATCACGCCGGCGCCTAACGCCATGACGAGCGATCCGCCGATCACCTGCGTGTAGAGCGCCCGCGTTCCCCCGAGCAGCTCGCCGAACACCAGCACACCCCAGAGCAGTCCCCACAGCTGATTGGTGTTCGACAGCGGAATCCCGCGCGTGATCCCGGCGTACTTCACCGCATACTGCTGAAACAGGTCGCCGACCACCCACACGAAGCCGCCGAGGAGGAACCAGAACAGCACTTCCCGAGTGGCGGCGAGCTCCTGCCAGAGCGCACCCGCGCCGCCGGTGTACACGACGGCGAGCACGCCCATCATCCCGAGCTCACCGAGAGTGAAGAACGTGATGAACGACAGCGGGCTCATGCCGGTGAGGTACGCCTTGCGATAGGGGATGTACATCGTGCCCCAGAGCGCGCCGGCCGCGAGCGCGGCGATCACTCCGCGCGTCGCGTCGCGGGCATCGACGTGCGCCGATGAGGCAATGGCGAGCGCGGTCGCGCCGGCGAACATCAGCAGCGCTCCCCCCAGCACGCCCGCCCATCGGCGCCAGTCGGCGCCGCGCAGCTCCTTGAACAGCACGATGCCCCAGAGGATGCCGAGCAGGCTGTTGCTGTTCCAGAGCGGGAACGCGATGCTGAGCCCCACGTCGCGCACGGCGAAGATCGTCAGCGTGTTCGCGACCGCCCACAGGCAGCCCGCCAGCACGCCCCACACGATGAGATGGGGCGCCTGCCGGAGATCGGCGCCGATGTACGACGTGCCCTGGATGAGCGCGGGCACGCTCCAGCGGGCGAGGAAGACCCCCACCACCATGGCGAGGGAAACGACGAAGGGCGAGACGCCGGTCGTCACGAGCTTGGTCGGCGCCTCGGCGGCGCCTAACCAGGCACCGGCCGTGAGCCCGCAGATCATGCCGATCGTCTGCAGGCGCCGCAGACGTGGCGCGTCGAGCGTCGCGGATGCTGGAACGGTCAAGTGATCCAGGCCAGCACGAAGAGCCCGCCGATCAGCACGGCGACGGGGATCCAGAAATGGATGTCGCCAAGCACGAGGCGCACCCAACTGCGCGAGCGTGGCTCACGTGGATGGTGGGTCATGGCGCGCAATACTGCACACGCTCCACGCCCGGGCGCAATGAGTGACGAGCGTCGGCGACTCCCTTCTTGCTACCACGGAGGGCGGCCGAGAGCGGAGGAAGCTCTTCACTACACCTGCGGGCGGAGTCGGCCCTGGCTCTATCAGAAACACCCGGTATTCGCCATGTTGTCTCCGCCGAACGCACCGGTGCGTCCGGCACGGCCCTGTCGCTGCCTGACGAGTCGCCCGCGGGGGTCTTTCGCCCGTGTGCTCTCCTCGGAGATCGCCACCATGATCCTCCGTCGCCGGACGACGCCGTCCCGCGCGCGGTTTGTGCTCCTCGCACTGGCATCCCTCTGGGCGGTGCCCGCCTTCGCCCAACGACACGTCGAAGTCACCCTGACCGCGGCCCCAGCACGGCTGTCGCTCATCGCGGGGGGGCCGACCGACATGTTCATCTACAACGGGCAGTTCCCCGGCCCCACGCTCGAGTTTCGCGAAGGCGATCGGGTGACCGTGCATTTCCGTAACAACCTCCCCGAGGCGACCACCGTCCACTGGCACGGCCTGCATCTGCCGTTCACCTCCGACGGCAGCCCGTTCCACCCCGTGGAGCCCGGCGAGCAGTACGACTACGCGTTCACCATCCGGCCCGGAACCGCCGGGACGTACTGGTACCATCCGCATCCCCACCACCGCACCGGCTACCAGATCGCCAAGGGACTGTACGGCGCGATCATCGTGCGGGCAGCTGACGATCCGCTGCGGGCGCTCCCCGAGAAGGTGATCATCATCTCCGACAATCGCTTCGCGCCTGACGGGTCGATCGATCTCCCCGCGTCGCTCTCCCCGGAGGGTATCATCGACCGGGAGAACGGGCGCGAAGGGGACGTCATCTTCGTGAACGGTGCAGTCATGCCGGCGATCGTCATCCGCGCCGGCGAGGTGCAACGCTGGCGCGTGATCAACGCCTCGGCGGCTCGTGTCTACCGGCTCACGCTCCCCGGGCACACGATGCTCCACGTCGGCAGCGACGGCGGGCTGTTCGAGCGGCCGGTGGAGGTCGATGAGATCACCGTCGCCAACGCCGAGCGTGTCGAGCTGCTCGTGAGTGGTACGAGTGCGCCGGGTGATCGGGCCGTGCTCCAGGCGTTGCCTTACGATCGTTACGTCCCGCAAACGCGCCCGCGCACCTGGAACACCACGCGCGAGCTCCTCACCGTGCAATACGCGCCGGAGCCAGCGGTGACGGCGGCGCCACTCCCCACCGTGCTCCGCCGCATTCCCGTGCTCGATACCGCGCACGCGACGGCGAAGCGACTCATGGTGCTCACCCAGGGGATGATCAACGGGCAGATGATGGACCCCGCGCGCGTGGATGTCGGCGCGTCACTCGACGCCACGGAGATCTGGGAGATCGAGAACCTCGTCGGCATGGATCACCCATTTCACCTGCATGGGTTCCAGTTCCAGCTGCTCGATCGCGATGGGGTGCCGGAGCCGTTCCGCAGCTGGAAGGACGTCGTGAACGTGCCGAAGCACGGCACCGCGCGCTTCATCGTTCGCTACGCGAACTATCCGGGGAAGTGGATGTTCCACTGTCACATCCTCGACCACGAGGATCACGGGATGATGGGGATCCTCGAGGTGCGCGGTGCCGCGAACGCAATCGGCAGGACAACGAAGGGCCAATGAAATCACCAGTCGTTCGGTCGTTCCCGAGAAAGGAGGGTCCCGTGGGATCGCTGCACATCGTGGGCAGGTCCGCTGGGATGTTGCTGGGTACAGTCGTGGTGGCCGCGGTCGCTGGTTCCGTCCTCGTGAACCTCGGGGTTGCCGATGCGTCGGCGAGCCTTGCGGCCGACGAGCAGGTGCTCCGTGGCCGCGCGCTGGTGATCCACCACGGGTGTGGCGACTGTCACGGCGGAGGGGGGAATCCCGCGTCCGATCAATGGCTCATCGGGATGCCCGACTCCACCTATGAATTCAAGATCGGTCCGTTCAAGACGAGGCCGCGCAACCTCACTCCCGACAACGTCACGGGCATCGGGCGGTTCAGCGAGCGCCAGATCTTCAACGCGATGCGATACGGCTTGCGCCCGGGCGAGACGCCCGACGTGACGATTACGGCGACCACGCCGGGCCAGGGCAACTTCCCGGCGCATCCGAAGTACCTCGCGCCGCCGATGCCATGGCCGGCGTTCCGGCACATGACTGATCAGGAGCTGTGGGACATCGCGGCGTACCTCAAGCGCGGTGTGAAGCCCGTGAGGCACCGCGTCATGGACAGCGAGGGGCCGCCGGACTTCTGGGCCAGCGGTTATGCCGACGAGAAGATCGGACCATTCCCGAACCCGGCGTACCCGACGGCCAGAGAGGCGGCGGGCTCGAAGCAGTGACCTGACGGGCGGACCAGTGACACCCGGTCATCACCTCGTCTCGTCAGGCAGCCCGTACGAGCCACGGGTGGGGATCTCGCGCGCCGTCCGCGCCGGTCAGCTCCTGGTCGTGTCAGGCACCGCGCCACTCGGCCCCGACGGACGCACGGTGGGGCTGGGCGACGCGGGGGCGCAGGCGCGGCGCTGCCTCGAGATCATCCAGCGCGCCCTCGAGTCGGCTGGAGCGACGATGGCCGATGTCGTCCGCACGCGCATCCTGCTGACGAGGATCGAGGACTGGGAGGCGGTCGCACGCGCCCATGGGGAGGTCTTCCGGGATATCCGTCCCGCGAACACCATCATGCAGGTAACTCGGTTCATCGATCCGGAGTGGCTCGTCGAGATCGAGGCGGATGCGGTGGTGGCGGAGACTCGCTGACGGCAGGTACCTTCGATCCTCACCATCATGACCTCACGAGGACGCATTGCGGTCGCGGCGGCCGCGCTGGCGCTCGCCGGTATCGCCGACGCGCAGACCCGGCCCCCCAACATCGTCGTCATCGTCGCCGACGACATGGGCTATGGCGACATCGGTGCCTACGGGGGCAAGGACATTCCGACGCCGAACGTCGACGCGCTCGCGAATGCGGGGGTGCAGTTCACCGACGCGTACGTCAGCGCGCCGGTGTGCAGCCCCACGCGAGCGGGACTGCTCACCGGGCGATACCAGGAGCGCTTCGGCCACGAGTTCAATATCGGGATGGTTGCCAGGGCCACCGACTTCGGGCTGGCGCTGGACGAGCGAACCATTGCCGACCGTCTCAAGGCCGTGGGATATCGCACGGCCCTGGTCGGCAAGTGGCACCTCGGCTTCGCGCCCCAGTTTCATCCAATGGAGCGCGGCTTCGATGAGTTCTTCGGGTTCCTCGCCGGAGCCCACTCATACATGAGTCCCGCGGCCGCGAGCCCGAACCCGGTCTACGACGGCCGCACGCCCGTGCGGGAGATGGCCTACCTCACGGACGCGCTCGCCGATCGCGCGGTGGAGCTCATCCATCGCGAGAAGGCACGACCCTTCTTTCTCTACCTCGCGTTCAACGCCGTGCACGTGCCAATGCACGCGACCGAGAAGTACCTCGCGCGCTTCGCTCACATCGCCGATCGCCAGCGACGCACCTATGCCGCGATGCTCTCGGCCATGGACGACGGCATCGGTCGCACGCTGGCGGCGCTGCGCGAAGAGAACCTCGATGAGCATACGCTGGTCTTCTTCTTCAGCGACAACGGCGGCCCCACGTCGGCTGGTGGTGTGAACGGCTCGACCAACGGCCCGTTGAGAGGCACGAAGGGCCAGACGTACGAGGGCGGCATTCGCGTGCCCTTCATCATTCGCTGGACGGGGCAGGTTCCTGCGGGCAAGACCGACCCGCGGCCCATCATCCAGCTCGACGTGCTACCCACGGCGCTGGCCGCGGCTGGTGTGCCGATCCCATCCGACTGGCGGCTCGATGGCGTGAACCTCCTTCCCTTCCTCACCGGAGGACGCGCCGATTCGCCTCACGAGGCGCTCTACTGGCGATCGGGCGCGATGATGGCGATTCGCAGGGAGGACTGGAAGCTGGTGAAGGTGCCGGAGCGTCGCACGCCCACGGATACCGCGCAGATGCCCGATCTCTCCGGCGCGGAGCTGTACAACGTGAGGGAAGACATCGGCGAGACGACGAACCGTGCGGCGGCGCGCCCCGACAAAGTCAAAGAGCTCGCCGAGGCATGGCAGCGGTGGAACAAGGAGCTCGCTCCACCGCGGTGGCCGCCGCCGGCCGCGCTCAGGGAGACACCAGAGTGAACAAGCTGACGACCGTAGCCCGCGCGCTCCGCCTCGCACTCCTCCTCGCCGTCATTGCGTGTGGCTCGATGTCGGACGACACGGCTCAACCCGGCTCGGCGATGACAACCGGCGCGACCGGCACGCTCAACGCCGAGAACGTCCCGGCCGACTTGAGACACCTCGTGCCGCTCGCGCAGCGGTGGGGCATCGGGGACGACGTCGACCGCAACGCCGCGGTCGATCGGGCGACCGCCGCCGAGCGGGCGGAGCTGGAGCAGGCGATCTCCCCGGTGGATGCTCGGATCACCGCCTGGCTCAACTCCTTCGGGCAGCAGCCGATGCCTGACGAGGCGGCCGCGTTCATGTACATGCAGCTGGCGCTCGAGGAGATGCGCGCGGGCACCCATTGAGCCCCGCCGTGCGCGGGCTCGCGCTGCTGTGCGCGCTGATCGGTGTCGCGTGCGCACCCGATGCCGCGCGTCGCGAGCCGGCGACCGTTCTGTTCCTGACCGACTTCGGCCTGCGCGATGGCGCCGTCGCGGCCTGCAAGGGCGTGATGTGGGACATCGCGCCCGCCCTGCGCATCGTCGACCTCACCCACGAGGTTCCGCCGTACGACATCGAGACCGCCGGTGAAGTGATCGAGCAGGCGCTGCCCTTCTACCCCGAGGGAACGGTGGTCGTCGCCGTCGTCGACCCCGGCGTCGGCAGCGAGCGAAAGGCCGTCGCCATCCTGACGAGCCTCGGCCACATCCTCGTCGGCCCCGACAATGGCTTGTTCACGCTCGCCTTGCAGGCGGAAGGGGTGGCACGCGCGGTCGAGCTGCGCGAGACGCGGTATTTCCGCTCCTCGCAGACCTCGTCCACTTTCCACGGCCGCGACCTGTTCGCGCCGGTCGCCGCGCACCTCGCCGCGGGCACGCCGCTCGATTCGCTCGGCCCCCCGATCGTCCCCATGCGCCTCGACGTGCGGCCGGCGCGAATCGCCGACGGGCGGATCGAAGGCAGCGTCCGCTACATCGAGGATCCCTACGGAAACGTGGTGACCGACATTCCCGCGGCACTGCTCGACTCGCTCCCCGCACGCATTGGCGACTCCCTCGAGGTTCGGCTCGGCGCGCGCACACTGCGGCTCCCCTGGCGCAACACGTTCAGCGACGTTCCCGAGGGCCACGCGCTCGCCCTGGTGCACTCGCGCGGCCTGCTGTCGTTCTCGGTGAACCAGGGCGATTTCGCGTCGCGGTTCCAGGTCACGCGAAAGGACCCGGTGGTCGTTCGTTCCGTTCGCGGAACCTAACGCGGCCGGCGCCGGCGGCGGCTGCGACGAGGGGACGCCGGCGGCGGCGGCGCCGCGGCACGCTCCGCCTTCGCCTTGGCGCGTGCCCGCTCCTCGGCGCGGCGCGCGCGGATCTGCGCGATGCGCTCCCCACGCGGCACCTCGAGCTGCTGCGACGCCTTGGCGGTGTAGTCGAAGTCGGGAAGGGTCACGCGGAGCAGCGGCTTGCCGATGGCGCGCTCGATGGCGCGCAGGTCGTCGGCTTCCTCGGGGGCGACGAGGGTGAAGGCTTCACCCGTCAGCTCGGCGCGCGCCGTCCGCCCCACGCGGTGGATGTAATCCTCCGGGGCGGCGGGCACGTCGAAATTGACGACGTGGCCTAACGCCTCCACGTCGATGCCGCGCGCGGCGATGTCGGTGGCCACCAGCACGCGATACCGGCCGCTCTTGAACCCGTCGAGCGCCTCGGTGCGCTGACCCTGCGAGCGGTTGCCGTGGATGCGGGCGACGGCGAGCCCCTGCTTGCCGAGGAACTCCCACAGGCGGTTC
>DATBIU010000181.1:0-11739 GCA_036556765.1 Gemmatimonadaceae bacterium | reverse complement strand
CATCCCCCATCTCCGCGCCGCGCCGCGCACGCGCGGGACCAGCGCAGGTGACGACCTGGGACGCGTTGCGGAAGAGGAGGGCGGTCATCGAGGGCGGATTGCGGATTGCGGATTGCGGGTGCAGCCGTGACGGCCGGAGTGTCGAGGCAGCGCTCCATCGTCACGCCGTTCATTCGCAGTCCGCAATCCGCACTCCGCACTCATGCGACGACGTCCCGAACACGTGACAGCGTCAAGGGCGCCTGTGCCTCGCCCCGGCACGCGTAGAAGCACGCGTTGCAGTCGATCTTCGAGTAGGGGCGGAACTCGCGCCAGTGCACATCGCGCGGGAAATCGGGGCACCGTCGCACGAAGCCGGTGGGATCGATGTGAATCGTGCGAAGTCCCGAGGCGCACGGGTCACGCAGCTCACCGCGAAAATACCGGGGAATCTGGCGCAGATACCAATCGGAGCTCGTGATGACACCGCGATGCTTGCGCTTGAATACCAGCAGGTCGCCGACCACGGCATCGACGAGCGCGAGCCGCTCCGCGCGGGGATAGTGCGCCGCGTTGCCGTTCTTCATGTCGGTGTACGTGCTGAAGCCGACGCCAACGCCGAGCTCGTGCGCCGCACGGACGATGTCCATCACGTGGTCGAGGTTCTCGTCCTTGATCACCGTGTTGAATCGCACGTTGTCGATCCCGCTCGCGCGGAGGCGCGGCACGGTGTCGAGGATGCGGTGCGCCAACCCTGGGATTCCACGCGCGCGATCGTGCCGCTGGTCGAGAAAGTCGAGCGAGATGCTGAGCTGGTTGATCCCGGCCTCCCAGAGGGAGTGTGCGCGCTCGACGGTAAGCATCGCGCCGTGTGTGATGAGCGTGATGTACTTGAGCCGCACGGCCCGGCTCACCGCGGCAACGAGCTCTTCCAGGTCGCGCCGCAGCAGGGGCTCACCTCCCGTGAAGCACACCATCAGCGGATCGAAGAACCGCGCCGCATCGGCGAAGCTGCGCAGCTCGTTCGCCTTCGCCGTCGCCGGGGTCTTCCAGTAGTCGCAGAAGTCGCAGCGCGCGTTGCACCGCATCGTCACCTCGAAGTGGACGAGCAGCGGGCGTCGCCGCAGATGCAGCCACGCGTACTTGGCGGCGAACAGCGGGACGTGGTAGGGGGCGAAGCGGGAAGAGAGCACGGAGAATCGAGGACGGTCAAAGGGATCAACGGGATCGAAGGTGACGAGGGACGTTCGGGAGGTTATCCGCCGCGCCCGTCGATCCCGGCAACCCCTTTGATCCCCTCGAGACCCATCGGAATGACTATCCCATGCCGCCGAGCGGTCTCCACCGCCGCCGGGTACCCGGCGTCCGCGTGGCGCGCGACCCCGAGGCCGGGATCGTTGGTCAACACCCGCTCGAGCCTAACGCGCATCTCGGGCGTGCCGTCGGCGACGATCACCTGCCCCGCGTGCAGCGAGTTGCCCATCCCCACCCCGCCTCCATGGTGAAACGAGACCCACGAGGCCCCGCTCGCCACGTTGAGGAGCGCGTTGAGGATCGGCCAATCGGCGACGGCGTCGCTCCCATCGCGCATCGCCTCCGTTTCGCGAAATGGCGACGCGACGCTCCCGGTATCGAGATGGTCTCGTCCGATCACGATCGGCGCTGACAGCTCGCCGCGCGCCACCAGATCGTTGAGCGCCACGCCGAACGCCGCGCGCTCGCCCTGACCGAGCCAGCAGATGCGCGCGGGCAGCCCCTGGAAATGCACTTTCTCGCGCGCCAGCTCGATCCACCGGCGGAGGTGCGCGTTGTCCGGGAACAGCTCGAGCACGAGCTCATCGGTGCGCGCGAGATCCGCGGCATCGCCCGACAGCGCCACCCATCGAAAGGGCCCCTTGCCTTCGCAGAAGAGCGGACGCACGTACGCCGGGACGAATCCCGGAAACGCGAAGGCGTCGCGCTCCCCGGCATCGAACGCGACGGTGCGAATGTTGTTCCCGTAGTCGAACGTGACCGCGCCCCGCTTCTGCATCTCCAGCATCGCGCGTACGTGCTCGACGATCGACGACGTCGCCCGCTCGACGTACTGCGCGGGATCCGACCGCCGAAGCTCTGTCGCCGCGGAGAGACTGAGTCCCAGCGGTACGTACCCGTTCAGGGTGTCGTGGGCGCTCGTCTGATCGGTGAGGACGTCCGGGGTGATGCCCTGCCGCACGAGATCCGGAAGCACCTGCGCGGCGTTGCCGACGAGACCGACCGACAGCGACTCGCGGCGCGCACGTGCGTCCTCGACCCACCGCAGTGCTTCACTCAGGTCATGCGTCATCCGATCGACATAGCCGGTCGCCAGGCGCTTCTCGATGCGCGCCGGATCGACTTCCACGCACAGAATGGCCGCGGCATTCATCGTCGCGGCGAGTGGCTGAGCTCCCCCCATTCCACCGAGCCCGGCCGTGAGGACGAATCGCCCCGCGAGCGTGCCGCCGAAGTGGTCGCGGGCAACGGCCCCGAACGTTTCGTAGGTGCCCTGGAGGATCCCCTGCGTCCCGATGTAGATCCACGAGCCGGCGGTCATCTGCCCGTACATCATGAGCCCCGCGCGCTCGAGCTCGCGAAACTTCTCCCAGGTCGCCCAGCGTCCCACGAGGTTGCTGTTGGCGATGAGGACACGCGGCGCCGACGTGTGCGTACGGAAAACCGCCACGGGCTTGCCACTCTGCACGAGGAGCGTTTCGTCATGCGCGAGGTCGCGCAACGCGCGCACGATCGCATCGAACGACGCCCAGTCGCGGGCCGCCTTCCCGATCCCGCCGTACACCACCAGATCGTCAGGACGCTCGGCGACCTCTGGATCGAGGTTGTTCATCAGCATCCGCAGCGCCGCTTCCTGCTGCCACCCCTTGCAGGAGATTCGCGGCCCGCGGGGAGCGCGCACCACGCGCGCGGCGGCTGTCTTGTCCGAGGCACCGCTCGCGGCGAGCGTCACGCGACCAGCTGCGCAGCCGAAGTGGCAAACACACCGCGACGTACGGCGGCCGCGATTTCGGCGATGTCGGTGCTCAGCACGCGATCGCGCTCCAGGGGCGGGATGAGCTCGCGCACGCGCTGGTGCGCCGCCGCCACTCCCCGTCCCGGCGCAAGCGGCGCCCGACAGTCGATCGCCTGTGCCGCGCACATCAGCTCGATCGCGAGGACGTTGCCGAGGTTCTCGATCACGCGACGGAGCTTCCACGCCGCGCCCATCGCCATCGGCACGACGTCTTCCTTGTTTCCGTCGGTCGGAATCGTGTCGACACTGGCGGGGTGTGACAGCAGCTTGCACTCGCTGGCGAGCGATGCAGCCGTCACCTGAGCCATCATGAAGCCCGATGACACGCCGGCGTCGCTCGTGAGGAAGGGCGGCAGGCCCTGATTGAGGTCGGGATGCACCAGGCGGTCGATGCGGCGCTCCGCGATGGTCGCGAGGTTGGTGAGCGCGATCGCGAGGACGTCGAGCGCCATCGCCACTGGCTGGCCGTGGAAGTTGCCCCCGCTCAGGATGGTGCCATCCTCGAACACGAGCGGGTTGTCGGTCGCCGCGTTCAGCTCCGCCGCGACCATGCCCGCGGCGAACTCGAGCGCATCGAGCGCGGCGCCGTGCACCTGCGGCATGCATCGCAGGGCGTACGCATCCTGCACGCGCGGATCGTCGTGCCGGTGCGATTCTCGAATCTCGCTCTCGGCGAGCAGCTCGAGCAGCAGGGCGGCCGAGCGGCGCTGGCCGCGCTGGCCGCGCGCGTCGTGGAGGCGCGCATCGAATGCGGCGGGTGTGCCGAGGAGGCCTTCGAGCGACATGGCGCCGGCGACGTGCGCGGTGGTCCACAGCCGTCTGGCGTCGTGCACCGCCAGGGCGGCGACCGCCGTGTGCGCCTGCGTGCCGTTGATGAGCGTGATCCCTTCCTTCGGCGCGAGCGTCACCGGCGTTAGGCCGACGTCGCGCAGCACACCGGCCGCGGGGGCGAGCGCGTCGTCCCGGATGAGATCGCCCTCGCCGATGAGGGCGAGGGCGAGATGCGCGAGCGGCGCGAGATCGCCGCTGGCGCCGACACTGCCCTGCTCCGGAATCGGCGGATGCACCCCGGCGTTGAGCATGCCGAGCAGCAGGTCGATGAGCTCGGGCCGCGCCCCCGAGTACCCCTTCGCGATCACGTTCGCGCGCAACAGCATCATGGCGCGCACTTCGCGCTCGGGCAGGAGGGGTCCGACGCCGGCCGCATGGCTGCGGACGAGATTCACCTGCAGCTCGGCCAGTCGCTCGGGCGGCACCGACACCTCGGACAGCTTGCCGAACCCCGTCGTCACGCCGTAGACGACCTCGCGCCGCCTGACGAGATCCTCGACGATGCGCCGCGTGGCACTCACACGCGCGCGCGCCGCGTCGGCGAGCGCAACCGGCGCGCGCTCGACCGCCACGCGGTAGACATCATCGATCGAAAGCGACGCGCCGTCGATTCTCAGGGAGCGGGACATGCGACCGGATAATCGGCCGTCGGCGCAGGAGATTCAAGTGGACGATTGGAGTCCGGATTGCGGAGTGCGGATTGCTGATTGCGCACGAAACCCCCGGGAAGCACCTGCAGCTTCCCGAGGGTTCCGCCTGCAATCCGCAATCCGCACTCCGCAATCGTCTCAGATCCCAGTCACCACCCTCGTCCCGATGCGCAGCTCCGGGTTTCCGGGATCGCTCTGATACGCCCAGTCGAAGATCATGTAGTCGGACGTCGTATGGGTCACGCGCAACGCTCCGTAGTGCAGACCGTCGGAGAGCGTCGTCTCGACCACGTACGCGTACCCCGGAACCGCCTCGATCGCGCCGGTGCCGAATCGATCGCGCGTGGGCGCGATGTCGATCGACGTCAGATCATCGACCGGCGAGGTGCTGTAGAGCGCCAGCCTCGTCCCGCTGCGCACGGGGGTGATCCATACCGATCCGTCCGACCGGCGATCGAGCTTGAAGTCGATGTCGGTGCGGTCGCCGGCGACGATCGCCCCCATGCCACCCGTGGACGGAAAGTGGAAGCGGAATCCGCTCGACCCGAGTGAGAACTGCGTCGCGAACACCAGGAAGTTGCGCGAGTCGTAGCGGGGCGTGTCGGCGCGAGGCGTCGTCCACAGACTTTCGTGTCCGTCGCGGCTCACCGTGCTCGCGGCGAAGCACCGCGGTGACCCGTTGGTGAGACCAGTGGCGAGGAAATCCTCCGACACCGTCGTCCCCTCGAGCACCCAGAGATCGCCGTCGCAAACGTTCGCGTCGAGATCGTATACCGTGGAGTACACCCGGTAGTAGTCGAACATCGACGGATCGGCGGTGCGCCCGTTCGGCGACCAGGACAGCTGCACGGCCCGGTCGAGCGACACGGAGACGAGCGTCGTCGGGGCGGGCAGACGGTTCCGCTCATCGACGGTGATTGAGTTCGACGGGCGACTCTGATTCCCGCCCCCGTCCTCCGACACGACGTAGTATTGGAGGTGCGGGAACCCCGCGTCGTGGAACGTCGTCGACGTGGTCGCCGCGCGGCGGCTCCACGCGCCGGTGGATGCTCCACGCGAGTAGACCGCGAACACCTCGATGTCCGCGTCGCCGGGGTCGGTCCACGTCAGCAGAATCCCGCTCGGGTCGTCGGGATCGCCGCTTGGAATCAGCTGATAGGTGAGATCCAGAGGCGCCTCGAGCTCGTCAGGCCCGAGATCGCCGTTCTCGTAGTCGGTGCACGCCGCGATTCCCATCGCGAAGAGCATCCACACAACGCTGCGTCGCATGCGTGTCTCCAGTGAGTGGCGCCCTGAGGAAATGCACCGGCCGCGCCCGCGGGACCACATGCCATAAGTCATTTATGGGTAGTCACTTCCGAGAGACGCTGCCAAGCCGGTGTCCGCGGGCGGAGACAGCGCTGTGTACTCGGCTCGCGGCTCGCCAAGGAACACCGAAGGCCGCATCCAGGGGCCGAGCATCGCGGCGCGAGGGCCACGCACAGCCGAAAACCCGAATCACCCGAATTGGAACGGCAAACTGCCGAATACTGCAACGGCAGGCACTCTTTTGACGTGTGTTACAAACGTCGCAACACCCGGGGCAGCTCGATCTTTTGCAGTTGCCGTATTCGGCCGTTCGCCGTTCCAATTCGGGCCATTCGGCCTTTCGAGCTGTCCGTGGCCCAGGCGCGCGATCCTGCCCTACGGCGCTCGATACGTCGACCGGTTGTAGTCGAACTTGAGCTGCGGCTCCGCCTTGAGGGAGATGAAGAAGCTGAAGGCGAAGTTGCCGAACGGTGAGCGGTTGAAGCCGAACGTCGCCCGCCAGTCATGCAGGTCGCGCTGGAGCGTCACGCTGTGGTCCGCGAAATCGGCCGACTCGAAGTCGTACGACGTGCTCCACTGCGCCGTCCACTTCGGCGTGAGGTTGAACGAGAAGCTCCCCCGCATCGACGACTGTGGGGGCAGGATCACGCGCGGGATGCCCTGCTGCGACGGGATGGAATCGTCAGGCAGCTCGAGGAGCGCCTGCGCTTCGCACGCCGCCCGCAGGCCAGGGTCCGCCACGACGCGGCACCGGGCGCGAGGGTCGAAGAACGTCACGTCCACGCCCGTCGGCGGTCGCTGACGCGAATACGAGTAGCTCAGCGATGCGGACCACCCGCGCTCCGTGTCGATGCCGCGTGGATCGCGCGCCGCGCCGAACCCGCCCGGCTGCACCGGAGGCCGATTGCCGGGCAACGAGTCCTCCGCCGGCGCATTCTGCGGAACCTCGCTGCTCGGCACCGCCTTGCCGAACACGCGCGCAAGAAACGCGAACGGATTGCGATCGCGGCCGATCGAGAGCGACATGTTGGTGGCGACGCGGAATGGCTTGAAGCGCGCCGTGTCACTCGACACGTCGCCTTCGAACAGCGAGTACCGCACACCCATGTCGAACCCGGGAAGGAGATCGGACGAGAGCCGATAGCCGAAGTCGGATGTCTCGAATCCCGTGGACGCTTTTCCCGTCTTGCGCGCTCGCTCGAAGTTGTACGACAGCGCATCGAAGCTCATCGAGAACACCTTGACCTTCCGAACCGCCGCTTCCGACGTGTCCCCGCCGCGGCCCCGCAGCTTCGCTTCCAGATTGTGGCTGAACGAGAGCGTGAGCCGTTGTTGCGTGATGTCGCTCAGGTTGCCGGCGCGAGATTGATTGCGCGCGGCGAGGTACTCGTCACTCACGCGTCCCGCCGGCGCATAGGTGTACGAGAGGCTCGGCGACAGCGTGTGGCGGAACCGTGACACCGGCCCAAACCCGGGAAAGAGACCGTAGAACGTCGGCGCCATCGACAGCGCGTACGCGAGGCGCTTTCCCTGGCGCACGTACGTGCCGCCCGTGAGCTCGTTCCTGATCGCGAACGGGCCGCTGCTCTGGTTGAGCACCTGAATCGACGGGACGAGGTTCAGCCGACCCTGGAAGATGTTGGGGAACGAGAACTGGGTCTGCCATTCGATCTCGGTGCTGAAGCCGCGCGCGTATACGCGCGTGTGCCGCGCAGTGGGATCGAGGGGGTCGACGATGTCCCACGCGATCGGGTGATCCTGTTCCCGATCATTGATCTGGATGCTGTTCGTCCAGTTGAAGCTGAAGATCCGGATCGGCGTCTGGAAGTTCACGGTGGTTGTGCGCTGATCCCCGGTGATCTGTGTGCTGTCGAGCACCCCGCCCGGCCGCGGCGTGAATCGGAATCCGACGCGCGGATCGGAGACCGTCATGTCGAGGATCTGGCTGTTCGTCAGGCTGAGCTGCGGATTCCACTCCAGCCACGACGCGAGGGCGATCGGGCCGCGCGGTGTGAGCGACAGCGTCGGCAGAGTACGGCGAATCTCATCGCGGCCTGCGGACTGCTGCTGCGTGCCGCCGAGTGCCATGCGAAAGAGACCGAAGTCGCGATCGTAGCTCAGCGAGGAGTAGATGGTGGCGAACGTCTGCTCCACCGTGACCGACCGGTCGCGCTCGAGGCTGGTGTTCGTCTGGTAATTCAGGTCGGCCCGCAACGAGCTCTTCTGCGAGAACTGCTGCGAGTGCCACAGCCGGTACGAGCTCCCGCTGCGGCCGTTGGACCACGACGAGTTGCTCCACGCCAGCCCGCCGCGCATCGCGCGCGAGAGCCAGTTGTACTTCCACTGTGCGCGCCAATCGAGCCACCCGGGATCGGAATCGGTGCTCCGCGCCCCGCTTCGCCACCCCATCTCGACTTGCGCATCCATGTAGTCGTTCATCGCCCAGTACCAGCCGAGCCCGTCGATGTGCCGGCGGTACGTCGTGCTGTTGCGGACGATGTCGCTGAACCCGAACCGCGGCGGCAGAAGCCCGCTGCGCCGCCCCTTGCGAAGGTCCTGATAGATGAACGGCACCCACAGAATCGGGATGTCGTGGATGTAGAGCACCGCGGGGCGCGCGATGAGCGCCCGCCGGCCGATCATCTTCACTTCCTTCGACTTGAAGTGATAGTGCGGCTCGGTGAGATCGCAGCTCGTGATCGTGCCGCTCGTCGCGTAGAACGTTCGCTCGCCGCTCGTCGTGTCGGTCCGGAAGCCGGTATGCGGCCCCTCGACGAACCAGATCTCTCCGCTTTGCACGCTCGTCGCGATCCCGGTGCCCGAGCCCTGCTTCGACTGCACGTCGTAGATGAGCCGCCCGGTGGCGACGAGATCGGCCGTCTGGGACGGATCGCGCAGCACGATCGTGTCGCCGAGCGCACGCACGATCTTCAGGGAGTCGTTGTAGCGAATGGTGTCGGCGACGAGCGTCGTCTGCTCGCGCCCCACCGCGGCGTTGCCGAGGACGATGATCTCCTTTCCTCGGGCGTCGAAGGTGACGCGGTCACCCTGGTACCGCGTCGCGAGGTAACCCTCGCGCGCGAGGAGCGCCGCCATCACGGAGTCCGGCTCGGCCCACTCCACCAGGCGGGTGGTGTCGCGCACCGTCGTATCCGTTCCCGCCGGTGCCTGACGAGGCGCCGGGGGCGTCGGCTGCTGCGCGCCGAGCGCACCGGCCGCGCACAGCGCGGCGATGGCGAGCGCCACGGCCCTGCGGGGACGCCTCATTACGCCGTCGCTTCCCGCTCAGCGGCGTCGCGGGCGATGCGGTTCTCGCGCCGGCGGTGCACGAGATGGGCGACCAGGATGCTCGCCTCGTACAGGAGGTAGATCGGTCCCGTGAGCAGCGCGAGCGACAGGATGTCTCCACCCGGCGTGATCAGGGCGCCGGCGACCATGGAGAGAATCACCGCGTACCGGCGGAACTTGCGGAGCATGCGCGGCGTGACGATGCCGAGCGACGTCAGCGCGAGGATGACGATCGGAAGCTCGAACACCGCGCCGAACGCCAGCGACATCGTGATCGCGAAGCCGAAGTACTGTCCGGCGGTGATCATCGGCTCCAGCGCACGCGTCTCGAACGTCAGCAGGAACCCGAGCGTGAGGGGGAGAATCGCGCGGTACGCAATGATGACCCCGGTCGCGAACAGCAGCACCGCGCCCCCAATGACCGGCATCACCACCTTCTTCTCGTGCCGATAGAGCGCCGGGGACAGGAACGCCCACACCTGGTAGATGATCACCGGCAGCGCGAGCACGAGGCCGACGCCGAAGGACACCTTCATCACGATCCCGAAGGGCTCGCCGGGGTGCGTATACACGAGCTTGCGCCCGTGCAGGTGCGGAAGGATCGGCGCCTGGAGAAAGCCGATGACGTCCACCTTCGTCACGAGCACGAATGCGACGATCATCCCGCCGATCAGCGCCATCATCGACCATAGAATACGCCAGCGCAGCTCCTCGAGGTGATCGAGGAACGGCATCTCCGCGCCCGACGTCTTCGGTCCCACGACTCCTCGCTACTGCATCGTGCGCAGCCGGTCGCGCGCGAGCTGCGCTTCGTCCGACCGCGGGTATCGCCTGAGGAGTTCGTTCAGGGCGGTTCGCGCCAGGGCGACGTTCCCCCGTTGCTGGAGGAGGAGCGCGCGCTTGTACAGCGCGGTCGGCGCGCGCGGGGACTCGCTGTACCTCGCGACCACGGTTCCGTACGCCGTATCCGCGGCGGCAGGGTTGCCCTCGGCGGCGAGTGCCTCGCCGATGTAGAACTGCGCTTCACCCGCGAGCTCCGACGTCGGATAGAGCCGAAGCAGCTCCTCGAATCCCCGGCGCGCGCTGGCAGGACTGCCCCGTCTCATCTGGTCGAGCGAGGATTGAAAGAGCTGGTTTGGTCCCGGGGATCCCGCCGGCGGACCGGACGGCGCGGCAACCGGGGGCGTCTGTGCGCCGGGGGCCGCGGCACCCGCCGAGTCGCGCGGTGTCGTCGATGGTGTCACCGGCGCGGGCTCCTGCTGCCGTGCCTCGAGCGAGGAGCGCAGCTCCTGGAGGCGACGCTGACTCTGCCCGGTGAGCTCCTGGATCTGCAGCAGCTGCTGGTTCATCTGGAACAGATCGCCACGAACGTCTCCCTGCAGCCGCGTGACGCGGTTGGAGAGAGAGCGCACCGAGTCGTTCGTCGTCTGCAGCGACGCCATGAGCTCCGTGAACCGCTGCTGCATCACCGAATCCTGACGGGTGCGCTCGGCGCGCAGGTTCTGCACGTCCGTCTGGAGCACGCGCACGTCGGTCTGCGTGGCGAAGCACGCACCGGTCGCCACGAGGGCGACCGGTGCCATGCGCCTGACGAGCGCGTTCATGGACCCGAGGGCGCTCTCAACATGTCGCCCCCAGCCGTGATCTCGAACTCATCGCGGCGATTCTGTGCCCAGGCGGCCTCGTCGCTCCCGCTCGCGGCCGGCCGCTCCTCGCCGTAGCTGATGATCTCGATCTGCGCCTCGGGAATGCCTCGCTGCGTGAGATACCGCTTCGCCGCCGCGGCACGACGCTGCCCGAGCGCGAGGTTGTACTCGTCCGACCCGCGCTCATCGGCGTGGCCGGCGACGCGCAGCCGCACGCCGCTGTTCGACTGCAGGATGGCGAGCTTCTGATCGAGCGCGGAGCGTGCCGCGTCACCGATCGCGTCGCTGTCGTAGTCGAAGTAGATCGGCGCGGTGAGAGCCGAGCGAACCCCTTCCATCGCCTCGCGAGCGCGCCGGAGGGAGTCCTCGCGCGCGGCGTTGGCGCGGTTGATCGAGTCGCGTCGAGCCGCCTCCGCACGTTCCGCCGCCTCGCGACGCGCGCGCTCGGCGGCGTCGATGCTGTCCTGGTTCACCGTCGGCGACGGCGAAACCGGTGGGGGCGGCGTCCGACGACAGGCGCTCACGACGGCGACGACGGCCACGGCGACGAGCAGCGTGCGTGGGATACGATGGGTCATGATGGTACGCTCCGAGTTGTGGTCGAGGGCGGAAGTTATGGCGTGCGGTCGAGAACGCGAGACCACGCCGCCAATCGGGCGCCGCCCGTGCGCGTGAGCTGACGCGCACGCCCGGTCTCCGCGTCGAGCACGAAGAGCTGCTTCGTCCCGGTGCGGGTCGACGTGAAGACGATGTGCCGGCCGTCAGGGGCCCAGGCCGGATCCTCGTTGATGCCTTCACTCGTCAGCTGTTTCATGCTGCGATCACGCAGCGAGATGGTCATGATCTGGAAGCGCCCGGCCACCTGCGATTGGAAGGCGACGACGCGCCCATCCGGAGACCATGCCGGGTTCGACCGGTAGCTCTGGTCGCCGGCGAGATACGTCGTCAACAGCTCCACGTTCGTCCCATCGACATCGGCGGTGTAGAT
>DATBIU010000180.1:0-11659 GCA_036556765.1 Gemmatimonadaceae bacterium | reverse complement strand
ATCGCCTTTGATCCCCTTGATCCCTTCGATCCCCCGCTTTGATCCCTTCGATCCCCTCGCCCTTCGAGTTAGCCTTCAGTCAACCGCAATGACCACCTCCGCCCACAGACGCGCCGACCTTCTCGATCCCGCCATGCTGGCGGCGCTCGGGCGCATCGAGCTGGTGGCGCGCTGGGTGGTCGATGGATTCATCTCGGGTCTCCACCGGTCACCACGCAAAGGATTCTCGGTCGAATTCGCCGAGCATCGACCCTATCAACCTGGTGATGATCTTCGCTACGTCGATTGGCGCATCGCCGCGCGCATTGACCGGTGGGTCGTCAAGCAGTACGAGGAGGAAACGAATCTTCGCGCGACCATCGTGCTGGACGTGAGTGCGTCGATGGCGTGGACGGGCGACCCCGCTCGCCTCACGAAGCTCGCGTACGCGGAACGGCTCGTCGCCGCCGTGGCGTTGCTTCTGCTACGGCAGCGCGACTCGGTGGGTTTGGTGCGGTTCGATGACACGGTGCGCACCGTGATCCCGCCGAAGATGCGAACGGGCCAATGGCGCCGGCTGGTGGCGGCTCTCGACGACCGGGGCGCCGGAAAGGCGTCGTACGCGGCCGGCGCCCTGGAGCGCGCGGCGCGCGTGGTGCCCCGGCGCGGGATGATCCTGCTCGTGTCCGATCTGCTCGTGGAAGGGGACGAGGTGGTGCGCGCCGTGCGCTCCCTTCGTGGCGCGGGACATCACGTCACCGTGCTCCACGTGCTCGATCCGGCGGAGCGGGAGCTGCCCTTCGCCAGCGATGCGATCTTCGTCGACCCGGAGTCGGGCAGTGAGGTGACGGCCACGGTCGCCGACGTCAGGCCCGCCTATCGCGCGACGGTGCTCGCGGCGATCGCCGAGTGGCGCGCGGCGCTGTCGGCGGTGGGGGCGTCGTACGAGGTCGTCATGACGAACGAGCCGTTCGGCATTCCCCTGCGACGCGCGTTCGCGATCCGCCAGCGGCTGCCCTGAATGGAATTTCTTTCACCGGTCTGGCTCGCGGCCGCGGCGGCCATCGCGGTGCCGCTCCTGCTCCACCTCATGCGGCGCCGGATCGGAACCCGCATCGACTTCCCGGCGGTCCGCTACCTGGCGCGGGCCGAGCGCGAGCACAGCCGGAAGCTGCGGATGAGGAACCTGCTCCTCATGCTGCTGCGCGTCGCCGCGGTGCTCATCCTCACCGCCGCGGCCGCGCGACCGATCGCGCGGCTCGCCGGCGGCGGCCACGCTCCGACGACGGTGGCGATCGTCCTCGACAACTCTCTCAGCTCGTCCGCCATCCAGAATGGAGCGCCGGTGCTCGATGGGCTGCGTGCCCGCGCTCGTGAGGTGGTGTCGCGCGCCAGTGGGGACGATCGACTCTTTCTCGTCACCGCCGACGGGGTGTCCCGCGGGGGATCGCGCGGCGCGATGCTCGACGCGATCGATCACGTCGAGCCGCTGGCCGGTGGCGGTGACCTCGAGCGCGCGATTGCTCGCGCGGCCGCGCTCGCGCGCGAGGGTCCCGCGTCTGCACGCTGGATGCGTGAGCGGGAAGTCGTCGTCATTACCGACGGGCAGGCATCGGCGTGGCGTCGCCCGGTGTCGGTTGGCGACGTCCGGCTGATCTTCCACCGTGCGCCCGGCGCGCCGCCGCCGAACATGGCGGTGTCTCGCGCCGATGCCCAGCCGACGCGATGGACTCCTCGCGGCGCCGTCGTCGCTCGGTTCCGCGCGCCCGACACCGCGACCTATCGATTCACCCTCGAGGGGCGCACGCTCGCGCGGGGCACGGCCGCGCGCGATGAGGAGGTGATCGTGCGCGTCGCGCCGCCGGAGCAGGGCTGGAGTGCCGGCACGGTGGAGCTCGAGCCTGACGAGCTGCGGGGCGACGACGTGCGCCATTTCGCGGCCTGGATCGGTCCCGCCCCGGGTATCGCCGTGCATCGTGAGATCGCGACCTTCGCCCAGAGCGCCGTCGACGCCTTGCGCCAGACCGAGCGGGTCGTGGCGGGGAGCGACGTCGGCATCGCTCCCGCCGATGTCGCCGTCCGGCTTCCGGCGCTGCTGTTCGCGCCCGATGATCCCGTTCGCGCCGGCGCCGCCAATCGCGTGCTCGAACGCCTCGGCGTGCCATGGCGACTCGGGGAGCTGCGTCAGGGGGACATCGCCGCGCGCGGAACCGCCGAAGGGGTGCGCCCGCTCGATGGCGTGATGATCGCGCGTCGCCATTCGTTGCGCCTGGTCGGCGGAGGTGTCGCCGACACGATCGCGGTGGCCGGCTCCGAGCCGTGGATCGTCGCCGGGCCGGGGTACGTGCTCGTCGCCTCGCCGCTCACCCCCGATGCCACCTCGCTGCCGGTGCGCGCGGCGTTCATCCCGTGGCTCACCGATGTCGTGACGCAGCGCCTGTTCGGCGATGCGGGACAGGTGGTTCATGCCGCGCCCGGCGCGCCGGTGGCACGCCCCGCCGGCGCCGACGTGCTCGAGCTGCAGGGGGGACGGCGCGTCACGCTCACCACCGACACCATCGTCGCGCCCGACCGCGCCGGGGTCGCGTTCTTTCTCCGTGGCACACGGCGAGTGGGGGCGCTCGTTGTGAACCCCGAGCCTGACGAGTCGGACCTCACCCGCCTCGACGCGCCGGCGCTCACGTCCCGGGTGCGCGCTCGGGAGGTCGTGTTCCCGGACAGCGCCGAGTGGGGCGCCGCGCTCTTCTCGTCATCGCCACGTCGCTCGCTGCTCGTCCCCGTGCTGATCGTGGCGCTCGCCGTGTTGCTCCTGGAATCGGCCGTGGCGGGTGCCGGACAACGGAGGACCGCTTAGCGTGGCGCTGCCGCGCATCCTCGACGCGCTCGAATCGCTTCCGGCGTACGCACGCGTCACCAACACCTTCCCCGAGCCAGGGCATCGCCTCACGATCGCGGGGCGGCCCGGCTCGAGCGATGCCGCGCTCGCCGCCGCGCTCGCGCGTCGTGTGGGCGAGCGACGATTCTTCGTCATCGTTGCCGAGACCCTTCCGGACGCGGAGCGATGGCTCGCGGACCTCGCCTCGCTCGTCGAGGACGCCGATGGCGTGGCGCTGTATCCACCGCGCGAGGGATTTGGCGAGGTCGAGCCGCACCTCGAGGTCGCGGGCGAGCGCGTGGAGACGCTCGAGCGAGTCGCACGGGGCCAAGTGCGGCTGCTCGTCACCACCGCTCGCGCGGTGCTCGAGCGGACGCGCCTTCCCGGGGCGCTCAGGCAGGGACGGCTGGAGATTCGCCACGGCGAGCAGCGTCGGCTCGAATCGCTCACGTCCCATCTCGAGCGCATCGGCTTCGAGCGCGTCCCCCTCGTCGACGATGTCGCCCAGTTCTCCGTGCGCGGCGGCATCGTCGACATCTATGGATTCGGGATGGCGAGCCCGGTGCGACTGGAGTTCTGGGGCGACGAGATCACCTCGTTGCGTCAGTTCGACATCCTGACGCAGCGCTCCACGCGCGACGTCGAGCGCGCCGTCATCCTCCCGGTCGACACGCCGGTTCCCGACGACGACGCCGATGCGGCGGTGCCCCGCGGCTCGCTCACCGAGCTGCTGCCTCCCGACTCGGTGATCGTGCTCCCCGGCGGCACGCATCTCGAGCCGGAGATGCGGCGTACGTGGGAGGAAGCCAGGCACCACATCGAGCTGGCACGGCGGCGCGGCGAGGACGCGCCGCCGCGCGAGGAGCTCTTTCGCCCCCCGGAGGAAGCGCTGCGCGCCATGGCGCAGTTCTCGTCGCTCGCGCTCCGGGAACGCGACGACGACACGCAATCCCCGGCCGAGGTCACCTTCCCCTTGCGTCGCCCGGAGGCGATCGACCGCGACATCAAGCGGCTCCGCGCCATCCTCACCGACGGCATGCCCACGCTGATCCTGTGCGACAACGTCGGCCAGGCCGAGCGTCTCGATGAGCTGTTAGGCGAGGGCGGACGGCGGCCGGTCAGCGCCAACCTGGCCGTGGCGGTACTGGGTGGCGGGTTCGTGATTCCGAACGACGGAGTCCGCAGTCCGCAATCGGCAACCGGACTGCGAATCCTCACCGACCACGAGATCTTCCGTCGCGAGCGCCGACTGCGGCGCGCGCGTCGTTATGCGAGCGGTGCCCCGCTCGAGACGATGACCGCCCTCAAGGCGGGCGACTTCGTCGTGCACCTCGAGCACGGGATCGGCATCTACCGCGGCATCGACACCATCTTTGCCGGACAGAGCACGCTCGAGGTCGCCGTCATCGAGTACGAGGGCGGCGATCGGCTCAACGTCCCCCTCTATCGCATCGACCAGATCGAGCGGTATCGCTCGGCGACCGACGGCGATGACGCGACGCCCCCACGTCTGCACAAGCTCGGCGGGCGGCGCTGGGCGGCGCAGCGCGACAAGACACGCGCGGCCCTCGAGGAGATGACGCTCGAGCTCCTCGACCTGTACGCGCGACGGAAGATGGCGACGAAAATGCCGGCGCTTCCCGACACCGCCTGGCAGCGCCAGCTCGAATCGTCCTTTCTCTTCGAGGACACGCCGGATCAGCGTCGCGCGACCGAGGAAGTGAAGACCGACATGGAGGCCCCGCGTCCCATGGACCGGCTGCTGGTCGGCGACGTCGGATACGGCAAGACCGAGGTCGCGGTGCGCGCCGCGTTCAAGACCGTCCAGTCGGGGAAGCAGGTGGCCGTGCTGGTTCCGACCACCATTCTCGCCGAGCAGCACGGGCGCACCTTCACCGAGCGGCTGGCCGACTTCCCGATGCGCGTCGAGACGCTCTCGCGCTTTCAAACCCCCAAGGAGCAGACGGTCATCCTCGCCGATCTGGGGTCGAGGAAGGTGGACATCGTCATCGGCACGCACCGCCTGCTCAGCGACGATGTGAGCTTCGGCGACCTGGGTCTCATCGTCGTCGACGAAGAGCACCGGTTCGGGGTGAAGCACAAGGAAAAGCTGAAGCAGCTCCGGCTGGCGACCGACGTGCTCACCCTCACCGCGACTCCCATCCCGCGCACGCTCCATCTCTCGCTCGCCGGCCTGCGCGACATGACGCTCATTCAAACGCCGCCGCGCGATCGCTCACCGGTGCTCACCTTCGTCGAGCCCTGGGACGAGGGGCTCATCGAGGAGGGAATCGCACGCGAGGTGGATCGCGGGGGGCAGGTGTTCTTCGTCCACAACCGCATCGACACGATCGAGGCCATCGCCGATCACGTCCGCCGCCTCGCGCCGCGTGCGCGCGTGGCCGTCGGCCATGGCCAGATGCGCGAGCGCGATCTCGAGGAGGTCATGCGCAGGTTCGTCGGCGGCGAGGTGGACGTGCTCGTGTCGACGATGATCGTCGAATCCGGGCTGGACGTTCCGAACGCGAACACGATGTTCGTCAATCGCGCCGATCACTTCGGGCTCGCGCAGCTCTACCAGCTTCGCGGCCGCGTCGGCCGGTCGCACCGTCGCGCGTACTGCTACCTCCTCGTTCCGGACGCCGTCGACGAAGACGCCGAGCGGCGCCTTCAGGTGCTGGAGCATCACACGGAGCTTGGCTCCGGGTACCGCGTGGCGCTCAAGGACCTCGAGCTTCGCGGCGCGGGCAACCTCCTCGGCCCGGAGCAGTCGGGGTTCGTGCAGGCCGTCGGGTTCGACCTCTACCTGCGCATGCTCGACGAGACGGTGAAGCGTCTCATGCGCGGCGAGGGTGCGCCGAGGCTCGTGCCGGCCGACGTGTCCATGGACACGCCGACCTATCTCCCCGACGAGTACGTGCCGCTCCAGGAGGCGAAGCTCGACGTCTATCGCCGCCTGACGACGTTGTCGGAGCCGGCCGAGGTCGACGCGCTGCGCGATGAGCTGCGCGACCGGTTCGGCCCACTGCCGCCTCCGGCGCAGGCGTTCCTGGCTGCGGCCAAGCTGCGGATTCTCGGCGGCCGTCTGGGGGTGGAAGGGCTCCTGGTGCGCGGTGAGGAAGCGCGTATTACCTTTCGTGAGGATGCGGTGCCGCGCCTCAAGGGGCTCACCGCGGCCTTTCATGACGTGCAGTTCCAGGCGGAAGTGCGGCGCGCGCACCCGCTGTCGCTGAAGCTCACGCGACAGGGCGGCGCCTCACTTCTCGATGGGCTCGTCCGCGCCCTCGGCAGTCTCCTCGCGGATCGGGACCGTTCGCGAAGTCCCGAGGCGTCCCCACATCTCCGGAGTTCGATCCGCCAATGAATCGTTCGTTGATCGCTGTCGTTGCGGCCGGCATGACGCTGGCCGCGTGTGAAGGCTTCAAGGAAGCGCTCACCGCGCACGTCGATGTCGCCGCGCGCGCCGAAGACCAGGAGCTCTCGGTCGAGCGCCTGGCCGAGATGATTGGGAACACGGACTTCCCGATCTCCACCGAGTTCGCGCGCACGGTGTCGGGCCTGTGGGTCGACTACCAGCTCCTCGGCCACGCCGCGGCGGCCGGCGACTCGCTCAAGGACACGGCGCGCCTCGACAAGGTGCTCTGGCCGATGATTGCCGAGGCCCGCGTCAACGCCTTCCACGACCAGATGATGGCAGCGGCACCCAAGCACGATTCCACGGCGAACGAAGCGCGCTACGGCCAGGGCGAGGTCCTGGCGGCGCGGCACATCCTCTTCCGCACCGCGCCCGACATGTCGCCCGCGCAGAAGGATTCGGTGCGACGCCGCGCCGAGGCGACGCGTGCGCGCGTGACGGCGGCCAACTTCGCGCAGATTGCCAGCCAGACGAACGACGACCCCACCGCCAGGCAACAGGGCGGCAACCTCGGCCTCTTCCCGCGCGGCATGATGGTGAAGGAGTTCGAGCAGGCGCTGCTCGGGCTGCAGCCGGGACAGATCTCCCCCCTCGTCGAGACGCAGTTCGGCTACCACATCATTCGTCGCGCGCCGTTCTCCGAGGTGCGCGGCGAGATCGGCCAGGCCATGCAGCGCCGCGCGACGCAGGTGGCGGACAGCACGTTCGTCGCCAACCTCGAAGCGGGTGCGGACGTCAAGCTCAAGGACGACGCCGCCGCCGTGGCGCGCGCGGTCGTCGCCGATCTCGACGGCCATCGCGAGGACAAGACGGTGCTCGCGACGACGAAGATCGGCAACTTCACCGCCGAGAAGTTCGGCCGGTGGGTGCGCATCTTCCCGCAGCGCCAGCAGGTGCAGCAGGTGATCGCGCAGGCGCCCGACTCCATCGTGCAGCAGTTCGTGAAGAACATGGTGCGGAACGAGCTCATCCTCCACGCCGCCGATAGCGCGAAGGTCCCGATGGATCCCCAACAGCTGGGTCAGCTCCGCGGGACCTTTGCGCAGGTCGTCGGCAACGCGTGGACCCAGCTCGGGGTTGCCCCCGCGCAACTGGTGGACAGCGCGAAGACGGAGCAGGAGCGTGAGCGGATGGCCGCGGCGCGCATCGAGGGATATCTCGACCGTCTGCTCGCCAACCAGGCACAGTTCGTCCCCGTGCCCAGCGAGGTGTCGGAGCTGCTCCGCGACACGTATGACTGGAAGATCGCCGACGCGGGTGTCGAGCGGGCGCTCGAGCGCGCGCGTCGGATTCGGGCGACGCGGGATTCGACGCGCGCGGCAACCCGTCCGCAGTCCCAGGTTCCCATGGGACCGGAGTCGCAGGGCGGGCAGCCCCCCGCAGGCGGACAGCAGACGCCCCCACCGCCCACGCCGAACCCATGACGGAAACCCCGCCGCGCTCGATGGGGTACGACGCTCCATGACGCGATTCGTTTTCCTCGCGGCGCTCGCCCTGCTGGGCTCGAGCGCCGCGCGAGCGCAGGAGCCTGAAACGGTCCCGGTCGATCGCGTCGTCGCGGTCGTCGGGACCGAGGTGATTCTCTGGAGCGATGTGCTCGAGGAGATCAACGTGATGCGCGCGCAGGGTCGCGAGCTGCCAAACGACTCCACCGCGCAAATGGGGCTCGCGCGTGACATCATCAACCGCCTCATCGAGACCGAGCTCCTCGTGCAGCGGGCGCGGCAGGACAGCGTGACGGTCGAAGATGCCGAGCTCAGCGCGACGGTGGATCAGCGCATGCGCCAGGTGCGCGGGCAGTTTCAGACGGAGGCGCAGTTCAACGACCTGTTGCGCCGCTCCGGCTTCGGGTCCACGGAAGAATACCGGCGGTGGCTGATGGACGAGCAGCGGCGGAGCGCCCTCCAGGAGCGACTGCTCCAGAAGCTCCGCCAGGACGGCAAGCTGCCGCCCGCGCCGGTGAGCGAGGACGAGGTGCAGAAGTTCTTCGACGAGAACAAGGGCCAGGTGCCGCGGCTGCCGGCGACGGTGACGTTCCGTCAGATCGTGGTCCCGGTGCGACCGTCGGAGAAGGCGCGCGAGGCCGCTCGACTGAAAGCGGAATCGTTGCTCGTCGAGATTCGCCGCGGTGGCGATTTCGAGCAGATCGCCAAGCGCGAGTCCATGGATCCCGCCTCACGAGAAACCGGCGGGGACCTCGGCTGGCGCCGCCGCGGCGGCGGAAGCGAGGGGCTCGTGCCGGAGTTCGAGTACGTGATCTTCCGGATGGGGCCGGGGCAGGTGAGCCCGGTCTTCGAGACGGCGTTCGGCTTCCACATCGCCAAGGTCGATCGCGTGCAGCCCGCCGAGGTCAAGGCGCGGCACATCCTCATTCGGCCGGCGCTCGATTCGGCGGACGTCGTGGCCGCGCGCGCGCGCGCGGACTCCGTCGCCGCCGCATGGCGCGCCGGGGTAGCCTTCGACTCGCTGGTCGCGAGGTATCACGATCCGATCGAGGAGCGGAGCATCCCCAACCCCTTCCCGCGAACGCAGCTGCCCGAGCCCTATCAGAAGGCGATCGAGGGCCGGCAGGCCAGCGAGATCGTCGATCCGTTCGAGATCGATGACGCGGCGCGCGAGGTGCCGAAGTTCGTGGTCCTTCAGCTCACCAGTGCCGAGCCGGAGCGGGAGCCATCGCTGGCGGAATTTCGCCAGCAGATCCGCGAGCAGCTGGCGCAGCAGAAGGCGGTCCGTCGGTTGTTCGACAGTCTCCGTGAGGGCACGTTCGTCTCCATTCGCATCTAGCGTGCGCGTCGACCTCGCGCTCAAGCGTCTCCTCCTGGTGAAGAGCCGCAGCGAGGGCAAGGAAGCGTGCGACGTCGGCGCGGTGCACGTGAACGGAAAGGCGGCGAAGGCATCGCAGGAGGTGCACGTCGGCGATCGCATTCGCGTGGAGTACGCGCATCGCACACTCGAGGTGGAGCTCACCGGCGACATCGGGAAGAACGTGAGCCGCGCCGACGCGAAGACGCTCTACCGCGTCCTTCGGGACGAGCCCAGCTCGTGAGGCGCCCGCGCCTGGCGATGACGCTGGGCGATCCGCGGGGCATCGGGGCCGAGGTGGTCGCCAAGGCGCTCGCGGACGCGGACGTGCGGGACGCGTGCGAGCCGGTGATCATCGGCCCGCCGGACATGGGGCTCGACGTCGCCGAGTCGGTGGGTGCGTGGAATCCCGCCGGCGGCGAGAGTCTGGCGGGACGGCTCGCCGGGCGGGCGATCGAGCGGGCGGTGTCGCTGGCGCTGGATCACACCGTGGACGGCATCGTAACGGCCCCGATCGACAAGCACGCCCTGCTCGTGGGCGGCTACACGGATCCCGGGCACACCGAGATGCTCGCCCGCCTGACGAGCACGCGCACGGCGATGATGCTGGCGTCGGACCGGCTGCGGGTCGTGCTGGCCACCACGCACCTCCCGCTCCGCGATGTCCCGCGCACACTCTCGCGTGAGGTGATTCTCGATGCCGCGCGCCTGACGAGCGACGGGCTGCGGCGGTGGTTTGGCATCGCCACCCCTCGCATTGCGCTCTGCGCCCTCAACCCGCACGCGGGCGATCGCGGCCGGTTTGGGGATGAAGATGATACCCTGCTGGCGCCGGCGGCTCGTGAGGCGGGGCTCCTGGGGCCCTTTCCGGCCGATACCGTCTTCGTCCGCGCGATGCGCGGGGAGTTCGACGCGGTGATCGCGCCCTACCACGATGTCGGCATGACCGCGATCAAGGTCGCGTCGTTCGGGGAGGCGGTGAACGTCACGCTCGGACTCCCCTTTCCGCGCACCTCGCCGGACCACGGAACGGCGATGGACATCGCGGGACAGGGGATCGCGGACGCGTCGAGCTTCGTGCGTGCAAGCCTGCTCTGCGCGCGCCTGGCGAGCGTTGACCGAATGAGGAAGGAGGACTGAGGAGTGAGGAATGGCATCTGGTCACACCATCGAATTGCTCACTCCTCAGCCCTCGTTCCTCATTCGATCTAATCCACCCCAACCCGCTTCACGGCGATCTGCTCCGCTCGCCGCCCCTCGACGGATCGAACGGTGAACGTCGCGCCGCCGGCGGCCACGCGATCGCCCACGCGCGGCACGCGCCCCAGCGTCCCGAACACGTAGCCCCCGATCGTCGAGAACTCGTCTTCCGGGACGGCCAGGCCTAACCGCTCGTTCAGCTCGCCGATGTTGAGGTCGCCCGCCACCAGCACCTCGCCACCCCGCGCCTGCGCCGGCTCCTCGCGCTCGTCGTGCTCGTCGAGAATCTCGCCGACGATCTCCTCGAGCAGATCCTCCATCGTCACCACGCCGGCCGTCCCGCCGTACTCATCGAGCACGATCGCCATGTGCTCCTTGAGGCGCTTGAAGTCGGAGAGCACTTCCTCCACCTCGCGCGTCCCCGGGATGAAATGCGCGGACCGGATCACCTGCCGCAGCGAGAACGGCCGCTCGCCATCCTCTCCCCGGCGCAACCCCGGCAGGAGATCCTTCGCCAGCAGGATGCCGATGATGTTGTCGATCGACCCCTCGTAGACGGGAAAGCGTGACAGCCCGGTCTCGTCGACCACGCGGATCACGTCGGCGAGCGAGGCATCGACCGAGAGGGCGACAATGTCGGTGCGTGGGGTCATCACCTCCCGTGCGTTCTTCTCGGAGAACTCGAACACGCCTTCCAGGAGCTCCGCATCCTCCGGGTCGATGGCGCCGCCGGCTTCGGCGCGCTCCACCAGCTGACGCAGCTCGCCCGGGAAGTGCATCGCATCCTCCTGGGTCGTGGTCTGCCCCACGCGCCGGGTGAGTGGCTGCGATGAGCGGTTCAGCAGGATCGTGAACGGATAGATGAGCCACGCGAAGGCGAGCAGCGGTCCCGAGAGCATGGCCGCGATGCGCTCGGGCTGCGCGAGTGCCATGACGCGCGGAATGAACTGCCCGAACATGATGTGCAGGTACGCGACGATGAGCACGACGATCACCATCGCCGCGATCGCGGCCACTGGCCGGCTGCCGACGAGGCGGAGCGCGGCGATCCCGTCCGCGAGGAGCCAGCCGAGGCCGAGGCTCGCGAGCGTGATCCCGGTCTGACTGGCGGCGAGGAGCCGCGTTCGGTCGGTGAGTGCGCGCAGCGCCCATCGCGCGCCGTTCGACCCGCTGCGCGCGCGCGCCTCGAGCCGCGGACGGCGCGCGCGCACGAGCGCCGACTCGGCCGCGACGAAGAATGCATTGAGTGCCACGAGGAGCACGGCCGCGACGAGGCGCAGGATCACGACCCTAAGGTGCTCGAGGTGCTCGGTGTGCTCAAGGTGCTCTCGACGAGGTGCTCTTGACGAGGTGCTCGAGGTGCTCGAGGTGCTCGAGGTGCTCGAGGG
>DATBIU010000179.1:0-8173 GCA_036556765.1 Gemmatimonadaceae bacterium | reverse complement strand
AGCAGGAGGAGCTGCAGCAGGTGAACGAGGAGCTGGAGGAAAAAGCTTCGCTGCTCGCCGAGCAGAACAAGAAGGTCGAGCAGAAGAACAAGGAGGTCGAGGCGGCGCGCCTTGCCCTCGAGGAAAAGGCACAGCAGCTGGCGCTCAGCTCGAAGTACAAGAGCGAGTTCCTGGCCAACATGTCCCACGAGCTGCGGACGCCGCTCAACTCGCTGCTCATCCTCGCCAAGCTGCTCAGCGACAACAAGGACGGGAACCTCAACGAGAAGCAGGTGGAGTACGCGCAAACGATCTTCTCGTCCGGTACGGACCTGCTCAATCTGATCAACGATGTGCTCGACCTGTCCAAGGTCGAAGCGGGCAAGCTCGACGTGCACCCGACGGAGGTGCCGATCCCCGAGATCAGCGAGTTCGTCGACCGCAACTTCCGCCCGCTCGCGGAAGAGAAGGGGCTCTCGTTCAAGGTCGACGTCATGCCCGACGTTCCCCCGGCGATCGTCACCGATGGCCACCGGCTCCAGCAGGTCCTGAAGAACCTGCTGTCCAACGCGCTCAAGTTCACGCACAACGGTGGCGTCACGCTCACCGTCCGCCGCGCCGAGAAAGGCCGTCGCTTCGCGACGCGCTCGCTGGACATCGCGCCGGACGTCATTGCGTTCGCGGTGGCCGACACCGGCATCGGAATCCCGAAGGACAAGCAGCAGCTCATCTTCGAGGCATTCCAGCAGGCCGATGGCTCGACGAGCCGCAAGTACGGCGGTACGGGCCTGGGGCTGTCGATCTCACGCGAGATCACCCGCCTGTTAGGCGGCGAGATCCGCGTCGAGAGCTCACCGGGCAAGGGAAGCACGTTTACCCTCTTCCTGCCGGGGCGGTATGTGGATGGGGGCCAAGGGCCGGGGGCCAGGGCCCAGGGAACGCCACGGGCGGCGGCGCCGGCCGCCGGCCGCCAGCCGCCAGCCAGCCGCCAGGCGGCCGCGATGGATTGGGGCGAGCCCAGCGAGAGCGTGGCGGTGGAGGAGCCGCCCCCCGCTCCCGAGCGGCGGGCCGAGCGCAGTCCGCCCGCGGCCGCGTCGCCGGTGGCCGATGATCGCGCCGAGATTCAGACCGGCGACCGCAGCGTGCTCATTGTCGAGAACGATCCGAACTTCGCGCGGATCCTGCTCAACATGGCGCGCGAGAAGGACTTCAAGGGCATCATCGCGTTCGATGGCGAGTCGGCGATCGATCTCGCGCATGCGTATCACCCCGACGCCGTCACGCTCGACATCGATCTGCCCGGCATGGATGGGTGGGCGGTGCTCGATCGGCTCAAGCACCACCCCGATACGCGACACATTCCGGTGCACGTCATCTCGGGAATTGCGAAGCGCCAGCGCGGACTCAAGGCGGGGGCGATCGCTTACCTCGAGAAGCCGGTGAGCAAGGAAGCGCTCGACGACGCCTTCGGGCGCATCCAGAACTTCCTCGAGGAGCGCGTCCGTCGGCTGCTCGTCGTCGAGGATGACGAGACGCAGCGCAACGCGATCATCGAGCTGGTGGGCGCGGAGGATGTGACCATTACCGCCGTCGCGAGCGCGGAGGACGCGCTGCGCGAGCTCGCCTCCACGCACTACGACTGCATGGTCCTGGACCTGGGCCTGGCCGACATGAGCGGGTTCGATCTCCTCGAGCGGGTGAAGAGCGACGTCGCCATGTCGACGATCCCGATCATCATCTACACGGGCAAGGAGCTCTCGCCGGCCGAGGAAACCCGCCTTCGCAAGTACGCCGAGACGATCATCGTCAAGGACGTGAAGTCGCCGGAGCGGCTGCTCGACGAGACCGCGCTGTTCCTGCATCGCGTCGAGGCGAAGCTCCCCGATCAGAAGCGGCGCATGCTCGAGCAGCTCCACACGGCCGACAGCATCTTCGCCGGCAAGAAGGTGCTGATCGTCGACGATGACGTCCGCAACATCTTCTCGCTCACGTCGATGCTCGAGGACCACGGCATGCAGGCGACGTTCGTCGAGAACGGCAAGGACGCGATCGCGGCCCTCGAAGCCGACCCGTCGATCGACCTCGTCCTGATGGACATCATGATGCCGGGAATGGACGGCTACGAGACCACCCAGGCCATCCGCCAGAATCCACAGTTCAAGAGTCTGGCGATCATCGCGTTGACCGCGAAGGCAATGAAAGGCGACCGCGAAAAGACGATTGCCGCTGGTGCCTCGGACTACATCACGAAGCCGGTCGACCCTGAACAGCTGCTGTCGCTGATGCGTGTATGGCTGTACAGGTAGAACCGGGATCGGGGGATCGAGGGGTCGAGGAGGCGAGGGCCGTGGAGCTCGCGCCCCCCGACCCGCCGGCTGCTTCCGTCCCCACCGCCGTCGACATCGCCGCCGCGGCCGAGGCGCCGGTGCCGGGATACCACCCGGAGCTCGAGCGCATCGAGATCCAGCTGCTGCTCGAGGGGATCTACCGCCACTACGGCTTCGACTTCCGGTCGTACGCCTACGCCTCGCTGCGCCGCCGCATCTGGAAGCGCATCGATGCCGATCGCCTGAAGACGATCAGCGCGCTGCAGGATCGCGTGCTGCACGACCCATCGATGATGGAGCGGCTGCTGCTCGACCTCTCCATCAACGTGACGGCGATGTTCCGCGATCCTGGGTTCTACGTGGCGTTCCGGCGCGACGTCGTCCCCGCGCTGCGCACCTATCCGTTCATCCGGATCTGGCACGCCGGATGCTCGACGGGCGAGGAAGCGTACTCGATGGCCATCCTCCTCGAGGAGGAGGACCTCTACGACCGCACCCGGATCTACGCGACCGACATCAACGAGGTCGTCATCCGCAAGGCGAAGGAGGGGATCTTCCCCCTCGACCGGATGCAGGAGTACACGCAGAACTACCTGCGCGCGGGCGGCACGCGCTCCTTCAGCGAGTACTACACGGCGATGTACGACGGGGCGCTGTTCGCCCCACGGCTGATGCGGAACATCGTGTTCTCGCAGCACAATCTCGTCACCGACCGCTCATTCGCCGAGTGCAACGTCATCCTCTGCCGCAACGTCCTCATCTACTTCGACCGAAACTTGCAGCAGCGCGTGCACAAGCTCTTCTACGAATCGCTCCCCACGTACGGGTACCTCGGGCTCGGCAGCAAGGAGTCGCTGCGGTTCAGCGGATTCGAGGACAACTACGAGCCGGTCGATCGTCGCGAGAAGATCTACCGGAAGATCAAGTGACGCCGCACGTATCGATGATCGCGGTGGGCGCGTCGTGGGGTGGCCTCAAGGCGCTGCGCGCCATTGCGCACGGGCTGCCACCGCACTTCCGCGTGCCGATCACCTTCGTTCAGCACCGCAGCAAGGAGTCCGCCGCGTTGCGCGACCTGCTTCAGGATTGCACCGCCCTCATCGTTTGCGAGGTCGAGGACAAGCAGCCCATCATGGGCGGCTACATCTACCTCGCGCCGCCCGACTACCACCTCCTCGTCGATGGCGATGAGTTCTCGCTCTCCGTGGACGAGCCGGTCCGCTTCAGCCGACCCTCCATCGACGTGTTCTTCGAGTCCGTGGCCGAGCGGTTCGGTCCGGAAGCGGTGGGCGTAGTGCTCACCGGCGCGAACGAGGACGGCGCGGAGGGGCTTCGCCAGATCGTCGCCCGCGGCGGGCAGGCGATCGTCCAGGACCCGCGCACGGCCGAGAGCCCGATCATGCCCCGCGCCGCGCTGCGCGCCGTCCCGCAGGCGCACACACTCCCGCTCGAGCGTGTGACGCCTTATCTCATCTCGCTGGCCACCAGCGATGAGAGCGCGCGGCCGCGCCGCGGCCGCAACGATGAGGCGCGCGCATGACCGCGATCGACACCAGCACGGAGCGCGAGAGCGTGGCGACACATCGCGACGTCGATGTCCTTCTGGTGGACGATCGCCAGGAGAATCTGCTCGCGCTCGAGGCCATTCTCGATCCGCTCGGGCTCAACCTCATCCGCGCGCAATCCGGGGAGGAGGCCCTTCGCGAGGTGTTGCGGCGCGATCTCGCCGTCATCCTCCTCGACGTGCAGATGCCGGGGATGAACGGGTTCGAGACGGCGAAGGTCATCAAGTCCCGCGAGCGCTCGCGCCACGTGCCGATCATCTTCCTCACCGCGATCAGCAAGGAGGAGCAGTACGTGTTCGAGGGGTACTCGGTGGGCGCGGTGGACTATCTGTCGAAGCCGTTCCACCCCGATGTGCTCCGCTCCAAGGTGTCGGTGTTCGTCGACCTTCATCAGAAGGGACGGCAGCTTCGCGAGCAGGAGCAGCGACTGCGCCTCCATGAGCGCCGCGAGATCGAGCTTCAGCACCGGGTGCGCCTGTCGGAGTCGGAAGCGCGCATGGCCGAGGTGGTGGAGTCGGCCATCGACGCGATCATCATGTTCGACGAGGCACAGCAGGTGACGCTCTTCAACGCGGCCGCCGAGCGCGTCTTCGGCTTCTCGGCGAAGGAAGCGGTGGGCCGTGAGATCGCCACGTTTTTCCCGCCGGAATATCGCGCCGACTTCATCGATCGCGTGTGCGCCTCGGCGCCGGTGGCGCGGCCGGGACGGTCGCACGTGCACGTGACCCCGCATCTCGAGTCGGCGCTCGGCGTGCGTTCGTCGGGGGAGACCTTCCCGATCGAATGCTCCGTCTCCTGTCTGGAGCTCGCGGAAGGAAAGGTCTACACCATCATCGCGCGCGACATCACCGAGCGTGTGCGCGCGGAAAACGAGCTGCGCGAGCAGGCGACCACGCTCGCCAACACGATGGCCGAGCTCAAGTCCGTGAACGAGGAGCTGGCGCGTCGCCAGGTGGATCTGGAGAAAGCGATCACGGCGCGCTCGCGCTTCTACGCCTCCATGTCGCACGAGCTGCGCACGCCGATCAACGCGATCCTCGGCTACAACACCCTGCTCCTCGACCACATCTACGGCCCCCTCAACGAGAAGCAGACGCAGGGCGTGCGGCGCGCCCAGAAGGCGGCGAAGCATTTGCTCGAGCTGGTGAACGACGTGCTCGACCTCTCCAAGATCGAGGCGGGCAAGATCGAGCTCCAGCTTCAGCCCGTGCCGTTCCCGACCCTCATCGAGGATTTGTTCGTCACCGTGCGTCCGCTCGCCGACGAACGCCGCTCCGAGCTCGCGCTGGCGGTCGAAGGTGAGCCGCGCAAGATCGTCAGCGATCCGCGGCGCGTGCGGCAGATCCTCCTCAACCTCCTGTCGAACGCGATCAAGTTCGGGAACGGCAAGCCCATTCGCGTGATCTATCGTGCGCTCGACCACGGCGGCGTGCAGATCGACGTCGTCGATCACGGCGTGGGAATCGCGGCGGAAGACATCCCCAAGATCTTCGATGAGTTCGTGCAGCTGCAGAAGACGCATAACGAGCAGGGCACGGGGCTCGGTCTGCCGATCTCGAGCCGCCTGGCGACGCTGCTCAACGGGCAGCTGGAGTGCGAGTCGGTGCCCGGCGAGGGGAGCACCTTCCGCCTGGTGCTGCCGTCCAACGTCGAGCAGGCTCGACCGGCGCCGGCCTCGGCCCCCGGCCCGGCGGTCGACCGGGCCGATGGGACACCCCGGGCGGAACGACAGGTACCCTCCCCGGTGTTTCAAGAGGGAACGCGCCCAAGGGCCTGACCGCGTGGCTTCGCCATCGGCACCTCACAACTCGACCCTCCCACCGCCCCCGGCGGCCCCACTCGGTGGGCTTCGCGGGCGTGCGTGCCGCGTGCTCGCCACTCTGCACCGATGGGCGGAGTCCGGTTGGTCGGGCCCCGCGACCGCGGGCTGGACGTTCGCGCAGGGATCGGCGATGCCCGGTCCTGCCGACGCGCTGCTCGTCCCCTTTGGCCTGGCGGACCCCGGTCGCGTCTATCGCCTCGCGCTGTGGGCGCTCGCGGGATCCACCCTCGGCGGGATCGTCGCCTACACGGCCGGCGCGTATGCCTTTCCGGAAGTCGTCGCCCCGCTCCTCGGGATCTTCGGGATCGACCCGGGTGAGCTGGCGACCATCCGGACGCTGTTCGCGAGACACGGCTGGATGCTCGTGGTGGTCAGCTCCGTATCGCCCTTCCCCTCGAAGCTCGTGTCGGTCTCGGCCGGCGCGTTCGGCATTCCCTTCCCGATCTTCGCGCTCGCCCTCGCCGCGGGCCGCGCCGCCAGGTTCTTCACGATCGCGGTGCTGATACACCTTGCTGGCGAGCGCATCGCGCGGTGGTGGAACAGGGTGTCGATTGGATGCTGAGGGCCCGAGGAAAGAGCACTGGAACGAATGAGCAATGAGAACCGAGGAGTGAGGAATTCAATCAGTGCTGCTCATTCAAACGATTTCCTCACTCCTCAGGCCTGGTTCCTCCTTCGCGTGAGCGGCGTCATGACTCCGCGCACGGGAATCCCGCCGTTCGTCGTACTCAGAACCGGCCTGAACGCCAGCCTCGTGGCTTCCTCCAGCCTCGCGTCGGCCGAGTACATCGCGACGGTCCATCCCGCGCACTTGGCGCGCACCACCTTCCCGAACTGCGCGTAGAGGTTTCGCAGCGCCGCTCGCTCGCTGACGCGCACGCCGTAGGGCGGGTTCGTGCACACCCAACCCGGCTGCGCCGGTGGCTCGATGGCCGACAGCGCCCGCTGCTCGAAGGTGATGTCGGCCGCCACGCCGGCGCGGGCAGCGTTCGCGGTGGCCGCGGCGATGGCGCCAGCGTCTCGATCCGAGGCGAGGATCGGCGACGGTGCGTGCGGCAACGCGGCTTGCGCGGCATCGGCGTGGACCCGTCGCCACAAGCCAGCGTCGAAGTCCGGCCACTCCATGAATGCGAAGCGACGGTGCAAGCCCGGCGCGATGCGACGCGCTAGGAGCGCGCCTTCGATCGCAATGGTGCCAGACCCGCAGAACGGATCGAGGAGCGGTGCATCCGTCCGCCAATCGGCGGCGAGCAGGAGCGCGGCAGCGAGCGTCTCACGAATGGGAGCCTTGGCCGTCGCCTCCCGATACCCGCGGCGATGCAATAGCTCCCCTGATGTATCGACGCTGAGTAGACAGCGGTCGTGCGCCATGCGCACGATGACGAGCTGGCCCATCGCATCGTCGTCCTGGACCCCCTGGACCCCCACGATCCCCTCGACACCCAGTCGCTTTTCTATCGACTCCAACACTCGCTCGGCGACTGCTCCGGAGTGATAGAGACGCGACTTGCGACAGGTGACGCGGAGCTGAACGGGCCGCTCGGCGACGAGATATCGTTCCCAGGGCTGACGCTTTGCCTGTCGCACGAGCTCGGGGAATCCGCGCACCCCGAATTCCGCGACGCGGGCGATGATGCGGCTCGCCGTACGCAGGTGGAGGTTCGCGCGGTAGATCGTCTCGCGGCCGCCAGTGAACGCGACTCCCCCGGTGTCGACGCGCACGTCGTCGGCGCCGAGGGCGCGAAGCTCGCGCTCGACCAGCGGCTCGAGGCCTGGGGCCGCGATCGCGAACAGATCGAACCGATCGGGAGCGTGCCTAGTCGGCGAGATTCGCGTCTCCGTCCAGCGATCGCCAGAGATACCAGCACGCGTACGTCGCGTATGGCGACCAGCGAGCGCCGATCGTCAGCACCCGCCGAGGGGCGGGGAGCTTTCGCATGCCATACGCGCGCTGCAGCCCCTTGCGAATGCCGAGGTCGAGCTCGGGAAGCACGTCGGGGCGCCCGAGTCGGAACATGAGGAACATCTGCGCGCTCCATCGTCCTATGCCCTTCACCGCCGTGAGGACGTCGATGACTTCGGCGTCATCGAGCTGATGTAGCCGATCGACGGGAAGCAGTCCCTCGTGCACGTGTAGCGCGAGATCGCGCACGTAACCCAGCTTCTGGCGAGAGAGGCCGGCGGCGCGGAGGCGTTCGTCCGGTGTGCCGAGCAGCTCGGCGGCGGTGGGATAGCGCCCGTCGTACAGCGCGAGGACGCGGCCGAGGATGGTCGACGCCGCCTTGCCCGAGAGCTGTTGATAGACGATCGCGCGCAGCAGTGCGTCGAAGTGGGTGCCGTCTGCGCGCCGCGCGAACCGGCACGGCCCCACCTGCGCAATGACCCGCGCGATGCGCTCGTCGGTCTTGCGGAGGTGTGCGAGCGCGCGGCGGCGCTCGAGGGCGAGGGGGGCGGGAGGCATGAGGTGCTCAGGGTGCTCA
>DATBIU010000178.1:0-3155 GCA_036556765.1 Gemmatimonadaceae bacterium | reverse complement strand
TCTGCCCCACATCTTCGGGCAGTTCTGGCAGGCGAACCGCCGGGATCACCGCGGTATCGGCCTTGGACTCGCGATCGCGAAGGGGATCGTCGAGGCGCACGGCGGAAAAATCTGGGTGGAGAGCGAGCCTGGAGAGGGGAGCAGCTTCTTCTTCACGCTACCGATGGCCGAAGAGAAACGGGCGCTGAACGAGCGCTGAGAGGTCGCCTCCCCCCTTCTCTACCGCGGCAATACCTTCCCGGGCATGCCCCTGGCTCAGGCATCTCCGCGCATCCTGATCTCCGACGACCAGCCCGACGTTCTGGAGGCCCTCCGGCTTCTTCTGAAGCCCGAGGGGTTCCATACCGAAACGGCCACCAGCCCCGCTGGGGCCCTCGCCGCACTTCAGGAGCGCGACTTCGACGCGCTCCTGATGGACCTCAACTACACGCGCGACACGACGTCCGGCACCGAGGGCCTCGAGCTGCTCGCGAAGGCGCAAGCGACAGATCCCACGCTTCCAGTCATCGTAATGACCGCGTGGGGGAGTATCGAGTCCGCCGTGGAGGCGATGCGGCGCGGCGCACGCGATTACGTGGAGAAGCCGTGGGACAACGCGCGGCTGTTGACGACGCTGCGCACGCAGGTGGACCTCGGCCGCGCGCTTCGCGCGACGCAACGGCTCGAGACCGAGAACAGCCGGCTCCGCCGCGATGGACTCCCCGTCATGCTCGGCGAATCGCGCGCCATGCAGCCGGTGCATCGCCTGATGGAGAAGATCGCGCCCGCCGGCGCGAACGTGTTGATCACGGGCGAGCACGGAACGGGGAAGGAAGTCGTCGCCCGGTGGCTGCATGCCGCGTCGCCCCGCGCGGGCAAGCCGCTCGTCACGGTGAACGCGGGCGGTCTCTCCGAGGGTGTCTTCGAGAGCGAGATGTTCGGCCACGTTCGCGGCGCGTTCACCGACGCGAAGACCGATCGGGTCGGCTGCTTCGAGCTCGCCGATGGCGGAACGCTGTTTCTCGACGAGATCGCGAACGTGCCGCTCGCCCAGCAGGCCAAGCTGTTGCGCGCGCTCGAGAACGGCGAGGTGCAGCGTGTGGGCTCATCGAAGACGCGTCACGTCGATGTTCGCGTGATCGCTGCGACGAACGCCGACGTCACCCAGCTCGTCGCGGATGGGCGGTTTCGTGAGGACCTGCTCTACCGCCTGAACACGGTCGAGATCCGCATTCCTCCGCTCCGCAACCGGAAGGATGACATCCCGCTCCTCGCGAATCACTTCCTGCGGCAGCAGGCCGAGCGCTACGGGAAGGCGGTGCGCGACTTCACGCCGGAGGCGATGCGAGCGCTGCTCGCGCATGCGTGGCCAGGCAACGTGCGGGAGCTGCGACACGTGGTCGAGCGTGCAGTGCTGCTCACGCCGGGCCCGAGTGTGACGATCGAGGATGTCGAGCTCCGTGCGAAGCCTGCCGCGGGACCCGCGCTGGAGGAGATGACCCTCGAGGATGCGGAGCGATGGCTCATCACGCGCGCCCTGCAGCGTCACGAGGGCAACGTCAGTCGCGCGGCAGACGCGCTCGGCGTCAGCCGCAGCGCGCTGTACCGGCGCCTTCAGCAGTTCGGCATCTCGTGAATCGCGCGCAGCGTCCCAGGCGCATCGACCACGATCAGTACGTCCAGCGGCTGGCGCTCGCGGGCGGACTGCCGGCCGTCGTCGTCTCGCTGGTCTTGCTCTGGACGGGCGACTACTCCCTCAAGATCCAGTGGACGTTGTCGCTCCTGGTGGTGCTGGCGTGGTGGCTGTTCGGCATCGCCCTGCGGGAGCGCGTCGTGCGTCCTCTCCAGACGCTCGGCAATCTCATCGCCGCCTTACGAGAAGGGGATTACTCCATCCGCGCGCGCGGCGGCCGTCTCGACGACGCCCTCGGCCAGGCGATGTTCGAGGTCAACGCGCTCCGGGACCCGCTGCGCGATCAGCGGCTGGGGGCGCTCGAGGCGACCGCGTTGCTCCGTCGCATCATGGAGGAGATCGACGTCGCCATCTTCGCGTTCGATGAGCGGGGTACCCTGCGTCTCGTGAATCGCGCCGGTGAGCGACTGATTGGCCAGCCGGCCGAGCGACTCGCCGGTCGTCAGGCATCGGAGCTCGGGTTGCAGGCGTTCCTGGACGGCGAGCCGCGGCGCGTCGTCGACGCGTTCCTCCCCGGCGGGGATCGCGCGCGGCCGTCGGGGCGCGTCGAGATCAGACGCAGCACGTTCCGCCAGGGAGGGCTTCCGCATCAGCTCGTGGTGGTCTCCGACCTCAGCCGCGCGCTCCGCGACGAGGAGCGTCAGGCATGGCAGCGCCTCGTGCGCGTGCTGGGGCACGAGATCAACAACTCGCTCGCCCCCATCCGGTCCATCGTCGGGAGCCTCCAGCAGCTGGTTCGCCGATCGCCGCGCCCCGACGATTGGCTCGAGGACCTCGAGCGTGGCCTGTCCGTAATCGGCACGCGCTCCGAATCGCTCGGGCGCTTCATGACGTCGTACACGCGTCTCGCACGGCTGCCCAGGCCGCGTGTGGCGACCGTCGACGTCTCCGAGTGGGTGCATCGCGTAATGGAGCTCGAGAAGCGCGCGCGCGTCGAGGTGCACGAGGGTCCCCGGCTTCTCATACAGGCCGACGGCGACCAGCTCGAGCAGCTGCTGATCAACCTCGTGCGCAACGCGGTCGATGCGACGCTCGAGACGCAGGGCGCCGTTCGAGTGGAGTGGCGCCGCACTGGCGACGCGCTCGACCTTCGCGTGATCGACGAGGGACACGGCATCGCCCACAGCGCGAACCTCTTCGTTCCCTTTTATACCACCAAGGCCGACGGCACGGGAATCGGGCTGGTGTTGAGCCGGCAAATCGCGGAAGCCCACGGCGGGACGCTCACGCTCTACAACCGGGCGGACGCACGGGGAGCGGAGGCGAGGCTTGTTCTGCCGATCGGGGCCCATCTCGGCGGGGAGGAACCCGCGCATTTGAGCGGGTCGGGAGCCAAGGGCCAGGGGCCAGGGGATTGAAAGGGCGGCGCGGCTTCGCCGCCGCCGCCTCATCGGATGAGCAAGCGGCCAAAGGCCGCTTGCCTTTCCACACCCCTGGCCCTTGGCCCCTGGCCCCTGGCCCCTGGCCCATCGCCGCGGGGGGG
>DATBIU010000177.1:0-3105 GCA_036556765.1 Gemmatimonadaceae bacterium | reverse complement strand
GACGGCTCGTGAGGCAGAGCCGGACGCGCCGCTACCGCCCGCCGCCAGCCTCAACCGCGCGGGGTACGTGGCCGAGCTGACCGCCGCATCGGCGCGCGCGCGCATCGACTCCGCGACGCGCAAGGACGTGAAGCCCACGTTCAGCGCGCCGGCGCCCTCGACGACCACCGCTCCGCGTCCCTGACCGCGCGCCGCTGCGGGATCGACGCCTCGCGCCACTCGGTGTGAGGCGTTCGTGCATCCGGGGGCTGACATCGCCGCGCGACGCGCATACTCTAGAGATCGCGAGCGGCTGTCCCGTCACCTCGGAGGAGCGTGCATGCCAGCGGACGTGATCGACTACCGGTTGATCGGTGATGATCTGCAAGCGGTGATCGTGACTCTCGACCCCGGCGAGGGCGTCATCGCCGAGGCGGGGGCGATGATGTACATGGAGGAGGGGATCGAGATGGCGACGACCCTCGATCCCACCGGTGCCGGCGGCGGACTGATGGGCAAGTTGCTCGGTGCCGGGAAGCGCATGCTCACCGGCGAGTCGTTCTTCATTACCCTGTTCGCGAACCAGGCGCCGCGCCGCCGCGACGTGGCCTTCTCGTCACCCTACCCCGGCAAGATCCAGCCAGTCGACTTGAAGGACTGGGGCGGCACGCTGATCGCCCAGAAGGACGCGTTTCTCTGCGGGGCGAGGGGCATCGACGTCAGCATCGCGCTCAATCGCCGCATCGGCGCCGGGTTTTTCGGCGGCGAAGGGTTCATCCTCCAGAAGCTGACGGGCGACGGGCTCGCCTTCCTGCACGCCTCCGGTACGCTGCACGCCATCGACCTCAAGCCGGCGGAGACCCTGCGTGTCGACACCGGATGTCTGGTCGCGTTCCAGCCGTCGGTCGACTACAGCATCGAGATGGTGAAGGGCGTCAAGACGGCGCTGTTCGGGGGGGAGGGATTGTTCTTCGTGCGCCTAACGGGCCCCGGCCGGGTGATTCTCCAGACGCTGCCATTCTCGCGGCTCGCCGATCGCATCATCGCGGCCGCCCCCCGCGCGGGCGGTGCACGGCGAGAGGAGGGCGGTGTCCTGGGAATGCTCGGCAACGTGCTCGACGGAGACTCCTGACCCGTCAGGTGCCGTCGACCTCACGGAGCACGCGCTCCAGTGCCGCGGCGTCGACCCAGCCGCGGTCGAGCGCGTGCGCGGCGACTTCGCCGGTGTGCGCGGCGAGCAGCAGCTCACTGCGCGCCGCCGTCACCTCGCGCCCCAGTGCCCGGATTCGCTCCGCGCGCCGCGCGTCCGGCGTGACGTTGCGAATGTAGATGGCGAGAATGCGCGACGGGTACCGCGCGACGATCTCGCGATAGATCTCCGGATCCTCCTGCCCGGAGTCGCCGATCAGCACGAAGGGCAGCGTCGGATAGAGATCCAGGATGCCACGGATCGCCTCGATTTTGTGGGAGCCGTGTGAGGTGGGCAGGAGCTCGCGCTCGGAGAGCCCCCAGTCGCGCAGCATGATCGGGCCCTCCGGGATCTCGCGAATGGCGAGAAACTCGGCGAGAACGTCGTGCAGGTTCCACGGGCTGCTCGAGACGTAGAACACCGGATTGTTCTCGCCGCCGCCGGCTCCCTCCTGAAGTGCGCGATAGAGCGCGGCCACGCCAGGGAAGGGGAGCCGCGTCCGCGCGTTGGTGAGGAACACCGAGCGGAGGAGCGCGCGGGGATCGGTGGCGCCGGTTTGGACTACAGTGTCATCGAGGTCGCTGATGACGCCGAGCCTTGCCGTCGCGGGCGGGATGAGCACGCGACCGATCGCCGGCCGCGGCGGTGTCGAGGGGTCGCGCGGCGCCAGCAGCTCCAGCGCGACGTCGTGCCACAACGTGTCCCCGGGAAGCGCCTCACGCGGAGTGATCCACGTGTCGAAATAGCCCTCGGCATCGGTGACGAGCTCCTGCGTGACGTTCGCGAAGCGAACCCCAACGCGTGCACCCGGCACCTCGTCGGTCTCGAACCGGCGCACGGCGCTGAGCATGTTCCGCCACATCGAGTCACGCTCTCCGGCGGCCGGGATGCCCTCGTCCTCGAGGACGCGACCGCGGATGCGCACGCGCGTGCTGGTTCCGTATCCTCGATAGGCGTGAACGACGAGCGGATCACGGCGCCCGGCACGGTCGGCGCGCCGCGCCATGGCGGCGTCGACCCTGCCTTCGAGCTGCGCCGCGAGCGCCAAGAGGCGCTCACGCCATCCAGGGGTCGTCACGAAGGTCCGGGGCCTGGGGTGGCGGCGTGATGGCGGGAGGGGCCATCGTGTTGGGCAAGCGGGGCCAACACAACGACGTCAGATGTCAGAGTGCATGGGGAACCTGGAACCTGGAATCTGAATACTGAATTCTGAATTCTGACATCTGACGTCTTTGCCGTTCAAGCCGTACGAGACACTCGAGACTTCGGAATGGACCCTCTTGCACATTTTCGCAGCCTGCTCGCGGCGGCGCAGGCGGTCGACCGCATGCTCCTCCCCGAGCCAACCGCCATGACGCTGGCGACGGTCGGCACCGACGGCCAGCCGTCGGCGCGGCTCGTGCTGCTCAAGGCGGTCGACGAGCGCGGGTTCGTGTTCTACACCAATCTGCGCAGTCGCAAGGGCCGCGACCTGGCCGCAAACCCGCGTGCCGCCCTCACCGTTCACTGGCAGCCGCTCGAGGTCCAGGTGCGCGTCGAAGGCACGGTCGAGCAAGTGAGCGACCGCGAGGCGGACGAGTACTTCGCGACGCGCGAGCGCGGGAGCCAGATCGGCGCGTGGGCCTCGGATCAGAGTGAGACACTGGCGCGCCATGCCGATCTCGACGCGCGAGTGGCGGAGGTGGAACGGCGGTTCGCGGGGCGTACCGTCCCGCGGCCACCGCACTGGAGCGGCTACCGCATAATCCCCGCGCGCGTCGAGTTCTGGCGGAATCGCCCGAGCCGGTTGCACGAGCGGAGGCTCTTCGAGCGACAAGAGGGTGAGTGGCGCGAGCGGCTGCTCTTTCCGTAGGTGCTCGAGGTGCTCCAGGTGCTCGAGGTGCTCGAGGTGCTCGAGGTGCTCGAGGTGCGCGCGCCGTTCGCTCGAGCACCTCGAG
>DATBIU010000176.1:0-6937 GCA_036556765.1 Gemmatimonadaceae bacterium | reverse complement strand
CGGCCGTCCCTACCTCGCTCGCGCGTGGTACGCGAACACGCGGGGCAGCATCGGGCGCGGAAAAGCGGCGCCGGTGCCGTCCAACCTCGATTACGAATTGTGGCAGGGCCCGGCCCCGCGCACGCCCTTTCGCGACAACGTGGTGCACTACAACTGGCACTGGTTCCGTCGTTGGGGCACGGGCGAGATCTGCAACAACGGCACGCACGAGATCGACGTCGCGCGCTGGGCGCTCGGCGTCGACTATCCGGTGGGCGTGAGCTCCGCTGGCGGCCGATACCACTTCGATGACGACTGGGAGTTCACCGACACGCAGGAAGCGGTGTTCGAGTTCGAGGGCGGAAAGACCCTCATCTGGCAGGGACAGAGCTGCAACGGCACGCGGATCCTCGGCCGTGGGCGCGGCGCGCAGATTCTCGGAACCGCGGGCTCGGTCGTGCTCGATCGCGATGGATACGTCCAGTACGACCTGAAGGGTGCCGTCGTCACGGAGCAGCGTGAGGCGGCGGTCGCCGACGGGCTCGACTTCGCCGGCAACGATGCGCACACGAGCGCGCACATCGAGAACTTCGCGAACGGCGTGCGCACGGGCGAAGCGCTCAGGTCACCGGTGGCCGAGATCGCCAGGAGCGTCCTGCTCTGTCACCTCGGCAACATCGCGCAGTACACCGGGCGAAAGCTGCGCATCGAGCGGAACACCGGGCGCATCGTCGGTGACCAGGACGCGATGACGTTCTGGCAACGTGACTATGCGCCCGGCTGGGCTCCGACGATCTGAACCCGACTCGCGCCCGCTCGTTATTGCTTCGGCTTGAGCGCGTCCGCGCGAAGGAACACCAGGCCGACGGCGAGCCACAGCGCCGCCCTGAGCCAATCCTGCGACCGAAACGCATCCAGCAGCGAAATGCCAAAGAACAGAAGGAAGACCGTGACGTTGGGGCCGAATCTCAGGTTTCGCATGCTCCCTCCCACAGGGCTCGGTGCAGGGCGCGGCGGAAATCGCGCCCCCGTAGCGCTATCTTGCGCGGCTGAGGTCTCTCAGGGTATCGGGTAAATCCCTCGTACTCCTACGGCAAACCCCGACTTCCGGCACATATGGAGCAACTGGAACCGCTGAGTCCTTCCGAGCGTGCTGCTCAGCTCCTGGCGGACGAGCGCGCTGGCGCGAGCGAACGACGCCGCGACTACCTCGTGGCGCTCATTGGCGCGCTCGGCTCCGTCGCGTTAGGCCTCGCCCTCCTCGGACAGGCAGTCCATACGACCGACGTCCGCTTCGGTGGAGTCTTGTTCTGGGCCGGTCTCCTCGTCGGCAACGGCGGCTGGTTCGCGAGCATGGCGTGGGCGTGGCGGCGTGCCGCGCAACGGGGCGACCTGTGACGCTTTTCCGACTTCGATGACGCCACCGTTGAAAGGGAGAGTCGCGCTGGTGGCTGGCGCGACCCGCGGCGCGGGGCGCGGCATCGCGGTCGAGCTCGGCGCGGCGGGAGCTACGGTGTACTGCACCGGCCGAAGCACCCGTGCGCGACCATCCGAGTTGAACCGCCCTGAGACGATCGAGGAAACGGCCGAGCTGGTGCGAGGCGCGGGCGGTGAGGGAATCGCGGTGCAGGTCGATCATCTCGACCCGGCGCAGGTGGAGGCGCTGGTCGCGCGCATCGAGCGCGAGCAGGGCCGCCTCGATGTGCTCGTCAACGATGTCTGGGGGGCCGACCACCTGATCGAGTGGAACGTCCCGGTATGGAAGCATTCGCTGGAGGGCGGACGGCGGATGCTGCGGCTCGCGATCGACACGCATCTGATCACGAGCCACTTCGCGCTGTCACTGTTGATCAGGAATCCCGGCGGCCTGGTCGTCGAGATGACGGACGGCACCGCCGAGTACAACAGTGAGAACTACCGTCTGTCGGTGTTCTACGATCTCGCCAAGACCTCGGTCGTTCGCATGGGCTGGTCACTGGCGAAGGAGCTTCAGCCTCTTCAGTGCACCGCCCTTGCCCTGAGTCCGGGCTGGCTGCGCTCCGAGCAGATGCTCGACATCTACGGCGTCACCGAATCCAACTGGCGCGACGCGACCGCGAAGCAACCGCATTTCGTCATCTCCGAGACGCCGCGATACGTCGGTCGCGCCGTGGCGCACCTCGCCGGCGATCCGGACGTCGCGCGCTGGAACGGGCAGTCGCTGTCGAGCGGCCAGCTGGCCCGGGTCTACGGTTTCACCGATCTCGACGGCTCACGGCCCGACGCGTGGCGGTACATGCGCGAGGTGCAGGACCCGGGCAAGCCCGCCGACGCCACCGGATACCGGTAGCATCGCCGCACCCTAACGAGCGGCATCGCGGGCATCCTGGCATCCAGGTTCAAAGGACATACGGATGCGGCGAATCGGGCGGATCGTTCCTGGCGCTGAGCGCTCTCCTCGTGCAACCCAAAAGCAATTGCTTTTTGCTCCTTGGACGAAGGCTCACTGCGGCGGGAATGATCCGCATGATCCGCTGCATCCGCCGCATCCGTATGTCCTTTGAACCTGGATGCTGGAATCCCCGCGCCGCGGAAAGCTGTTAGCGAGCGACGACGCGCGACTCGGCGGACCGGACGATGCCCTCCGCCATGCCTCGAAACACGAAGCCGTGAATCGGGCGAAGCGCCGCCCAGTAGGCGCGTCCCCATTGCCCGCGCGGATCGAACTCCGCTCGCTGGACGAGCACCGCTCCGTTGCCATCGCGTGGCGTCCCGACCTCGAACTCGAGCGTCGCCGTGCCGGGCACTTTCATCTCGGCGCGCAGTCGCAGTCGCCCACCGGGCACGAGCTCGTCGACGCGCCAGAAGTCGATCGGGTCGCCGAGGCGGACGGCGGTGGGATCGCGCCGGCCCCGGCGTAGTCCCACTCCGCCTAACACACGGTCGATCGCTCCACGCAAGCGCCACAACCAGTTCGCGTAGTACCAGCCGGTCTCTCCACCGATCCTCTCGACAGCGGCGAAGAGCGCCGCGGGCGACGCGTTCGCGTGCAGCGTGCGCTCGTCTCGCAAGACGCGGCTCGAGCGCGGCACGGTCGTTCCGCCGGCGCGCCCAGTGGCTCCGGTCCAGCGCGACGCCAGCGGACCCGCGCCGTCCTCGGCGAGCGCGCGATCGACGGCTTGTCGGAAGGTCATCGACGCCACGTGGATCCAGGCGCGAATCCGGTGGTCGGTGGTGACGACGTCGTTGCGCAGCCCCTCCACCAGCGGACGCGCGATGCTCATCGGCACGCTCGTCACCAGATTGAGCCAGTACGACGACAAGCGCGGCGTGAGCACGGGGACGGTGATGATGCGCACGCGCTTGCCGAGGGCGGCGGCGCACTCGCGCATCATCTCCTGGTACGTCAGCACTTCCCCGCCCCCGATCTCCAGGACCTGTCCGGTGGTGCGCGGCTCGTCCAGCACGCCCACCAGATAGTCGAGCACCTGATCGAGCGCGATCGGCTCGCAGCGCGAGCGCACCCACCGCGGGCAGATCATCACCGGCAGCTTTCGCGCGAGGTCGCGAATGATCTCGAACGATGCGCTCCCCGCCCCGACGATGATCGCCGCCCGCAACTCGGTCACCGGCACCGAGCCGGTGCGGAGCACGTCTCCCGTCTCCTGGCGACTCGCCAGGTGCTTCGAGAGCGATGCCGTCGACTGGCCGAGACCGCCGAGGTAGACGATCCGACGGACGCCGGCCGCGGCGCAGGCGGCGGCGAAATTGCCCGCCGCCTCACGATCGCGTGCGGCGAAGTCGGTGCCCGTGCCCATCGAGTGGATGAGGTAGTACGCGACGTCGACGCCGCGGAGCGCGGGCGCCAGGCTCGCGGGCTCGAGCGCATCACCAGCCACGCACTCGGCTCCGGCAATAGACAGCGCCTCGAGGCGGCGTGGATCGCGCGCCATCGCCCGGACGCTGCCGCCACCGCTCAGCAGTCGCCATGCGAGGCGGCTCCCGATATAGCCCGTGGCGCCGGTGACCAGTATCGTCATGCGCCTAACGGCGTGCGTGTGCGAACCCATCGATCGAGCGCGGTGAGGTCGGGAATGACCTCGACGCCGGCATCGCGCGCGGCATCGGGTGCTCCGGCTCCGCCGACGATGATCGGCGTGCGACGCGGAACCCGCCGTCGCAGGTCGCGCAGCGCGGACGCCGTCCGTCCACCGGGCTGCACACAGCTCAACGCCACGGCACCGATGGGCGCTTCCTTCGTCAGCGCGACGATCTGATCGACCGGCGTGTCGACCCCGAGCACGAGCGGGCGCCACCCCGCCAGCGAGAACACCACCGCCGACATCTGGAGGCCGAGCCCATGGAGCTCTCCGGGGAGCGTGGCGAGCGCGACCACGGGCCCCGTCGCACGATCCTCCAGCGGCTGACGCACGGCGCGGAGAAAATCCCCGAGCACGGCCGATCCGAAATGCTCGTGGCGGACGTCGAGCGTCCCGTTCTCCCACGCGTCGCCGATTGCGGTGAGAAATGGAGCGGCGCGCCCTTCCAGAAATTCGAGGGGCCCGAGGCGCGCCCAGTCCGCTTGAAAGGCACGCTTCAACCGGTCGGCGTCGAACGCGCGCACCGCGTCCAGCAGGTCGGCTGAATCGTCGGGAGCGGCTCGCGTCGCGAGCCCTGGCGCGCGCGGCGACGGCGTCCGGTCGAGCGCGTGCGGGAGCGTCGCAAGCAGCGCCTCGAGCGCACCTTCCGACGAGGTGAGCACTTCGGCGGCGCGGTGACCTTGCGCGATCGCCTGCGCGATACGCTGAAGTCGGGGCACGGTCGCCAGCGTGTACACCCGGTGACCGGACGGCTTCCGCTGCGCTACGGGGAAACCGTAGCGGCGCTCCCAGGTGCGGATCGTGTCGACGGGAATTCCGGTTGCGGCGGAGAGCGCACCGATCGAAAGCAGTCCACCTTCGATGGACTCGGGGCGCTCGGTGGTCCGAGGAGTCACGGGCGAGCCTCCGCTCCGGAGGGGTTCTGAACAGGTTCTGCCTCGAGAATGTTAGCGACAGCGCCCCTGTCTCGCCCGAGGAGAGAGCCCCACCCGGTGAGCCAACCCCGAAATGGCACACCGGGGTTGGCCTCCGGGAACCGCATCTTACGCCGCGACCGGTTGGCGACTGCGCGCGGCCTTGAAGGCCAACGCCTGGTACACGGCGGAGAGCCCAACCAGACCGTACACGATCGTGCCGAGCAGGTTCTTGCTGCCGAAACCGCCGGCCCCGGTGAGCATCGCGACGAGATCGAAGTTGGCGAATGCGACCAGACCCCAGTTGAGGCCGCCGACGACGAGCAGGATCGCGGTGAGAATATCGAGCTGCTTCATGAGAGTGCTCCTTTCGAGTTAGAAGTTGACGCGGAAACCGGCCGTGAAGGGCCAGACCCACGCGTTGGTGGTGGTGAGCTCGTCTTTCTTGCTGAACGCGATGTCACCCTGCGGCGACAGCACGAACGCGATCGCCGGGTTGAAGTTGTAGGCGAGCTTCGCCCCGGCGTTGATCGCGAAGTAGGTGAGCTTCTCGGGAGCGCCATCGACGTCGAAGCTCACCGCGCCAGCGCCGAGGTTCACGATCGCTTCCCAGCCCCGCTCGCGCGGACCGGTGAGCGAGTACCCGACCTTGCCGATGTAATGCAGCGTGTTGATGTCGACGCGGCCGGTCGCCTTGTCCTTGTGCATGCCGTAGTCGAACTCGCCCATCAGCACCCAGCGCGGGCTGGCGCGGAACCCGAGCGTGGCGGCGTACGCTGCGCCAGACTCGGCGACGTCGGCGATGCCGAAGGTGGGGACGACGCCGCCGCCGCCCGCCTCGAGGAAGAAGCGCGAGGCCGGTTGCTGCGCGGCGAGCGGCGCGGCGACGGCGAGCGCAAGCAGGGTGGCGCGAGGGAGGAAGCGGTTCATGGTGCTGTTCTCCTTGGTGAGGGTTGGGGCGCTGGTGGCGTCCCGGCCATGCCTAGTTAGTGGACGGAATATGAACAGGTCTTGCACGGGCCGCAAGGGGGCCCTTGCAGCCAGTTGACACATTCCTATATGGACATATATTGTCGCCATGGCACGCGCCCCGACCACGACCGACGCCTTCAACGCGGTGGCAGAGCCCCGACGGCGACAGATCCTCGACGTTCTCTCGGCGGGAGAACGTCCGGTCAACGACATCGTCGCGGCGCTGGGGCTCGCTCAGCCGCAGGTGTCGAAGCACCTGCGTGTCCTTCGGGAGGTGGGACTCGTGCACGCGCGTGACGACGGGCGACGCCGGCTCTACCGGCTCAATAGTCGCCCGCTCAAGCCGATCCACGACTGGATCCAGACCTACGAAGCCTCGTGGAACGACCGCTTCGACGCTTTCGACGACGTAGTGAACGACCTCAAACGGGAGGAAGGACGATGATGGACCTCACGCGTGGCGGCGCCGCCGTCGTGACGTTGCCGACGGACACCCAGATCCTGATCACGCGGGAGTTCTCCGCGCCGAAGCACCTCATCTACAGGGCGTGGACGACGCCCGAGCTCATCCAGCGATGGTGGGCCGGCCGCCGCGGCGAGGTGACGAGCATCCAGATGGACTTCCGCGTCGGCGGACAGTGGCGGTACGTGATGGTGGCGCACGGCTCCTTCGAGGTGGCGTTCCACGGCGAGTACCGTGAGATCGTCCCTAACGAGCGGATCGTCACCACCGAGTTCTACGAAATGCCCGGCGAGCCCGAGGGCGAGGGCGTGGTGAACACGGTCACGTTCTCCGAGACGGCCGGCCGCACGACGCTCGCGATTCTCACCGAGACGGGGAGCAAGGAGCTTCGCGACACGATCGTGAAGTCCGGTATGGAGGGCGGGGTGCAGGAGCAGATGGAGATCATCGAGGAGATCGCGAGCGCGTTGCGCTGAAGGTGCTCGAGGTGCTCCAGGTGCTCGACGTGCTCGAGGGGCCGCACCTCGAGC
>DATBIU010000175.1:0-11801 GCA_036556765.1 Gemmatimonadaceae bacterium | reverse complement strand
GCTCGAGGTGCTCGAGGTGCGCTGAAGTCCCCCTGGAGCACCTTGAGCACCTCGAGCACCTCGAGCACCTTTCAGTCGTGGCCGCGTCCACACTCCCGATCTTCCCGCTCCCGCTGGTTCTCTTCCCGGGCGTCACGATCCCGCTGCACATCTTCGAGCCGCGCTACCGCCGCATGCTCGCGGACTGCCTCGAGCGCGATCGGCGCTTCGGCGTTCTGTTTCTCGCCGAGGGGACCGCCGAGGAGAGTCTCGCCGCCGGCGGCGACGTGGGCTGCGTCGCGCACATCGAGTCGCGCGACGAGCTTCCCGACGGACGGTCCAACATCACGGTCGCGGGCCGCGAGCGCTTTCTGCTGCGCGCGCTGGTGACGTCGCCGCTGCCCTACCACGTGGGGATGATCGTGCCGTACGAGGATGCACCCGAGCCCACCGCGCTGCTCGAGCCCTTGGCCACCCGCGTTCGAGAGCGCTTCGAGCGGATCGCGCATGCCGCGCGCACGATCTCGGATGATGCCGACGCAATCCCCGAGCTGCCCGACGACCCGGCGCTGCTCGCGTTCCGGGTCGCGTCGTTCATCGACCTCGATGTCCCCGCCCGCCGGCAGCTGCTCGCATCGACGTCGCCCGGCGAGCGGCTGCGCACCGTCGACAGTGTGCTCGCGCCCGCCGTCGATCCCATGGAGCAGCGCGCGACCACGCACGCGCGAGCCAAGACGAATGGCCATGGCGGCGTCGCCCATCTCTGAGGCCGCGAGCGTCGCGCTCTCGCCGGCGCTGGAGCGCGCCGCCAGCCGCCTGGCGTCGATCGTCGGGCCGCGCGCCATCCTCTCGCGTCCCAGCGAGCTCGTTACGTACAGCGCCGACGGCCTGCCTTTCTATCGCAAGCGCCCGGCGCTGGCGGTGTTTCCCGAGACACGAGAGCAGCTCATCGCCGTCGTGAGGGCGCTGGCGGAGGAGCGCGTACCGTTCGTGCCTCGCGGCGCAGGGACGGGACTTTCCGGCGGCGCGCTGGCCGAGAACGACGCGGTGGTCATCGGTCTCAATCGGCTGCGGCGCATCATCTCGATCGATGCCGAGAATCGGCGCGCCGTGGTGGAACCAGGGGCGGTGAATGCGGGGCTCACGCGCGCGGCGAGCGAGTACGGGCTGCACTATGCGCCCGATCCCTCGAGCCAGACCGCCTGCACCATCGGCGGCAACGTGGCCGAGAATGCCGGCGGCCCGCACTGCCTCAAGTATGGCGTGACGCTCAACCACGTCATCGCGCTGACGGTGATTCTCCCCGATGGGGAGCTCGTGTCGTTAGGCTCGACCGAGGGCGAGCGCGATGGATACGACCTGCTCGGCGCGTTCGTCGGCTCGGAAGGGTGCTTCGGCGTGGCCGCCGACGTCACCGTTCGGCTGGTGAAGAACCCCGAGTCGGTGCGCACGCTCCTCGCCGACTACACCGCGATCGTCGACGCCGCCCGCGCCGTCTCGGCGATCATCGCGTCCGGGGTCGTCCCGGCGGCGATGGAGATGATGGACGGCCCCACCATTCGGGCCGTCGAGGCGTCGATCTACGCCGCGGGGTACCCGGTGGACGCCGACGCCGTGCTGCTCGTGGAGCTCGACGGGCTCGCCGCCGGACTCGAGGAGGATGTCGCGCTCGTCGAGCGACTCTGTCGCGAGGCGGGCGCGCGCTCGGTGCGCGTCGCGCGGGACGAGGCCGAGCGCGCGCGCTTGTGGCAGGGGAGAAAGAAAGCGTTCGGGGCGATGGGCCGCATCTCCCCCGATCTCGTCGTGCAGGACGCCGTGGTCCCGCGGACGCGCCTTCCCGACGTTCTGGCCGAGATTCACCGGATTGCCCAGGAGACGGGTGTGCTCGTCTGCAACGTCTTCCACGCCGGCGACGGGAACCTGCACCCGAACATCGCCTACGACGCGCGGGACGCGGAGGCGACCGCCCGCGTCCACCACGCCATGCGCGCGATCATGAATGCGTGCATCGCCGCGGGAGGCACGATCACCGGCGAGCACGGCGTGGGGCTCGACAAGCTCGACTACATGCCGCTGGTCTTCACCGACGACACCCTCGATGCGATGTGCCGCCTGCGCGATGTCTTCGATCCCGAGCGTCGCGCCAATCCGGGGAAGGTCGTGCCGGTACGATCGTGCCGCGAGTGGCGAGTGGCGCCCGGCACGCGGCGCGGCGAGGTGCCGGCGTGACATCGGGCGACGTGCGCGATGCCGTTCGCGACGCGACCGCCGCGCGAGCGCCGCTGCGAATCGCCGGGCGGGGCACGTGGCTCCATGCGGGCCGACCGGTGCACGCGACCCGCACGCTCTCGCTCTCGAGCCTGGGCGGCGTCGTGCATTACGAGCCCGGCGACTTCACGCTGACGGCGCGCGCCGGGACGACGCTCGCCGAGCTGCAGAGCGCGACGCTCCCGCATCGACAGTTTCTCGCCCTCGACCCGTTCGGCGATCCGAGCGGCACGCTCGGGGCGACGGTCGCCACCGCCGCCAGCGGACCGCTGGCGTACGCGTTTGGTGGTCCGCGCGACAACGTCATCGGCCTCGAGGTGGTCACCGGCGACGGCGCGGTGGTGCGCTGCGGCGGGCGCGTGGTGAAGAACGTCGCCGGCTTCGACCTCACGCGCCTCTTCACGGGTGCGTGGGGCACGCTCGGCGTCATCACCGAGGTGAGCGTACGGCTGCGCGCGCTTCCCGCGGTCGATGAGACGTGGGCCATGCCAGTGGACGACCGCCCCGAGCATCTGACCGCCCTGCTGGCCGCGCTCCGGGTGGCATCGATCGCACCGCTCGCGATGGAGCTGGCCTCGCCGCCCCTCGCCTCACGAGTGGGCGCGGGACGCACGACCACGCTGCTGGTGCGACTCGCCGGCAATGCGGCGTCGGTTCGCGCGCAGCGCCGCGTCCTCGACACCTTCGGGGACGTTCACGACATGCCGGGCGATGTCTGGACCACCGTCCGCACGGCCGAGCCGCCGAGCGCGATCGTCGCGCGGCTGTCGGCGCGGCCGTCGCGGATGGCGAGCGTGTGGACGGATGCGCGTGAGGCGACGGCGGGCGTGCCCGAGGCGATGATGATCGCGTCGGTGGGGCGCGGGATCGCGCGCTGCGTACTCCCCGAGACCACGCCGGACGTCGCGCGCCGACTCGCGCGGTGCGAGGGCAGCGTGATCTTCGAGCGGCTTCCCGCGGCGCTGTGGAGCGAGATCGCCCCCTCTCCGGTGAGCGATCGCCTGTCGCGCGACATCCGGGAGCGGTTCGACCCCGCACACGTCCTCAACCCCGGCCTGCTCGGCGAGGCCGTCGCGCGATGACGGCCGCCGTCGGGCCCACCTGCGCACTCCCCGACACGCCGCTGGCGGCCGCGGTTCCGGGGATCATGACCTGCGTGCACTGCGGATTCTGTCTGCAGGCATGCCCGACGTACCTCGCGCTCGGCGACGAGAACGACTCTCCGCGAGGCCGCATCCTGCTCATGCGCTCGCTCGTCGAGGGCACGCTCGCCATCGACGATCCGGACGTTCACACGCACATCGATCAGTGCCTCGGCTGTCGCGGATGCGAGACCGCATGTCCGTCGGGGGTGCCGTACGGGCATCTTCTCGAGGCGACGCGCGCCACGATCGCACAGGCGCGGCCGCTGCCGCTCGTCGCACGGCTCATCCTGCGGATCTTCGAGCGCCCGCACCTCCTCGCGGCGATGCTCGCGGGGGCGCGGCTGCTTCGCGTGACACGTCTGCCGCGCCTGCTTGGCCGCCTTCCCGGGCGGCTGGGCTTCGCGATGGCGATGTTGGCGGCAACGGAGGAACGCGTCCCACATCGTCCGTACACGCGGAGGGGAACGGGCGTGCGCGGCCCGACCGCCGTATTGCAGGGGTGCGTCATGCGCGGACTGTACGCCGGGACGAACCGCGCCACCGAGCGAACGCTGCGCGCGAACGACTATGACGTGGTCGATGTTGCCGGTCAGCGTTGCTGCGGCGCCTTGCACGCGCACGCCGGCGACCTCGAGGGAGCGCGCCGTCTCGCGCGGGTGAACATCGCCGCGTTCGAGCGCTCCGACCTGTCGTTCATCGCGGTGAACGCGGCGGGATGCGGGGCGATGATGAAGGAGTACGGTCATCTCCTGGCATCGGATCCGGTGTGGGCAGAGCGGGCCGCGGCGGTGAGCGCGAAAGTGCGCGACGCCACCGAGCTGCTCGCCGACGCGGGCCCTGCGCGCGGCGCCTCACTTCCGCTCGCGATCACGTACGACGCGCCCTGCCATCTGCTGCACGCACAACGGCTGGTTCGCCCCCCGCTCGCGGTGCTGGGCGCGATCCCCGACCTCGAGATCGTTCCCTTGACCGACACCGACCAATGCTGCGGTGCGGCCGGCATCTATAACCTGCTGGAACCGGAGGTTTCTGGCCTCGTGCTGACGCCGAAGCTCGCGAACATCTCCGCCACCGGGGCGGAGTTGGTCGCCACCGGCAACCCGGGCTGCCAGATGCAGATCGGCGCGGGGATGCTGCGCACCCGAACAGGGCGCGGCACCGTGCATCCCATCGATCTGCTCGACGCCTCGTATTCGCGCGCCGAGCGCTCGCCCACGTAGTTACTTTCCGGTAGATTGCGGACGGAAGCAGCACGGACGTGCGGTGCGGTTCGAGAGGCCCGGCGATTCGATGAGAGCATGACGACACCAGTCACAGGCGGAGCGGCGACGGCGGACGTCGGCGGACGTACCGTCGTCCTGCATTACGGTGACGCCGCCGAGGAGTACGCGGCACTGCGCGCGGGTGCGATGCTCGTCGACCGAAGCGCGCGCGGCCGCCTGCGCATCCATGGGCCCAAGGCGAGCGAGCTCGTCACCGGGCTCGTGACGAACGACGTGAGCGCGCTCACGCCCGGTCAGGGCTGCTATGCCGCCGCGCTCACACCGAAGGGCAAGATCGTCGCCGACCTTCGCATCTTCGCGCTGCGCGATGCGCTGCTGATCGACTCGCCGCCGCGTGCGCGCGAGGGGTGGCTGGCGATGGTGCGCAAGTACATCAACCCGCGCGTCGCGCGCTTCGATGACGAATCGGCGTCGACGCGTCAGCTGGGCATCTTCGGGGCGCGCGCCCGGCTGGCGCTGGCCACGGCCACCGGGCTCGACCCCGAGCAGCTCGGTGCGCTGCCGCGGTACGGTCACGTGGCGCTCGACCTTCCGGCGGGCGCGATCATCGCGCGTGTGCCCGACCTCGAGCTCGAGGGATACGAGATCATCGTGCCCGAGTCCGCGTTCGAGCCGCTCTGGGAGCGGCTGCTCACCGAGGGCGCGACGCCGGCGGGGCTGGCCGCGTGGGACATCGCACGCATCGAGGCCGGCCGTCCCGAGTGGGGGATCGACATCGACGACACGACCATCCCGCAGGAAGCCAACTTCGACGAGCTGCACGCCATCTCGTACACGAAGGGATGCTACGTGGGTCAGGAGACGGTGGCGCGCGTTCACTTTCGCGGTCACGTGAACCGCGTGCTGCGCGGGCTGATGGTGCCGCAAGGACCGGTGGTGCGGGGCGCCACCCTATCCGACGCGCAGGGAAAACCCGTCGGGGACGTGCGAAGCCCCGCGATCTCCCCGCGGCTCGGCGCCATCGCGCTCGCCATGGTCCGGCGTGAGATCGAGCCCGGCGCGACGGTGAACGTCGTCTCCCAATCCGACACGGTGGCGCGGGACGCCGTTCCCGCTCAGGTGGTTCGCCTCCCCTTCCCCATCGCGTGAGGCGGGCGCTCGTCACCGGCGCCACGGGACTCGTCGGCTCGTACCTCGTCGAGCGTCTCACCGCCGAGGGCTGGCGGGTTCGCGCGCTCGTGCGCGACCCGGCCGGCGCCGCCTGGCTCCAGCCGTTAGGCGCCGAGCTGATCGTGGGGGACGTGCTCGACGCCGCGACCTTTCAGCGCGCGGCCGCCTCGTGCGAGGCCATCTTTCATTGCGCGGCCGCCATCCTGCCCGAGCGCGCCGAGTGGGAGGCCTATCGCTCGACGAATCTGGACGGAACCGCGAACGCGATCGCCGCCGCGCGCGCATCGGGCGCGCGCCTTCTTCAGGTGTCGAGCGTCGCGGTGTACGGCGGCGCGAGCCGCTATCGAGACACCCCCACCGATGAGAGCGTCGAGCTCCCTCCCCTGCCCGAGACGGCGTTCTACGCGCGCTCCAAGCGGGAGTCGGAAGCGATGGTGCTCGATGCGCACCGGCGCGGCGAGATCTGGGGCTGCGCGGTGCGGCCCGACGTGGTCTATGGCCGGCGCGATCGACAGTTCACGCCGCGCATCGCCAGGGTGTTGTCACGCGGCTTCTTCCCGTTGCTCGGCGGCGGCCGCTCGACGCTCGCCATCGTCCACGCCGGGAACGTCGCCGACGGAGCAATCCGCGCCGTGCTCACGGATGGCGCGGGGGGAAAGGCCTACAACCTCGCCAACGACTACAATGTGACGGTGCACGACTTCATCCGTCTCGCGGGACAGGGATTGCGCCGGCGAGTTCGGCTCATTCCGATTCCGATGCCCCTGGCGAAGACCGTATTCAAGCTCGTGACGCTCATCGTTGGCCTGGCCCGGCGTGGTGCTCCGCTCACCCAGGCCGGAGGTGCCGTGGCATTTCTCTCACGCGACAATCCCTTCTCGTCCGATCGCGCGAAGCGCGAGCTCGGCTGGACGCCGCCGGTGCGCCCCGAGATCGGAATCCCCGAGGCGTTCCGGTGGTGGGCGGACCACCGCACGTGATCACGAGCACAACCGTCGAGCGCACGGCGCTCAAGGAGTGGGCGGTGCTCTGCGACGCGATGGCGCGTGGCGACATCATCGCCATGGTGCGCAAGGGAGGCATTCGCGAGCAGCGCACCGGCTTCGCGGTGCGCCACGATCGCTTCCTGCTCTATCCAACGTTCTTCCACGCGCGCGAAGCCGAGCTCGCCTCGCGCTTTCGGGCAATGCTCGGGAGCGCCCTCGCCACGCAGCCGCCCTCGGGAGTCGTGAGGCTCACGCTGCTGGCCGACGTCGCCGCCGTGTGGCAGGTGGAGGATCTCGACGCGCTGCGCGGGATCGAGGGCGATCACGGGCTGGCGTGGCCGGCGGTCGAGTCGCGCTTCAACTACCGAGGTGTGCCGGGCGTGCAGGTCGTCGCGGTCCGCGTGTCTGGCCTGCCGGCAGCGGTGGAGCTACCCGAGGTGAGGCGTTATGCCGGGTGCGTTTCGTGGGTGGAGCTGGACAGCGACGTCGACGTCAGCCGCGCGTCTCCCGTGATCGACGATGCGCGGTTCACGCAGCGACTTGCGCGGATGCGCACCGCGCTCGGCGAGGCGGCTGCGTGAGGGGCTTGATGCACGAAGGGCGCGACTCGACGAGTCGCGCCCTTGTCAACCGAAACGCCGGCAATCAGGGGTTGCGGGTCGTATCGCGCATCGTTGTGTCGCGCATCGTCGTGTCCCGCATCATCGTGTCGGCGGGGGCCGGAGCGGGCGCGACCTGCGTGGTCGTATCGGCGGTGTTGTCCGCGTCATTCGCCTTGCAGGCGGTGATGACAACCAGTGCGGCAACGAGGGCCAGGCGCTTCATTTACGTTCTCCTTGTGGGGGGCCTGAGGGCGTCGTGTTCGTCCGGCCCGCGCTTCGCGATGCTCGGAGCGAGCGGCAAGTATTCTACGATCCCCAGACGCAGTGTCAAGAGCGGAGATGGGTACCGAACCGTAAGAAACGCAAGGATTTCGGAGCAGAACGGAGGTCGACGGTGCGCCTGAGCACGCTCGCCGGCGCGCTCGGCGTGCCTCTTTCGGGGGAAGATCGGGAGATCACGGGCATAACGCTCGATTCCCGCCAAGTGCAGCCCGGTCAACTCTTTGTCGCGATCCCCGGCGCGAACGCCGATGGAACGCGCTTCATCCCCGACGCCCTCGAGCGGGGTGCAGCCGCCGTATGCGCGGTGAGAGCCTGGGACGGAGTGCCGTCCCTGGTCGTCGACGACCCGCGCGAGGCGCTCGCCAGGCTCGCGAGCGAGTTCCACGGTCACCCCGCGCGCGAGGTGCGGATGATCGGGATCACGGGATCGCTCGGAAAGACGTCGACCGCGTTGCTGCTCGAGACGATCATCGGGGCGGCCGGCGAGAAGGTGGGGGTCATCGGATCGCTAGGCATCCGGTTCGAGGGACACGTCGTCGAGACCGGGATGACGACACCGGAGGCGCCGGCGATTCACGGCTCGTTGCGCTACTTCGCGGCGCAGGGCGCGGGTACGGCGGTCATGGAGGTGACGTCACACTCCATCCTGCTCAAGCGCGTCGAGGGGCTCCAGTACGATCTCGGCGTGCTCACGAACATCGTGCCTTACGAGCACCTCGAGTTTCACCCCACCCCCGAGCACTACGTCCGCACGAAGACCCGCTTCTTCGGCATGCTCAAGCCGGGTGCCCCGCTGGTCGTCAACGACGATGACCCCACGGCGCGGCAGGTGAGCACCGGCCTGGACCGTCCGGTGATCGGCGTGTCGCTGCGCACGCGCGAGACGGCGGCGGTGCACGTGCAGCGTGTGCTGATGGGAGTGGAAGGCTCGACGTTCGCGCTGCACGTCCGGCGCCCGCTCCCGTTGCTCGACGGCGGCGAGGTGGCGCCGATGACGATTCCGCTGGCGCTTCCCATTCTCGGTCGGCAGCAGGTGGCCAATGCCGCGCTCGCGGCGACCGCCGCGCTCATCGCGGGCATTCCCGCCGACACGATCGCGTTCGCGCTCGCGGACGTGGAGCCAATGCACCGCCGCATGCACATCCTCTACGAGGAGGGCCCCGTCCTCCTCGACGACACCGTCGGGAACCCGGAGAGCATCCGCGCCGTCTTCGAGGCCATTCGGTCGATTCCGCACCACAATCTGCGCGTCGCGTACGCGATCCGCGGATCGCGTGGCGTCGAGGTCAACGAGCGGAACGCCGAAGCGCTCGCGCGCGAGATGGAGCCGATGGTCGCGACCCTGATCGTGACGGCGAGCGACGACCACGCGAGCGAGCGCGACCGCGTCGAGGACGAGGAGCGCGATGCGGTGCTGCGCACGCTCGAGGCGAAGGGCGTGCCGTTCGTGTACGAGCCGACGCTCGAGCGGGCAGTGACGCGGGCGGTGGAGGGCGCGGCGAGGGGAGACCTGATCGCCCTCCTTGGGGCCCAGGGGATGGACAAGGGCGGGGAGATCGCGCGCCGGCTGCTACCGGCCCCGGTGGAGTAGGGGCAGGAGGCAGGAGTCAGGGGCAGGGGGGTCAGGTGTGAAGGGTCGAGGAGACAGACTCGCGGAGCTCCGGGAACCTTCCCCCCCGACCCCTGCCTCCTGACTCCTGCCTCCCGACCCCTATATTGCTGGAATCATGGCCGCGACCATCGTCAAAGGCGCCTGTCCGCACGACTGCCCCGACACCTGCGCCATGCTGGTGACGGTCGAGGATGGCCGCGCGGTGAAGGTCGCCGGCAATCCCGACCATCCCTTCACGCAGGGCTTTCTCTGCACGAAGGTCAACCGTTACATCGAGCGCACGTATCATTCGGAACGGCTGCTTCGTCCGCTGCGCCGTGTCGGGCGCAAAGGGGAAGGCCGGTTCGAGCCCATCTCGTGGGATCACGCGCTCGACGAGATCGCCGAGCGCCTGACGAGTATCGCGCGCTCGCCGGACGGGCCGCAGGCGATTCTGCCCTATTCGTACGCCGGCACGATGGGCTACGTGCAGAGCTCGTCGATGGACCGGCGGTTCTTCCACCTCCTCGGCGCATCGAAGCTCGACCGGACGATTTGCTCGATGGCCGGGATGATGGGAATGCGGATGACGGTCGGCGCGAACATCGGTGCCGACGCCGAGGGACTGCCGGAGAGCGATCTCGTGCTCCTGTGGGGGACGAACACGCTCACATCGAATCCGCACCTCTGGCCGTTCGTGCTCCAGGCGCGCGAGCGGGGCGCGCCCGTGATCGCGATCGATCCGCTGCGCACGCGCACGGCCGCGCAGTGCGACGAGTGGATCGCGATTCGCCCGGGCACCGATGCCGCGCTCGCGCTTGGCATGATGCACGTGCTGTTCGCGGAGCAGATGGAGGACCGTGAGTATCTCGCGCGGCACACGCTCGGGGAGGAGCAGCTGCGCGAGCGCGTGCGCGAGTACGACCCGGACCGCGTGGCGTCGATCACGGGCATCCCGGCGTCGCGCATCATCGATCTCGCTCTGCGCTACGGTCACGCGCGCGCGGCGTTCATTCGCGTCAACTACGGGCTGCAGCGGCACAAGGGCGGCGGAATGGCGGTCCGGACGATCGCCTGTCTGCCGGCGGTCGTCGGCCATTGGCGGCGTCCCGGTGGCGGCGTACAGCTGTCCACCAGCGCGAACTTCCAGTTCGACAAGAACACGCTCGAGCGCCCCGACCTCTCGCCCCCGGTGCGCACGATCAACATGATCCGCCTCGGCGAAGCGCTGACGACGCCGAACGCTGGTGTCGGCGGGCCGCCGGTGCGCGCGATGATCGTGTACAATTCGAACCCGGCCGCGGTCGCGCCCGATCGCAACACGGTCATGCGCGGGCTGGCGCGCGAGGACCTGTTCACCGTCGTCCTCGATCACTTTCAGACCGATACGGCGGACTGGGCGGACATCGTTCTGCCGGCAACGACGCAGCTGGAGCACTGGGATCTCCATTTCGCGTACGGCCACCACTACGTGTCGCTGAACCGGCCATCGATCGACCCGGTGGGCGAGTCGAAGCCCAATTCGGAGATCTTCCGCCTGCTCGCCGCGCGGATGGGAATGGATCATCCCGCGCTTCGCGACGACGACCTGACGCTGATTCGTCAGGCGATCGAGGGCCAGACTCCTGGCGCGTGGAAGGCCGAGAAGCTGCGCGGCGTCACGGTGGAGCAGCTGCTCGAGCGCGGATGGATGCGCCTGAACGTCCCCAGGCCGTACTTGCCGTTCGCGAACGGCGAGTTCCTGACGCCGAGCGGCAAGTGCGAGCTCTACTCCGAGCGGATGAAGGACATGGGGCTCGATCCCCTGCCATCGTTCACCGCGCCGTACGAGTTCCCGGAGGATGTTCCCGCGCTGGCGTCGCGCTTTCCGCTCACGCTCATCTCATCGCCGGCGCACCAGTTCCTGAACTCGACGTTCGTGAACATCGGCGCCCTGCGCCGCGCTGCGCGCGAGCCGGAGCTGATGATCCACCCGAGCGACGCCGAGCCGCGCGGCATCGCCACCGGCATGCGGGTGGTGGTGCATAACGACCGTGGCGAGTTCACGGCCGTGGCCCGCGTCGATGAGTCGGTGCGCGCGACGGTGGTGTGGGCGCCGTCGATCTGGTGGGCGAAGTACGCGGCCGATGGCCAGAACGCGAACGCGACGACGTCGCAGCTCGAGACGGACATGGGTCATGGGCCGGTGTTCTACGACAACCTCGTGGAGGTGATGGCGGCGGATTGATGGTGCTCGCCAGGCGTTGGAACCGCAGATGGCCGCAGATCGCCACAGATACGGTTCCTATGAGCAATCGAGATTCCTATCGCCACGCCAGCACCACGAAGAAGCTCTTGGAGTGCTTCTTCGACGTCTACCATGAGCTCGGGTTCGGCTTCCTCGAGGCGGTCTATGGGAACGCGCTCGCGATCGCGTTCACGCAGAAAGGGCTTCCCTTCCGGAGGGAGTTCATCGTACCTGTGTTCTTCCGCCGCCTTCCGGTGGGCACCTACAAGGCTGACTTCCTCATCGCGAACGACATCGTCGTCGAATTGAAGGCAGCACGTGCCATCGA
>DATBIU010000174.1:0-3212 GCA_036556765.1 Gemmatimonadaceae bacterium | reverse complement strand
GTGGCGGGAGATCGTCGCCCAGGCCGACGGGAAGCGGGCGGCGATCTCGCCGGACGGCATCGGTCCCGCGCGCAGGAGCTGGAGGATCTCGCGGCGGGTGGGATCGGCCAGGGCTTTGAAGACGGCGTCGGGTGAGGCCATAAGAGGGCGACCAGGCTTTGGTTATTAGCTAATAAGCTAATTAGCTAATGCGCGGCCGTCAAGAGGGCTCGCCCGGGCCGCGCGACGGGCATACCTTCGCGGACATGTCGCGCACGAAAGCGACGTTCGCCGCTCTCGTCCTCGCCCAGGCCGCCCACTCGCTCGAGGAATACCTCGGCCGCCTGTGGGAGACCTTCCCCCCGGCGCGATTCCTCACCAGCCTCGTTTCCTCCGACCTCGAGCTCGGCTTCCTCGTCCTCAACAGCGCGCTCGTGACCTTCGGCCTCTGGTGCGCGCTCTGGCCCGTTAGGATGGGCTGGCCCTCAGCCGTGGGCCTGATGTGGGCCTGGGCCGTGATCGAGACGATCAACGGCCTCGGCCACCCGCTGTGGTCGCTGCGGCAGGGTGGCTACACGCCCGGCGTCGCTACGGCGCCGGCGCTTCTCGTCCTCGCGCTCTACCTGGCGGTCCAGCTGCGAGCCACGCGCGGTACGTCGTCCAGGTAGCGGTCGCGAGCGGCCATTAACTGCCGGAACTGCCGAATAGCCCGAATGACCCGAATGATCGACCGGCGAGTGGGCGTATGGCAGCTTATGACCCGATGTTCATATGCCTGTGGACAATGTTCATAACTTATGACATCGCCTCGGCCGCCTGCTCATAATAGGAGCCTCGTCGCTCCCCTTTGACGACCAGGTCGCCCCGCTTCACGAGCTTCTCCAGCACCGCCCGCGCCTCGCGAGGCCCCACCTGGCAGAGGTCGGCCGCCTGGCCCCGCGTGATCCGGCCGTGCGAGGCAACATATTGCAGGATCATGCTTTCCCGCTGGATTGGCTCGATGCCTCGCACGCGGATCAACGCCTCGGGCGTCCCCAGCGCCCGATATGTGGCCGCTGAGAAATTGTAAACTCGATCCCGGCGCTCATCGCGCGCCTCGAGCAGCCCGCTCTCCACAAGCCGCTCGAGGTATGACCGAGCGACCGGCTCCGCCCTCTGAACCAGTGCCGCCACTCTCTCGACAGTAACGCGCCGCTCACTGTCGACAGCATTGATGATCAGGAGCTCCTCCACGCCCAGGCGCTGCCCCGGCTTGTCGCGGGCGGCAACGAGCCGGGTGAGCGCCATGTTCGCTGGCCCGCCGCGCAGGACGACATGCACCGCGTCGGCCGTCGACCGGGAGTAGTCCGGCGCCTGGCGGCCGTACCGGAGCTGACCCTCGAAGATCGTGTCGATCCCGCGCCCAGTCCGCTCCACCAGACCAATCCGCTTGAACGCGTTCGCCAGCACCGGATTCCTCGGCCGCGGCGCCGTCACCAGCAGGTTCTCGAGCCGCACCTCGGCCGGAAAGCCGCCGGGGTTCGAGATCTCGATCTCCGAGTCCCGCCACTGCACGTGCACGGCACCTAACGACGTGTAGTCGCGGTGGATCAACGCGTTGTGCAGCGCCTCGCGAAACCCGGCCGGGCTGTACCCCGGAACGCCCACGCTCACCGACCCGACCGCCGTCTCCTCCTCCTCGTTCCGCGCATCGAAGCGCTCGCGCATCACCTCGGCCACCCGGATCAATGGCAGACGATAGAACTCGTTCACCGCGATCCGGAGCCCGGTCATCACCTGGAACGCGACCTCGTGCGTGGGGATGAGCTGGCGCACCGACTCCTCGCGCCCGACCATCAACAGACCGGCGATCGTGATGCCGTTCCCGACGCGCAGCCCCAGCGCGCGCGCAATCTCATCGTCAGGGAGATTCAGGAGCGACGCGTCCGCCCGTCCCGCGTTGCGGGCGATCGTCTGACGCAGCCGCTCGAGCTCGAGCGGATCGAGATCCTCCCACCGCGCCTGCGGCACGACCAACGCCGAATGATCGATCGCTCCGCGCGACGCCTCGCGCGACTGCATCTCGTGAGGCAGGAAGGGGACGCACTTCCACTTCCCGTGCACATCGGTCGCGCGGCGGCGGTAGACGCCGGCGACGGTCGCCGTCACCGGCTGCTCGGGCGGGATGCTGATGACGACGACGTCCTTCTCATCGAGCGAGACGACGCCGCACTCCACCGAGCAGGCGGGCGCGGTCTGGTTCGCGATCAGGAGCTCGAGCCGTCGCGGGTCGGTGTAGGTCCCGTGGCGGGGGCGAGCGCCCGTGATGCGGCCGTCGTCCTCCACCCCGATGAGAACCAGCCCGCCGCGCGCGTTGGCGAGGCAGCTGACGGTTTCCACCAGCTCGCGGTCGTCGAGCGGCGCGAGCGCTTCGCCGCGGAGCTCGACGTCGAGCTGCTCGCCCTGAGCGATGACATCGCGGAGCTGGTCGGGGGTCAGCATACGTCGCGAATGCTAGGGGCGCATTCGCGATCGCGACAGGGGATTGCCGGGACGCGCTCTTGCTAGGCGAGGCGGCGAGCGCACAGTTTGGGGTCGCCTCGCGAGGACAACGTGTCTCTATCCCCCGGAACGCGCCTCGGTCCGTACGAGATCCTCCGCCCAATTGGCGCGGGCGGGATGGGAGAGGTGTATCGCGCACGCCATCTCAAGCTGCACCGCGATGTCGCGATCAAGATCCTGCCCACAGAGCTGGCGAGCGATCGCGCTCGCCTTGCGCGCTTCGAGCGCGAAGCGCGCACCGCGTCGGCGCTGAATCATCCCAACATCGTCGTCATCCACGACATCGCCGAGCACGACGGCCTGACGTACATCGCGATGGAGCTCGTGGAAGGGCGAACGCTGCGCGACATCATCGCCGAGGGCCCGCTGCCGATCGAGCGAGCGACGCGGCTCGCGTCGCAGCTGGCCGACGGCCTCGCCAGGGCGCACGACGCCGGCATCATCCATCGCGACATCAAGCCGGCGAACGTGATGATCACCGGCGACGACCTCGTCAAGATTCTCGACTTTGGCCTGGCCAAGCCGATCGGCGACGCGGCGGGCTCGACGATCGAGACGCGCGAAGGAGTCGTGGTCGGCACCCCGCTCTACATGTCTCCCGAGCAGATCTCCGGCGACCACGTGGATCACCGGTCGGATCAGTTCGCGCTCGGTGTCGTCGCCTTCGAGATGATCGGCGGCAGGCCTCCCTT
>DATBIU010000173.1:0-7071 GCA_036556765.1 Gemmatimonadaceae bacterium | reverse complement strand
CCGGAAGTGCGGATAGCACGTACGGCACCTGCCGAGGTGATCGCGGATCTGCGCGTCCACGTCGCTCGTCAGCTCGCCATCGAGGAATTCATAGATCCGCTCGATGACGGCGTCGCACGGCATTTCGTCGCCGTAGTCCTGGCCAGTCATGGCTCAGTCGATGCGCTCACGATCATAGAAGATTCGAGTCCGTCGCGATGTTCCCGCCGCGTCCGCTTGAAGCAGGATTCGGGCGAGACTAGCTTCCCTGACCCTCCCTCACCTCGCCGCACGTGCCTACGGTCGACCCGCTGCTGCCCCTGAGTCTGCTTCACGCGGTCCGGAACGTCGATACCCCCGATGACCTCGAAGCCGAGCTGGTCCACGAGCTCCGCAACAAGCGCCTCGGTCTCAGCGAGACCGTCTACACGCAGATCCGGCGATATACCGACGCAGCCAAGCGGAACCAGCGCCCCGATCAGGAAGAGGCGGTGGGCCTGGCGCGTCTGATCGGGCGGCGAACCGATGCCGAAGCGGTGTTCCGCGCCGCCGGCCAGTATCTCGCGCGGGAGGCGTATCTCACCATCCCGGGAATGACGCGAAAGATGGCACGCGTCCTCCCGTCGTTTCTCGCGCGCCCCATCGTGTTGCGCCGGGTCCGCAAGATCGCCGACCGGTATCTCAATGCCGACGTCCGCCGGGTGGGTGCCTTCATTCGCCTCGAGGTGAGCGATTCGGTGACGCTCAAGACGGCGCCGAACAGCGTCGGGTGCGCCTTCTACGAAGCGTCCCTGCGCGAGCTCCTGCGACTGCTCGCCGGGAACGTCGGCGGCATCGAGCACGTGCAGTGCATGGCGAGGGGGGAGGGGACGTGCGAGTGGCGGGCCGAGTGGAGAGGGAGGTAGGGGGGGCGGCCGAAGACGTCAGAGATCAGACGTCAGGTGTCAGATATCAGGAACGGCAACCGCTCTCGCCGATGAAGTTCTGACCACTGAGACCTGACGTCTGAGCCCTGACGTCTTCGGCCGTTGCCTCAGGAAATCGCGCTCCAGATGAGTCGGACCGCCAGGACGACGATCGCGAGCACGAGAAGCCGGATGATCCTCCCCCCTTTCATCCGGTGCGACAGGCGCGCCCCCACCTGCGCTCCCACGACCACCCCCGCTCCCACGACCGCCGCCAGCGGCCACACCACGTGACCGCCGGACGCGTACTTCGCGACCCCCGCCGCGGCGGTGAAGGCGAGCACGAACTGGGACGTCGCCGTCGCCACGTGCACCGGAAACCCCATGAGATGAATGAGCGCCGGCACGTGCACGATGCCGCCGCCGATCCCGAGCATGCTCGAAAGGATCCCCACGGCGAACGACAGCACGATGGCGAGCACGACGTCGAACTCGTAATCGATGGCCGTGCCTGCACCGTCACTGAAGCTGCGGCGAACCCGCCACCGCCCGACGCGCGGCGGCGCGCCGCTCACCGGTGCCTGCCGCTCCGGCCGAAAGAAGAGCAACGCAGCCATCACCAGCAGGAAGATGCCGAACCCGGTCGCGAAGGCACGAGCTGGAATGCGCTCCGCCAGCTCCGGGCCGATGAAGAACGCGCCGGGGATCGTCGCCGCCGCCAGCAGGAGGCCGGTGCGCACGTCCACACGCCCGCGTCGCACGTACGTCACCGAGCCGCTCGCCGCATTCAGCAGCACGACCACGAGCGAGGTTGCGGCGGCGGCCGCGGGGGGCAACTTATAGATCAGCAACAGCAGCGGCACCACGAGAAAGCCGCCACCGACGCCTACGAGCGTTCCGTAGGTACCGACGCCGACGCCGAGCAGCGCGAGGAGGAAGATTTCGAGCGCGGAGATGGCGTTGCCGAGGTTAGTTTGGAGACGACCGCCGGTCGGGGAGACCGGGGCGAGCCGCCAAGGTATCACTTTCCAGAACTCAATGCTCACTCCGGCCACCTTACCCACCGTACAGCGCACGCTCGCCGATGCCGGCCTCGACGGCTGGCTGTTGTTCGACTTTCGCGGCACGAACCCGATCGCCTCGACGCTCCTGGGGCTCAAGGGCATGCTGTCTCGACGCGTCTTCGCGTGGATCCCGCGAGAGGGCACGCCGGTCGGCGTCATTCACGCCATCGAGCAGGGGCCGTGGCGCGACTGGCCCCCCAGCTGGGGGCGCGAAGTGTACGCCTCCTGGCGAACGCTGGAAGCGACGATCGCGCGCCTCGTCGGTGGTAAGCGCATCGCGATGGAGTATTCCCCGGGCGACGCCGTGCCCTATCTCGATCGCGTCCCCGGGGGTGTGCTCGACCTCGTGCGCTCCACCGGGGCGACGGTCGTCCCCTCCGGCGAGCTCGTCACCCGGTTCTACGCCGTGTGGAGCGAGGAGCAGCTCGCGTCGCACGTTCGCGCCGCCGAGATCGTGGCGCAGACGGCGCGCGACGCCATGGGCGAGGCGAAGTCGGCTCACACGCGCGGCGCGACACTCCATGAGCACGAGCTGAGCGACTGGATCATGGCGCGCTTCCAGCGCGCCGGGCTCGAGACCCGCGACGTGCCGATCGTGGCCGCGGGAGCGAACGCGGCAAATCCGCATTACGAGCCGTCCCGCGATCGCCCACGCGCGATTCACGAAGGCGAGCTCCTGCTGATCGACCTATGGGCGCGCGAGCCGAACGGCGTGTGGGCCGATCAGACATGGATGGCGAGCGTCGGCTCGCCGTCCCCGCGCGCGGTGGAAGTGTGGGAGACGGTGCGCGATGCACGCGACGCCGCGATCGCGCTCGTGCGCGAGCGTGGAGCGAAAGGCGGGTTGCGCGGCGGCGAAGTCGACGTCGCCGCTCGTCGCGTGATCACCGACCGCGGACTGGGCGATTACTTCGTCCATCGCACCGGCCACTCCATCGATCCGCGTGATCTCCACGGTTCGGGGCCGCATCTCGACGATTTCGAGACGCGGGAGGAGCGACTCCTGCTCCCAGGCGTCGGATTCTCGATCGAGCCGGGCGTCTATCTGCCAGGGGAGCTCGGCGTGCGGAGCGAGGTGAACGCGTTCGTCGGGGAGCGTGGTGTAACGATCACGCCGGACAACTACCAACGCGATCTCCAGGTGCTGTGACTCGGCACCCGCTCCCCATCACCCTCGTCGGCGCCGCACTCATCGCGTGCGCCCCGGCCGAGGACGGCACCGACGCGCGCGGCGCGAGTGGGGACACGCTCGCCGAAGCCGCCTACACGTCGCCGCCGGGGACGTCACCCTACCGCGAGATCGAGCTCACGGCCCACGGCCGCCTCGAGGGCGAGGTGCGCCTCGAGAGCTCGGCGCGCGATACCCTGGTCGTCGTCACGCGCAACGCCGATCTGTGCGGTGAGCGCGTTCCCGAGGGCGCGATCGTCGCGCCCCAGGGCGGTCTGATGGACGTCGTGATCTGGCTGACGGACGCGCGGGAAGGGAAGCCGCTCCCTGACAGCCGGCGGTTCGAGGTCACGAACACGCGGTGCCGCCTGGATCCGCGCGTGCAAGGGGTGATCGTCGGCGGAACGCTCAACGTGAAGAGCGCCGACCCGGTCGTGCACGAGACCGTGATTCGTGTGACCGGTGTGGCGAATACGCTGGAGACCGTGACGCAGAATGGCGATGGCCAGGTGGTGCCGCTGGAGCGCGTGCTCGCGCGTCCCGTGCGCCTCGAGCTCTCCTGCCGGACCCATCCCTGGACACACGGCTGGATCCACGTATTCGACCACCCCTACTTCGCCATCTCGGCGCCTAACGGGCGGTTTGTGCTCGATTCCATCCCGTCCGGCGAGTACACGATGCGCACCTGGCACGAGCGGCTGGGCGGGACGACGAGGGAGATCCGGGTGGAGAACGGGGGCGTGACGAGGGTGGAGGTGAAATATTAGCGCGAATGAGGAGTGAGAAATGAGGAGTGAGGAATTCGATTGACTGGTGTTTCACTCAGCCTGACTGGTGTTTCACTCAGCCGATTTCCTCACCGCTCATTTCTCATTCCTCATTCGCTCTACACCATCTCGAAGTACTGCCCCTTGTAGAGCTTCGCGTACACGCCCCCGCCGGCGAGCAAATCCGCGTGCCGGCCTTCTTCGACGACGCGGCCGCGGTCGAGCACCACCACGCGGTCGGCGCGGCGAACGGTGCTCAGGCGGTGTGCGATGATCAGCGTCGAGCGGCCGCGCAGCAGCTCCTCCATGGCCTCCTCGACCAGCCGCTCGCTTTCGCTGTCGAGGCTCGACGTCGCCTCGTCGAGGATCACGATCGCCGGATCCTTGAGGAACACACGCGCGATCGCCAGGCGCTGCCGCTGGCCACCTGACAGCTTCACACCGCGCTCGCCGACGCGCGTGTCGAACGCCTGCGGGAGCCGCTCGATGAACTCCATCGCATGCGCGGCACGGGCCGCGGCGACGATCTCGGCCTCCGTCGCCTGCGGACGCGCGTAGGCGATGTTCTCGCGAACCGTTCCGCTGAACAGCGTCGGCTCCTGCGGGACGATTCCGATGGCGCCGCGCAGCGCCTCGAGCGACAGCTCGCGAACGTCGATCCCCTCGACGGTGATGCGCCCGGTCGCGACATCCCAAAAACGCGGAAGGAGCGCAGCGACGGTCGTTTTGCCCGCGCCCGATGGGCCGACCAGCGCGACCGTCTCCCCTGGCGCGATGCGGAACGACACGTCGTGCAGGGCCTCCGGGTGCTCGGGCGCGTAGCGAAATGTCACATGCTCCACGCGCACGTCGGCACCGGGCGCGCGGCGCGATGTCGCATGCGGCAACGCTCGCGGATGCGCGGGCTCCGCCACCGTCGGTCGCTCCTGAAGCAGCTCGAAGACACGCCGCGCCGACCCCACTGCGTCCTGGTAGCTGCCGAAGAGCGACGCGAGCGCGCCGACCGCGGCGGCGACGGTGATGGCGTAGAGCAGAAAGGACACGAGTGCCCCCGGCGTGAGCGCCCCGCCGAGGACCAGGCGACCGCCCTGCCACAGAACGGCGACGATGCCGCCGAACGAGAAGAAGGTGATGACGCCGAAGAACGCGCCGCGAATCCGTGCGCGTCGAATCGCCGCCGTGACCACGTCGACGAGGTGGGCATGATAGCGGTCGGTCTCGAGCGCCTCCCGCGTGAAGCCCTGCACGGTTCGAATCTGCGAGAACGCCTCCTCGGCGCTCGCGGTCGCTTCGGCCACACGATCCGACACACCCGTGCTTGCCTTGCGCAGCCGTCGCCCGAACAGCCAGGCAGCGCCCACCACGACCGGCACGACCGCCAGCGTCGTCGCCGTGAGCCGGGGGTGCGTGAGCGTCAGCATCGCGATCCCGCCGATGAGGAAGAGCGATTGGCGGGCAAACTCGCTGACCTGATGGCTCATCACCGACTGCAGCATCGCCACGTCCGCGCTCAGCCGGCTGATGAGCTCGCCCGTCCGCCGCTCGGTGAAGAACGCGGGCGAGAGGCGCACGAGATGCGCGAACAGGTCCTGCCGCAGCGTGGCAACCACGCGCTCCCCAGTCGCGCTGAGCAGATAGACCTGCGCGAAGTTCAGGACTCCCTGGATGGCGAACAACACCAGGAGGCCGATCGCGATGCGATCGAGCCCGCGCGCGTTCCCGGAGATGAACGCGGCGTCGAGCAGATATTGCACGATGCGCGGGAAAGCGAGGCCCACGGCCGCGCTGAGCACGAGACACACCGCCGCGATCGACAGCGCCCCCACGTGCGGACGAAGGCGCGGAACGAGCGGCCCGAACACCTTGGGCGACGGGGGGCGGCGCGTCGTCCCCTTCTTCTCGATGGCCGGTACCGCCGCGGGGGTGGGACGTGGAGCGGGAATCGTCACGCGCGCCCCTCGAGCCATGCGCGAATGCGATGCTCATCCTCGCTCACGTGGCGGCCTTCCTTGCGCGCGCGCGCGAGTCGCGCGAGGACGTCGTCGCACGACGGCTCGCTCTCGCGCGCTGGCAGCGTCCATTCCCCATCGGGCCACTCGCGCGCGCGGACACGTCCCCCCGCCGGCCGCTCGAGCTCGATGATCGTCGGCGGTGTGCCTTCTCTGCCGGCGATCTGCACGACCAGCGTGTCCCGCCACTCCGACGGCGCCATCAGAGCGCGACGCGCCGGTCCACGACCATCGCCACGAACAGCAGCGCGAGGTAGAGGAGGGAAAAGCGGTACGACCACCACGCGGGCTGCGTCCACGCCGTCGCGCGCACGGTGCGCACGATGCTCCACAGCATGACGAGCCCGAGCACCGTGGCCGAGACGAGGTAGATCATGCCGAAGGCGCCGAAGGTGACGGGAAGCAGGGTGAGCGGAATGAGGATCGCCATGTACCAGAGCATCTGATGCATCGTCTCTCGCTCGCCCCACACCAGGGGGGCCATCGGGACCCCGGCGCGGCCATAGTCGATCTGCTTCAGGAGCGCGAGCGCCCAGAAGTGCGGCGGCGTCCAGTAGAACACGATCAGGAACAGATACCACGCGGTGAGGTCGAGCGATCCGGTGACCGCCGCCCACCCGACGAGCGGTGGGAACGCGCCCGCCGCGCCGCCGATCACGATGTTCTGCGGAGTGCGGCGCTTGAGCCATCGCGAGTACACGAACACGTAGAAGTAAAAGCCGGCGAGGGCGAGCGCGGCCGCGAGCAGGTTCACGAACAGAGCCAGGAGCGCCGTCGCCGCCGTCGCGAGCGCGACGCCGAAGGCGAGCACCGCGATCGCCTCCATCCGGCCGCTCGGGATGGGTCGCACACGCGTGCGCGCCATGCGATCGTCGATGTCACGGTCGATGTACATGTTGACCGCGTTCGCTCCGCCCGCCATGAGGTATCCGCCGACGGCGACCGCGATCACCAGCGCGAGGCTCGGGCTCCCCGCCACGTACATCGGCGCGATCGTCGTCACGAGCAGCAGCGAGATGATCCGCGGCTTCGTGAGCATAACGAGGTCGCGCGTGAGCGACGGGCTCGGCGCGCGAAGGGTGGTGGTGGTCATCTCGAGGTGCTCGACGTGCTCGAGGTGCTCGAGGTGCTCGAGGAGGTGCCGAGGTTTTCCCCTCGAGCACGTAGAGCACCTCGAGC
>DATBIU010000172.1:0-4304 GCA_036556765.1 Gemmatimonadaceae bacterium | reverse complement strand
TCTGGTCGCCGGGAATGCTCGAGCACGTGATCGGGAGCGTGCTCCGCAAGCTCGCGCCCACCGGCGAGGTGAGCCACGAGGAAGCGCTCGGGGGGCAGGCGATTCGCGAGAACGCGAGTGTGTACAACCAGCACGTGGCGGAGTACCTCCGGCACCGGCGCGCCGGACGCGTGGCCCGCGCCGACTCGGCGCTCGCCCGAGCGCGTGACGTGCTGGCGGCGCTGGGCGCGGTGCGCGAGAACTACAGCATGCTCGACGATGACTTCCAGTTTCCGATCGTCGTCGCGCGGTACCTCGATGATGCGCGCGTGCCGGCCGCGCAGAAGCGCGCCTTCCTGCTCGACCGCGCCGCCGACGACACGACGACGCGCCTTACGGCATTGCTGCGCAACATCGCCTATGTCGGGCGATCGGCCGCGCCGTACGCCGCGCGGCCGGTGGCGACGAATCTCATCGCGTTCCCGCGCCGGCCGAACGGGCGGCACCACCCGGGGAGCTGGCGCGACAGTAACGCCGGCTATGGCAACGGTCGCTTCGCGATGGACATCAACGCGATCTGGGTTCCGGAGGCGCTGTCGGCATGCACGCGGATCGCCACCGCCCTGTCGGCGCTCGGGCTCGACAGCGCCGGCCGCGCGCCCGACACCGCGGCATTCCGCCAGGCGGCGACGGCGTGGAGCGACGCGGCTCGCCATTTCGTCGTTCGCCTTTCTCCCGCAGCGATACGGACCGCGGTGCGTGCCCGGCTCGCCGCGCTGCCGCGTGAGGAGCGGGCCTATTGGCAGGGCGTGATCGCGTCGAGCCCGGCGGACAGCACGCCGCTCGAGTTCCTCGCGCTGTCCCTCGACGCGGCCGGGCGGCCGATTCGCGTGGCGAACACCGACCCCGCGACGGGACTCTTCCTTCAGGATCTGTCTCGCGATCGCGTGCGGCGTGATCTGGACATCGCGATGCGGCCATATCCGGTTGGTTTGTTCGTTCCGCGCCTGGGGCCGGTGGTCGCCAACGATGCGTACGCGACGCCGGCCATCTGGGAGGAGTTCCGGAAGGACGCGTATCATTCGCCGCGCGTGGTGTGGGGACGTGAGGTGAACCTGCTCTTCCTCGCGCTCGCCCGACAGATCGCGCGCGCCACGGACGCCTCGGCCGGCGCACCCGATTCCGCGGGGCGCCTGCACGTGGCGGCGCTCGACCGCGCCCTGCAGCAGGCGCTCGACGCCGTGGAGGCATCGGGGCTGTCGCATAACGAGCTGTGGAGCTATCGCATCGTCGACGGCGCGCTCATGCCGGTTCGCTACGGCTCGAGCTCGGACATTCAGCTCTGGAACCTCACCAATCTCGCCGTGCAGTTCCGCCTGTCGCAGCTGCGGCGCCGGTGACGCGCCGGTTGCCCCTGGCGCTCGTGTGCGCCGCGCTCGCCGTCGCCGGATGCGGCCAGCGAGCGCGTGAGAGCGGACGCACCGTCATCACGATCTCCAGCAGCGTCGTGGGGACCGACGGTCCGCTGCTCCGGGGGCAGCTCGACCGGTTCATGCAGCTGCACCCGGACATCGAGGTGCGACTGCACCGTGTCTCCGATGACGCGACGCAACGGCACCAGCTGTTCGTGCAGTGGCTCAACGCGCACGCGGGCGATCCCGATGTCCTGGAGCTGGACGTCGTGTGGACCTCGGAGTTCGCCGCGGCCGGGTGGCTGCTCCCGCTGAAGGATCCCTCGATCGATACCACGGCGTTCTTCCCTGGCACGCTGCGCGCGTGTCGCTGGGCGGGCGATCTCTACGCGCTCCCATGGTATGCCGACGTCGGGCTGCTCTATCGTCGCACCGATCTCGTGCCCCGGGAGCCGCGATCGCTCGAGGAGCTCAGGCAGCTCGCGCAGGGGGCGGGAGACCGCGTTCCATTCGGCATCGCCTGGATGGGCGCGCGCTACGAGGGGCTCGTCACCGTGTTCGTCGAGTACCTCGGCGGGTTCGGCGGCGAGATCATGGACGACTCCATGAACGTCCGCGTCGATGGTCCCGAAGCCGTGCGCGCGCTGACCTACATGCGCGATCAGATCGTTCGCTGGAAGATCGCGCCCAACGACGTGCTCACCTGGCACGAGGAGGAGACGCGGTTCGCGTTTCAGAATGGGCGCGCCGCGTTCATGCGCAATTGGCCGTACGCCTACGCCGCGATGGCCGACACCGCGCAATCGCGGGTGGCCGGACGGTATGCGGTGTCGCCGATGCCCGCCGCCCCTGGCGGCCACCCGACCGCCGCGCTCGGCGGCGCGCAGCTCGCCATCAACCGGTGGACCGAGCATCCGGAGGCGGCGTTCAGGCTGGTGGCGTTCATCACCGCGCCCGAGCAGCAGCTCGAGCGTGCCGTGGCCATTGGCGAATTCCCGACGCGGCGCGCCGTGTACGACGAGCCAACGTTGCGCGCCGCGCTGGCGATACCAGCCGATGACGCACGCCGAGCGGTGGAGAGCGCGACCCCGCGACCGGTCACGCCGCTCTACACGCAGCTCTCGGAGATCCTCCAGATCGAGCTGCATCGTGCGCTCGCCGGCCAGCGGACCCCGGAGGACGCACTCGCCGATGCCGCCCGGAAGATGAATGCCGCCATCGAGCGCACCGGACTGCGCGAGTACATGTCCGGCCGCCCCGTGACGTCGACGCGATGAGGGGGGGAGCCGACCCGCGCCTGCGTCAGGACCGCCGCCTCGCCGTCGCGTTCGTGACGCCGGCGATCAGCGTCATCGCGCTCATCGCGATCTTCCCGCTGGCGTGGACGGTGTGGAACTCCCTGCACCTCCAGGATCTTCGCATGCCGTGGCTCGGGCATCCGTTCGTGGGGCTCGACAACTACGCCGAGCTCGCCCGCGACCCGCGCTTCTGGTCATCCCTCGGCCACACCCTGTTCTTCACGGTCGTCACTGTCGCGCTCGAGCTGGTGCTGGGGATGGCGCTCGCGCTGGCGATGAACGGCGCTTTTCGCGGGCGCGGCGCGGCACGCGCGACCTCGCTCCTCCCCTGGGCCATCCCCACGGTCGTGGCGGCGCTGCTCTGGCGGTTCATGTTCGACTCGCAGGCGGGCATCGTGAACGCCCTGCTCGTCGCGATCGGGATTCTCGAGCAGCCGATGGTGTGGTTCATCGAGGCGACCACGGCGTGGATCCCCGTGATCCTCTCCGACGTCTGGAAGACGACGCCGTTCGTCGCGATCCTGCTGCTCGCGGGCCTCCAGAACATCGACAAGACACTGTACGAAGCGGCCGAGGTGGATGGCGCGAGCGCCTGGTGGCGGCTGTGGCACATCACGATCCCGCTGCTCAAGCCGACGATCTTCGTGGCGCTGATCTTCCGCACGCTCGACGCGTTTCGCGTGTTCGATCTGTTGTACGCGCTCACCGGCGGAGGGCCCGGCACCGCCACCGAGCCAATCGCGCTCTACACGCACACGATCATCCTCCAGCATCTCCGCTTCGGGTACGGAGCGGCGCTCTCGGTGGTGGTGTTCGTCATCACCTTCGCGCTCGCCATCATCTACATCCGTGGCCTCGGCCTGCGGCTCAGTGGAGAGGAGCGATGACCGCCCGCGCCGAGCGGCCCTGGCTGCGCACGCTGCTGATGGTGGCGCTCCTCATTCCGATCGCCTTTCCTCTCTACTGGGCGCTCGTGGCGTCGTTCACGTCGGAAGCGGCGCTCTTCAGCGACCCGTCGATCTGGCCGAGCGATCCCATCCTCTCGCATTATCGCGCGCTGTTCGCCACGCGCGATTTCTGGACGCCCATCCGCAACTCGCTCGTCGTGGCCGGGGTCACGACGCTGTTCTGCGTCACGGTCGGCTCGCTCGCCGCGTACGCGCTCGCCCGACTCGAGTTTCGCGGCAAGGCGCTCATCCTCGGGTTCATTCTCGCGGTCTCGATGTTTCCGCAGATCTCGATCGTGAGCCCGCTCTATCTGCTGCTGCGCGCGATGCGGCTGATCAACACGTACCCCGGATTGATCATGCCGTACATGACGTTCGCGATGCCGCTCACGGTGTGGCTGCTGGTCGGCTACTTCCGTCAGCTGCCGAAGGATCTCGAGGAGGCGGCGCTGGTGGATGGCGCGAGCCGGCTGGTGGCGTTCGTGAAGATCATCATTCCCCTGGCGATGCCCGGCCTCGCCACGACGGCCATCCTCACCTTCATCTATTGCTGGAACGAGTTCCTGTTCGCGCTGTCGTTCACGTTAGGCCCCGAGCGTCAGACCGTGCCGGTGGCGATCGCGCTTTTCCGTGGGGAGTACCAGGTACCCTGGGGAGAGATCCTGGCC
>DATBIU010000171.1:0-10998 GCA_036556765.1 Gemmatimonadaceae bacterium | reverse complement strand
GAAGAGCTGCACCTGCGAATGCTGATCGGTGGCCCCGAGCGCCGGAATCGGCGTTGGCCCCACGCTCGTGCCGTCGGGCTTGGTCTTGCCCAGGCTCTCCGCCCATAGCTGGACGAACCAGTCACCCACATCGCGCAGGTTGTCGCTGTACGGCATGATGACATGCGTGCCCAGCCCGTGCCGGGTGTCGGCGAGCCACTGGAGCATGGCGTACATCGCCGCCGGATTCCGCCGCAGCTCGCGCGCCGCACACCGCTCGGCCATGTCCCCCGCGCCAGCCATCAGCGCCTGGATGTCGATCCCGATGAGGGCCGCCGGCAGGAGTCCTACCGCCGACAGCACGCTGAAGCGGCCGCCCACGTTCGAGGGGATGTCGAGCGCGGGAATCGATTCCTCCCGCGCGATGCGGCGGAGCGCACCCTTGTCGGGATCGGTGACGAACACGAGGTGGCGCCGGAATTTCTCGCCGAGCGCCTCGATGAGCCGCCCGCGGACGACGAGATACTGGGCCATCGTCTCGGCCGTGCCACCCGACTTCGACACGACGAGGAAGAGCGTTCGCCCGAGCTCGATGCGGCCGAGGAGCTCCGAGATCGTTACGGGATCGACATTCTCGAGTACGTGAAGTCGCGGGAAATAGTCACGCGCCTCGTCACCGAGCTCGTTCCACCGGATCGAGCGCAACGCCGAACGGAGCGCGATGGGCCCGAGCGCGGAGCCCCCGATCCCGAGGACGACGATGTCGCTGAACGCCTGCCCCGCGCCCTCGGCGAACTGACGAATCTGCTGCGTGCTCTCGTGCGCCGCGGGCAGGTCGAGGAACCCCAGCTCGCCGCGTCCGCGACGCTCATCGAACACGGCCATGGCGCGCGCGAATGCATCGCCGGCGCTCTCGAGTGTCGCGAGAGGAATGCCGCCGGGCACCTGCTCGGCGAGCATGTTCGTGTAATCGAGGCGAAGCGCCATGTCAGTCGATGCGGATGGTGAGGCCGTCGAACGCCGGCGCGATGCCGGGTGGGAGCTCCGCCTCGAGATCGGCGTGCCGGTTGTCATGCGTGAGGTGCGTCAGGAAGCTCCGCTCCGCGCCGAGCTCGCGCGCGACCTTCACCGCCTCGGGAATGCTGAGGTGCGTGGGATGCTCGGTGCGAAAGAGCGCGTTGATCACGAGCACGCGCGCGCCGCGCATCTGCTTCATCGCGCGGGGCGGGACGCTCTTGGCATCGGTGATGTAGGCGAGCGGGCCGATGCGATACCCGTAGACGGAGAACGGTCCGTGCGGAACGGCGACGGCGGTGATGTTCACCCCGCCGAGCTCCACCGACTCACCGTCCTCGAGTGGCCGCGGCTGTCCTTCCGGCTTCGATGTCCCGGGAAGGGGGCGAATGGCGTCGTCGAAAATGTACGGAAACCGTCGCGCGAGACCATCGAGCGTTTCGCGAGCCCCGTAGATGGGAAGCGCAGCACCGCGGCGCACGGAGATGGCGCGCAGATCGTCGATCCCGTGCGTGTGGTCGGCGTGATCGTGGGTGTAAAACACCGCATCGATCCGGTCCACGTCGGCCGCGATGAGCTGCACGCGCAGCTCCGGCGGCGTATCGATGAGGAGCCGCGTCCCATCGTCCGTCTCGACGACCGCGCCTACGCGCGTTCGCCGGTCGCGAGGATCGGGAGAGCGGCACACCTCGCAGTGACACCCGAGCTGCGGCACCCCAAAGCTGGTGCCGGTGCCGAGAAAGGTGAGCTTCACACCACTTCGACTTTCATCAGGTTCGTGCTGCCCGGTTGATCGAAGGGCACACCCGCCGTGACGACGACGCGCTCGCTCTCCCTGGCCAGGCCGCGGCGGCGAGCAGCGGCCAGCGCGTGCCCCACCATCTCGTTGTAGCTGCCTGACGACGGCACGAGCTCCGGCTGCACGCCCCACACCAGTGCCAGCTGCCGGTATGTCCGCTCGACATCGGTCGCGGCCAGGATCGGCACCTCCGGCCGGTGCGACGCGACCACACGCGCGCTGAATCCGCTCTTGGTGAACACGATGATCAGCGGGACGGCGAGCATCCGCACGGCCGCGACCGTGGCAGCGGCGATCGCATCTTCGGTCTCGACCGGGCCATCCGTGCGCCGGAGTCGCGCGTGATCGGTGGCGCGCTGGCGCGGCGCCGGGTGGCTCTCGATCTCGGTGATGATGCGGCTCATCGCCCGCACCGCCAGCTCGGGGTACTGCCCGGTCGCCGTTTCCGCCGACAGCATGACGGCATCGGTGCCGTCGAGGATCGCGTTCGCGACGTCGCTCGCCTCGGCGCGCGTGGGGCGCGGATTCTCGATCATCGACTCGAGCATCTGTGTGGCGGTGATGACCGGACGGCCGGCCGCATTGGCGAGCGCGATGATGCGCTTCTGCGCGATCGGCACTTCCTCGAACGGCAGCTCCACACCAAGGTCGCCGCGCGCGACCATCACGCCGTCGGTCACCCGCAGGATGCTGTCGAGGTTCGCGAGCGCGGTGTCCTTCTCGATCTTCGCCACGACCAGCATGTGGGGCGGAATGAGCCGCCGCAGTCCCTCGATGTCCTTCGCACGTCGCACGAAGGAAAGCGCGAGGTAATCCACTTCCTGCGCCACGGCGAACACGATGTCGGCCCGGTCCTTCTCGGTGATCGACGGTGCCGACACGAGCACACCGGGAAGGTTGATCCCCTTGTGGCTCGTCATGGGACCGCCGTGTACCACGCGCGCGACCACCCGCGGCGCGCGCACGTCGAGCACGACGAGATCGAGCAGACCGTCGTTGATGAGGACGCGGTCTCCCACCTTCACGTCGTTCGCCAGCTCACCGTACGTGACGGGCACCTCGCCCGCTTCCGCGACGGCCTCGGGAACGAGGACGATGTCGCTGCCCTCGATGAGCATGATGGGCGCCGGGATGTCCCCGATGCGGATACGCGGGCCCTGAAGGTCGCCGAGGATGGCAACCGGACGTCCGGCCTCCTTCGCCAGCCGGCGCACGGCACCGATGACCTCCGCGTGCTGCTCGTGCGTGCCGTGTGAGAAGTTAATGCGCGCCACGTTCATCCCGGCCGCGATCAGCGAGCGGAGGACGGCAGGCGATGATGACGCGGGACCGATCGTGCAGACGATCTTGGTGCGGGCGGTGTGGGAAGCCACGGTGTCGAGGGATCGAGGGGTCGCGGGATCGAGGGGGCTGCCGAACGCTGTGCTACGCACGGCCGGCCACCGTCGGCGCCCTTGATCCCCCGATCCCTCGAACGCGCGAGCCCGGCCTCATCCCACCACCTTCTGCTCGAGGCGCTCCAGCAATCCGTCGAACGACTTCTGGAACGACGCCAGGCCGTCGACGAGGAGCTTGTCCGTCACCGACGCGAGCGGGATGCCGAGCGCCTCGAGATCGTCGATGGCGCGGCGCGCATCGTCGACGTCGGCGTCGACGGTGCGGGCGACGATTCCATGGTCGCGGAAGGCGTCGATCGTCTGCGGCGGCATGGTGTCGACCGTATCCGGGCCGATGAGCGCCTCGACGTACATCACATCGCGATAGGCGGGGTTCTTCGTGCTGGTGCTCGCCCACAACGGACGCTGCACGCGTGCGCCATGCGCCGCGAGCGTCTGCCACCGCGGCCCCGAGAAGCGCTCCTGAAAGAGCGCGTACGCCAGCTTGGCGTTCGCGATCGCGATGCGCCCGCGCAGTGCGCGCAGCCGCTCCGCGTCGGCGGACGAAACGCTCCCCACGCGGGCGTCGATCCGCTTGTCGACCTCCGTATCGACGCGGCTCACGAAGAAGCTCGCCACCGACGCCACTCGATCGACCGGCCGTCCCGTGCGCACGCGGTCCTCCAGCCCGCCCTGGTACGCCTCGATCACATCGGCGTAAGCGTCGAGCGCGAAGAGGAGGGTGATGTTGACGTTGATGCCGTCCGCGATGAGCCGGCGCGCGGCGATGGCGCCATCCCGGGTGCCCGGCACCTTGATCATCACGTTCGGGCGGTCGACCGCGGCCCAGAGCCGTCGGGCTTCGGCGAGTGTCTCCTCGACATCGTGCGCGGCGCCGGGAGACACCTCGATCGAGACGAACCCATCGGCATGCCCGCTCGTCTCGTAGGTCTCGCGGAAGACGTCGCACGCGTCGCGCACGTCATCGGTGGCGATCATCTCGAACAGCTCCCACGACGTGTGGCTGGCCGGCGCGGCCGCGAGCTGATCGTCGTACGCGTCGGAGTCGGTGAGGGCCTTCTCGAAGATCGTGGGATTCGAGGTCATCCCCGTCAGCGCGTCACCCTCGATGCGCGCGGACAGCTCACCACCCCGCACCAGCGAGCGATCGATGTAGTCGAGCCAGATGGATTGTCCGGCATCGTGCAGCGCGTGCAGTGGGCTCTTCGGCATGGACGAGTCAGCGACGGTTATCATCAGGTGCCGCATGGGGGCGGCGGTCCGCCCGAAACATATCATCCGCCCGGCCGCCCCGCTCGCTTCCCGGGCTTCGTGACGTCGTGCATCTTCCGGTACGTGACAGCCCGCGCATCTTCCCTCGTCCGCGCTCGGTGACCGACGCGACACGATCTCTCGCGGCCCGCGCGCGCGACCTCGCGCGGCAGCTCGATGCCACGCTGCTCCCCGCCGTCCCCGTCCCGCGCCGCGCGACTGGCGAAGTGCACGCCGACGCACACGATGCGTACGCCGAGTGGATGGCGCGGCAACCGGTGGGTGGCGTCGCCGTCTGGGCGCACACCGGCCGTGGGTTGCACGTCGACGCGCAAACCCGGGACCACGTCCTCGCCACGTGGCGACGAGCCCTCCGGCCCCCCGCGATCATCGTCGCCGGCTGCGGCGTGCCCGCTCACGGCGCACCACTCCCGAGCGACCCGCGCACCCGCACCGACGCGGTGATACGCCGCACTCTCGAGATGGCGCAGGCCGCCCGCGACGGGGGAGCCAGCGCCCTGCTCGTCCATCCGCCGGCGCAGCTGGCGGCGCTCCCAGACGCACCGGGCCGCGTCCTGGCGGTCCATGACGCGCTCGCCGAGGCCGGGCTCCCGCTCATCGCCTTCCTCCTGTACGAGCGCGCCAGCGGCCTCGAGTACGACGACGCCCTGCTCGACGAGGTGCTGGCGCTGCCGCACGTGGCCGGAGTGAAACTCGCGACGCTGAATTCCGTCATGCGATTTCAGAGAGTCGCCGACCACATGTCCGCGAATCACCCGGACCGCGTGCTCATCACCGGCGAAGACCGCTTTCTCGGGTACTCCCTGATGGCCGGGGCGCGCGGCGCGTTGATCGGCATGGGCGCGGCGCGCACGGCCATGCAATGCGCGCTCGTGCAGGCCGCGGCCACGAACGACGCGGCCACACTCGTCCGCCTGACGAGAGCGTGCGATCGGTTGGCGCTGGCGACGTTCATCGAGCCGATGGAGGGATATATTCGGCGCATGCTGTGGGTGCTGGCCGAGGATGGGATTATCCCGGACGAGGCGTGTCACGACCCGGTGGGGCCACCCCTCGACCAGAACGACCGTCTTCAGGTCGTGCGCGCCCTCCACGCGCTCGACACGCTGGCATGAGGCGCGAGCTGCCGCCACAGCCGCCGCTGCCCGAGCGAATTCGGAGCCAGATCGCGGACGAGTTCGAGGCGCGCGCCGCCGACCCGCTCACCGCCAACCTGCGCGAATGGGCGCTCGAGCGTTGGGGCGTGGACATCGCGGGTCGGTACGCCGGCCGGAGAACCCGGATCCCCTTCGGCAAGGCTTCCGGACAGCTCTCGATGACACCGCAGCAGGTCGAGTCCGACGCCCTCGCCGGACTCGGCTTCGTCGTGCTCAAGACCGTGATCGGGCAAGACAACACAGGCGAGCGCGGGATGGCGGCGTGGGCAATCCACGAAACGCACATGCACGTCGAGCGCATCGAGGACGTGGACGGTACCTCGGGATGGACCGTCACGTGGCGCGGCCGCGGGTGGGACAAGCCGTTCTCGAGCTACCTGCGGCTGCTGCGTGCCGCCGTCCCCATCGGCGCCGCGCATGACATGCCGGTTGGCGCGTCGGTGAAGTACCACCTGCCGGCGAGCGACGACGAACCATTTCGTGAGTCCGAGTATCGCTACACCACCCAGGCGTTGGCAGCCGCGTGGCGCGACGCGGCCGGCAAGGGCGCACCCATCATCGAGAAGGACTTCAGTCCGACGCTCGCCGGCGATCCACGCGCCGATGAGCGCGCGAACGTCCTGCGGTGGCTGCGCGAGGTCCCTCGTCTCGTGGCGAACGCGGGTGCCGGGCCGATCGACCTCGGCATGAAAGTCATGAACGCCCGCTTCGAGGACGCGTTTCAGGTCGAGATGCTCGCCGCGCTCGAGGACGCACCACACGTTCGCTTCCGCGTCGCGTTCAATCGCCTGTTCGACGAGGAGCGTGGCCTGGCATACGGCGGTCCCGCCCTGGCGCGCCGCAACCTCGCGGCGCTCGACGCGTTCATCGCCCGGCATGGCGCGCCCCCGGCGAATCTGTCGGCCACGGGCGACATCCACTCCGGGCGCCGCATGATCGAGTACGCGTTGCGGGGCGCCGAGAGCGGGCAGATCCACACGTACTTCCAGCTGCCGCGCGCCGCCTTCCGCTCGGGATGCGCCTCCCGCACGGCCGCCGCGCTGCACGAGCTCATGCTCCACCCCGAGCACGGGCTCATCGCATGGATCCTGGCGCTGGGTGAGATGGGATGGATCGAGCGACGCGATGGCCTGCTGCATTTCCTCGACGTCAGCTCGGCCGTTCCTACCCGGCATTGACCGACACGATCACCATCGAGCGCGCGCGCGTGTGGGACGTGGCGCTCCCGCTCAGCGTGCCGTTCGCCATCAGCGGCGGCGTCCTGCGCGTGCGACGGTCGTTGATCGTCGAGCTGTGCACGAGCGACGGAGCGACCGGGTTCGGCGAAAGCGCGCCGTTCGAGCTCCCGTTCTATTCGTCGGAGACCGTCGAGAGCGCGCGATGGATGCTCGAGACGGTGCTGCTCCCCCGGCTGGTCGGGCGCACCTTGCACAGCCCCCTCGACGCCGATGCCATCCTGCGGATGGGAGTTCGCGGCAACGCGTTCGCGCGCGCAGGAGCCGACACGGCGGTGTGGGACCTGTTCTGCCATCGCCGCCAGGTCACCTTGCTCGACCTCATCGTCGACACGTTGCGCCACATGGGCGTGCACGAGCGGCACTTGGCCGCGCGCGACCGCGTACCGTGCGGCGTGGCGCTCGGCATCCCGGACGATGGGGCCACGGCGACGCTCGCCGACTGGACTCGTGAGGCACTCGCGCACGGGTATCGTCGGGTCAAGATCAAGATCCGGCCGGGGTGGGACGTAGCGCCGATTCGCGCCGTGCGGGATGCCATCGCCAGCTGCGGGCGCGCGCTCCTCTTCTGGGCCGACGCGAACGCGTCATACGACCTCGAGCGCGACGCCGACGCGTTACGCGCGATCGATGCCGAAGGGCTCCTGTTCATCGAGCAGCCACTCCAGCACGATGATCTGGTGGATCACGCGGCGCTGTCGGCGCGACTGCGAACCCCCATCTGCCTCGATGAGTCGTTGCGCGATGCGCGGTGGGCGCGCCACGCGCTGAAGCTCGGCGCGTCCCGAATCTGGAACGTCAAGGTGCAGCGCCTGGGCGGGCTCGCCGAAGCGCTGCGCGTCTACGCGATCGCCGCGGCGCACGAGGTGGCGTTGTGGGGCGGTACGATGCCCGAAACGGGAATCGGCGCGCAGGCGATCCTCGCGCTCGGCGCCTTGCCGCGCTTCGTCTACCCCACCGACGTCGAGCCGAGCGACCGCTGGTACGCGTCGGGAACCGATCCGTTGCCGCTCGTCATGGCGGCCGACGGCAGCATGGACGTCCCACGCGCCCGAGGTCTCGACACCGTGGGCGTCGGTGACCGAGTGCGCGAACGCGGCTCGCCCGTCTGGAGCTCGTGAGGCGCTGGAGGTGCACGGCACCCCGCCCGCTCAGTGATTCCGCAGCGCCTGTGCAGAATACAGCCGACCGCCGATCGACACCCACCGCACGCGCGAGGGAGATTTCGGCATCGTCCGAAGCGCGCCCTCGACCACCACGAAGTCGGCGGGTGCGCCCTCGGCGAGCACACGAGCCGTGGCGGTATCGCGCGGCTCGAGCAGCCGCGGCGCCAGAGCGCCGTCGCGGTCGAGCGCGTCACCCATCTCCCGCAGCGCGGCCGTGTCGTGAACGGCGAGCCGCATGGCGACGATGCCGCGCGCAAGCGCGCCCGGGCCCCACCCGAGATCCGACACGCTCCAGCCATCGGCGACCACTCCGGGGAGCACCGTCAATCCTCGTCCCTGCACTACCGGCACACCCTTCGGCACCTTCACCTGCGCGCGCGGTCCGATGCGCGCGATGCGGCCGTCCTCGACGAGGACCACGCGATTGCGAAGCGGCGCGTCGCTCTCGCCGTCGAGCACCGTGGCGCCCACGATCGCGAACCGTTCCGAGCGAGCGGGCTTCACGTCCTCGAACGCATTGCGAACACGCTGCAACGCGTCACGGCGCGCCGAGGACAGGAGATAGGGCATCGCGGCTTCCCATCCTTCGCGCAGCGCGAACGTGCCCGACATGCCCCCGAGCGCCGCGATGAGCCCCCCGGTGGTATCGGTCCACAGGGTGCGGCGGCCCCACCCTGACCCGCTCACCTCGATGCGCTCGAGGATGATGCGACGATCGCCGATGAGCACCGAGTCACGGCCCACCTCGGTGATGCGCACTGCCGACTGGCCGGGGATAGCGACGCTGGCGGGCCGTTTGGCGCGATCCCACCGTCGGAGCAGCGCGCCCCACGGCGCGACCGCCGGCGATTCGGAAAGCAGGAAGAACCCGGCGGGCGTTTTCACCGTCCGCGCTGTCGATCCCGTCCCAAGCCGCGTGCGCGCGCCGAGCACCGTCACGGTGGCACCCTCATCGCCGTCCACCTCGAGGCGATTCGGGATGAAGGTGGTGTCCGTGCGCAGCGTGACGACCAACGGCTTGGCCGATCCCGCGGCGGACTCCACGCGCGCCACAACCGCCAGCGTATCCTGCGCGCGGACGACCTCCCACCATTCTCGAGCGACCCCGCGACCATCCACGTAGTGCCGGAGCGAGCCGCGCTCCGCGACGTGCATCGAGGGATTGAAGGGCACATTGCGGCGAAGCGAATCACCAGCCAGCACCGGCGCGTCGGCGTCGCATCGCACGCGCCACATCGTCACGTTCGCGTGCTGCACCTGGCGATCGAAGTCCCACGTGGTCTCGGCGAGACCGCGCAGGGTGTCTCCCTCGTGCGAGAGCGACATGTTGACCCCGCTGAAGCCGGTGGTCCAGCGCAGCTCGATGCTGTCCGCGCGTCCCATGTTCCACCACGAGTAGCGATGCACGCTCGGCGCCGCGCCCGGGGCGGGACGCAGGAGGAGATTCCGTCGCTCGTACGGGCGCGTCCCAACGGTCGAATCGAGGAGCACGCGGGATGGCGGCGTGATCACGCGCTCATCGCCACCGAGCATGAGCGCCGGTGCCCACGCGCCCATGCGAAGCTCCCAACAGCCCACGACATCGGGCCAGCTGGCCAGCGGCGTGGGGGCCAGCGGCGGCGGCGCGACCTCGATCGGCTTGCGAGGGCCGCACGCGAAAGACATCGCCGCCAGGAAAAACGCCACCGCGTACGGTCGGCGTGTAAGCACCTTCGTCTTTGGAGCCACCTCGATCCTCCTGATTCCCGTTGCCAGCGCCCTCCGGGGCGCACGTCCTCCCGATATTGCACAAACCTTGCTCGCGAGGGCGCGCGGCCTGAAACCACGGCGCGGGGCGGCCGCGTACGGGAAACCGCTCGGTCCCGTCTGAGGAGACCCTCGTGAGATACCGCCACGCCCTGTGGGCGATCGCGCTCGCGGCCGCGCCCGCGACGTTACCCGCTCAACCCTCCTACCTCGACCTCACCGTCAACGACGTCGGCATCGCCATCGGCGACGCGCCGCGGGTGACCGGATTTCGCATCAACTTCCGCGACCGCTACCTCGAGCGCGTGAACGGTGTGAACCTCACGGTGTGGACGCCGTACCAGGCCACCGGCGACGTCCGCGGTATCGCGATCGGAGCTCCTGCTACCGGGGCCTTCAACATCGACGGGCTGGCGGTCGGCATCGCGGGGGTCGGCGCGGAGAACCGGTTGCGCGGCATCGCGATCGCGCCAATCGGGGCGGGGGCCGGAGAGGAGATCACCGGGCTGCTCATCGGCGGGATAGGCGCCGGATCAGGGGGGCGCGTGACCGGAATCGCGATCACGGGGATCGGCGTCGGCGCGGGACAGGAAGTGCGGGGGGCGATGATCGGCGGAATCGGGGTTGGGGCCGGCGGGCGACTTCGCGGATTGGGCGTTGGCGGCGTGGGGGTCGGCGCTGGCGATGACGTCGAGGGGCTGATGATCGCCGGCGTCGGCGTCGGGAGCGGCGGGCGCATCCGGGGGATCAGCATCGCTGGCGTAGGCGTCGGCGCTGGGGAGGGCGTCACGGGGATCACCATCGCCGGCGTCGGCATTGGCTCGGGAGGCGAGGTGCGCGGACTTTCGATCGCCGGCGCCGGCGTGGGCGCGCCGAAGCTCACCGGGATCGTGATCACCGCCATCGGCGCCGGCACCGTCGACTTCAACGGCGGTGTGCTCGCGCCGATCTACTTTCGCATCGAGCGCGACGGGTCGATGCGCGGGGTGTCGGTGAGCGCGTTCAATCGCCTGGGTGGGGTGCAACACGGGCTCACGATCGGCGTGCTCAACATTGCCCAAGAGCTGCGCGGCCTGCAGATCGGCCTGCTCAACATCGCGCGCCGGAACCCCAGGGGGCGGCGGGTGCTACCGATTGTGAACTGGGGCTCCCGCGACTGAGGCCCTCGTCGCGGCGGCCGCCCCGCGCACGAACGCGATGTAGTCGGTTGGCTGGGGCTCGGCGCCGGCGTCG
>DATBIU010000170.1:0-3297 GCA_036556765.1 Gemmatimonadaceae bacterium | reverse complement strand
AATCGCCGCCGAAGAAGCGCGCCTCCTCGATCAGCACCGCGCCCACCTTGGTGGCCCCGCGGGCGGCGAGATACCGACCGAGCGCCGCGCGCGTGATCGGATCGCGCGGACGTTGGCGCGCGGCGGCATAGTACATGGACTCGGCGGCCGCGAGGCGGCCGGACGCGAGCAGCGAATCCGCCGGCCAGACTCCCCATTGCGACTCCGCGGCACGCATCGGCGTCAGGGCACAGACCACAAGCGCCGCGCCGAGCGCGCCACATCGCTTCAACGACAACGACCGGCCTCCACGACGGTGACCTATCGGCCGAAGAGCTTGCCGAGCAGTCCGCTCTCCTCGTTCTCACCGCCAGCAGCCTGCTCGAGCGCCTCGGCGAACTCCAGGACCGTCTGGTAGCGGTCGTCCGCGCTGCGCGACATCGCCTTGTTGAGGACCTTCTCCACCGACTCCGGAATGTCAAAGTCGGGACGCATTTTCCGAATCGGGATCGGATCGCTGCGCAGTCGCGCGATCATCATTTCCTGCTGCGTGCGGCCCTGGAACGGGAGCTTCCCCGTGAGCATCTCGTAGGTCATCAGCGCGAGCGAGTAGACGTCCGTGCGCGGGTCGAGCGGTTTGCCGCGGAGCTGCTCGGGACTCATGAACTCCGGCGTGCCGAGGATGATCCCTGTGGCCGTGAGCTTCTGCAGCTCACCTTCGGCTTTGCGTTCCTTCGCGAGACCGAAATCCATCACGACCGCGTACTCGGCGCCCTCCCGGGAGCGACAGATCATCACGTTCTCGGGCTTGAGGTCGCGGTGCACGATCTTGAGCTCGTGCGCGACCGACAATCCCGCGGCCATGTCCTTGACGAACCGCACGGTGTCGCCGAGGGGGATGTGCCCGAGGCGGTTGTTGCGGTCCGCCAGGATCTCGCCGTTCACGTAAGGCATCACGACGTAGACGAGCCCTTCTTCGGTCTCGCCGAGGCGCATGATGTGGCAGACGTTGGGATGCGCGAGGCGCATTCCCAGCGCGGCCTCACGGCGGAGACGGGCCATCGCGTTGGCGTCCTGCGACAACGCTTCTGACAGCACCTTGATCGCGAACTGTTCCTGCGTCGCGATGTCGGTCGCGAGATACACGAAGGACATCCCGCCTTCACCCAGCTTGCGCTCGATCTTGTAGCGCTTGTCGAGTGTCTGCCCGGCCAGGTTGGCATGTGCCGGGGCCGATTTGGGAACCGGGCGCGACGCCGCCTGCGTGTTGGCGCGCTGGCCGCTCGTGGTCATCGGATTGGGCGGGGTCGCGCCTCCAGCGGACAGCGGTGTCAGCCGGGTGCCGTCTTTCGTGCAGAATTTGGCATCGTCGGCGTACGTCGTGCCGCAGCTGGGACAACGATTCATCAGGTGCGCACCTGGTTACGACCGCCGGATTTGGCTCGATACAGGGCTTCGTCCGCGCGTGCGAAGAGATCCTCGGTGGAAAGGACGAACTGGGTGGGAAAAGTGGCGACGCCTACACTACACGTCAAATGAATTGCGCGTTCCGCGTCGATCTCGAAATCGTGTTCCTGCACGCGTTCCCGCAGTCGTTCCGCGAACGTGACGGCGCCCTCGATCGCGGTTTCGGGAAGAATCAGCACGAACTCTTCTCCGCCATAGCGGGCCACGACGTCGATCGTCCGCACGGCGTTGGCCAGCAGCGACCCCGTCTGACGCAGGATGGCGTCACCGACGAGATGGCCATGCCGGTCGTTGACCAGCTTGAAATGATCCAGATCGAGCATCAGAAGTGAGAGCTGGCTCTTGAACCGTCGGGCACGATCGACCTCTGCATTCAGACGCTCGAGCAGGGCCCGACGATTCATCAGCCGGGTCAGGGAGTCGGTCGTAGCCAGCTCCTCCAGCCTCCGGTTGTCGGCCCGGGTGGACTCGAGCGCCTGGGCACGACGGATCGCCGCCACCCCCGCGCGAATGACCGTCTCTCCGAACTCGGCGTCCTCCGGTCCGAGCTGCCGCTCGCCCGTCTCGGTGCGCAGGAAGAACACGCCGGACCGCTTGCGATCCAGCGTGAACGGAATGGCGAGCACGGATCGCACGTGGACTGTGCGCCCCTCGCGCTTCCAGAGCTCGCGCATGTCGGCGAACATCGGCTCGCTCGCCACCTCGGGGACGAGCACCGCGCGTCCGGTCCGCAGCGCGGTCGACAGCTCTGGATAGCGATCGATGCGCAGCTGCAGGCTCGTGATCGCGGGATCGTCGTAGCTCGCGACCACCGATCCGTACTCGTCGTCCTCCGACGCGAGAACGATGGAGCAATGACCGAGGTCGAGCGCCCGCGCCACCCGGCGCGCCACCACGCGATAGATCTCCGGCTCCGTGAGATCGGCGGTGACTTCGTTGAGGATCTCCACCAGCTGCCGGGACGTCTCGACGTCGTCGAGGGCGCGCTCCAGCTCCTCGTGCTTCCTCGCCAGCTTCTCGCGCATCGCGCGAACCTCCCCGCGGGCCCGAAGTTGGACGCCCACACGGGTGAGGAGGTCGTTCAGCCGAAAGGGCTTCGGAAGCCAGTCATCCGCGAGCGAGCGCACCGCGTTCGCCGCGTGCAACGTATGGCTCGCCCCCGCCACGATGACCGGGATGTCCTTGCCGTGTTCCTCCGCTCGGAGCTTGCGAAGCGTGTCGTCGAGGGAGGCGTGGCCATTGGCGTCGATGAGCACCAGGTCCGCCGGAGCCACGCGGACGGCGTCGACGACCGCGTCCCCGACCGCGACCGCGGCGACATCGTAGCCGCGCTCACGCAGCAGCCAGGAGAGCACGCGCGACTCGCGAACGTCGTCGTCGGCGATCACGACACGCGCAGCCGTCGCGCCCGGGGCACTCGTCGCCGCCGGCCCCCTACCAGCCACCACGGTGCTCATCCCATGAGCACGGACATGCCATCCCACTCGACGTTCCCGCCGCTGAGCACGAACACGGCCGGCGTCGGCACGGCAACCCCGGTCTCCAGCGCCGCGACGGTGATGGCGCCGCTCGGCTCCGCGACCAACTTCCCGCGATCGAGCAGCAGTCGCATGGCGCGCCGCATCGCCGCGTCTTCCACGACGATCACATCGTCGACATAGCGCTGGTGATGCGCGAAGGTGAGGCGCCCGATCTCGACCGCCAGCAATCCATCCGCGATACTGCTCGTGCTGTCGAGTCGCACCGGAGCGCCGGCGAGGCGCGCGCGGCTCAGCTTCGGCGCCCCCGTCGGTTCGACGCCGATGATCCTGGCGCTCGGCCGGCGCTGCTTGACGGCAGCCGCCACTCCCG
>DATBIU010000169.1:0-19667 GCA_036556765.1 Gemmatimonadaceae bacterium | reverse complement strand
CTCCATCCACGCCTACGCCTACCTCGCCGATCGTTATGCGCTGCTCCCGCACGGCTCGTCGATGGGCGACGGGTACGGCCCGCGGCTCGTCGCGCGTGAGCCGCGATCGCGCGAGTCGTTGGCCGGCACGCGCATCGCGATCCCCGGCACCCTCACCACGGCCTATCTCGCACTGCGCCTCTGGCAGCCGGATTTCGTCCCCGTGTCCACCCCATTCGATGAGATCGAGGAGGTGGTGGAGCGCGGCGATGTGGATGCGGGGCTGCTCATTCACGAGGGCCAGCTCACGTTCCAGGACCGCGGGCTGCACCTGCTCGCGGACATGGGCGAGTGGTGGTTTCAGGAAACGGGGCTTCCCCTTCCCCTTGGCGGCAACGTCATCCGGAAGGACCTTGGACCGGAGCTTATCGCGACTATATCGCGACATTTACACGCCAGTATCGCGTATGGGCTGGAACATCGTCCGAACGCGCTCGAGCACGCCATGCACTACGCCCGCGGTCTCGACCCAAGCCGCGCCGACACCTTCGTCGGCATGTACGTCAACCAGTGGACCCTCGACTACGGCGAGCGCGGCCGCGGCGCTGTGCGCCTCCTCCTCGACGAAGGCCACAAGGCGGGCATCATCCCGCACGCTGTCCACGTCGAATTCGTGGGCGACGAATGCTGACACGGACGTGGCCTCAAGCTGTTGATTAGACAAATCTTAGCACTGCGCAAACCGTTACACCGCTTTCGGCCGGCTCGTCTCATTCCGGTGGTCGGATCCCCCGACCAGGCCGCATCACGCCCCCCTCCGAGCCCGCGCCTGCCTTCATGGTCTCCCACACGCGCTTCGGCGCGTCAACCGTCCTCGGCCCCGATGACCTCGATGCGCTGAGCGTCGGACTGGCGGTCGTCGACGCACGAGGGGAGATCCTGCGCTGGAGTCGGGCGCTCGCCGAGCTCACCGGCATTCCGTCGCACGAGGCCATCGCGACGTCGCTGTGGGATCGACTCCCGGCGCTGCGCGACCCCCGAGCCGACGCCGCCGTCCGCGCGGCCATGCACGATCGCGTCGCGTACCGTGGCCCCGCGCTTCCGCTCGTTTCGTCCGGCACCGACCTCGAGCTCCGGTCGGTAGCCCCGTTAGGCGACGACGCGATCCTCCTCGAGCTCGATCGCGGCCGTGGCGCCCGCCAGGCGCATGACGAGAGCGCACCGCTCACGCAGGACACCGCAGCCGGCGAGGGCGGCACACACGTCGCCGCGGCGTTGCGCCGCGCTCACGATGCACGCGCGCTCACCGAGGTCATCCAGCGAATCAACCAGTCGCTGGAGCTCGACCGCGTGCTGACGCTCCTGGCCCAGTACGCCGCCGAGCTCGTGGGCGCCTCCTCGGCGCGGGTGCTCACGACCGACGAGGGGCAGCTGTCCGCGAGCGGTGCGCACGGGATCGATGACCCGGCCTTCGCGACTCCCGTCCCGTTCAGCGGCTCGTTCGCCGGCGCCTGCCTGCGGGCGCGGAAGCCGATGCGCACCGACGACATCGGGGCCCCCGATTCCCCCTGGCCCTGGAACGCTGAGCACGCGCCCGCCGGCCGGCATAGTGCCATCGCGGTTCCGCTGCTGGTGGCCGACCGCGCGCTCGGGGTGCTGGTGGTACTGGGCAGCGCGGACCGGCACTTCGACGAGCGGGACGAGGAGCTCCTGATCGTTCTCGCCGGACACGGTGCGATCGCGATCGAGAACGCGCGCCTCTTTCGCGCTGCCGCGCGCACGATGCACCACGCCAGCATTCTCGCATCCAATGCCCGCGCGCTGGCGCGCCACGTCACGGCCAACGCCATGTTCGCCGACATCGTCCGCATCGCGCGCGAGGCGCTGCACGCTGACGGCGTCGGCATCTACCTGGCCACCCCGGGAACGGATCACATCGACGTCGCGCTCCAGGAAGGCGTCGGCTCCGACATCGCGGCGTCGGTGCGCCAGTGGTTCTGGCAAACGCCGCTCGGCGACGCCATGCGATCCGGGCGCCCCGTGTTTCTGGCCGACATGGCGTCGCACGCCGACATCCCGCTGATCGCCGCGCTGGTGAAATCCGGAATCCGCGCCGGCGCGATCCTGCCGCTGATGATCGAGGGACGCGCCCGCGGCGTGCTAACGCTCCGCTTCCGCCGCCTTCAGCCCTTCGAGCCTGAGCATCGTCAGCTGCTCACCGACTTCGGCACCCACGTCGCGCTCGCCGTGCGCAACGCCCGCCTGGTGGAGGATCTCGAGCGTCGCGCTGCACGATTCGAGGCAGTCGCCCAGGTGCAGCGGGCCATCTCCGAGACGGTGTCGCTCGACGAGGTGTACGCCAAGATCTACTCCGCCGTCGCGTCCGTGGTCGATTCCCCGTGCTTCGTGCTGCTCGCCTTCGACGAGGACGCAGGCGTGTTCGCGCCGGAATACTGCATCAACGACGGGGAGCCGATCGACACGCGGACCCTGCCGCGCTTCCCGCCCGGATGTGGGAACACGACACAGGCCTTCGTCACCCGTCAGCCGAACGTCGCCGCGCGCTCCCGCGCCGGGTGGTCCGGCCAGGTCCACATCACGGAGGGACGTGGCGAGGTCGCAGTCGTGCTCAGCGCCCCCATCCTCCACGGCGATCGTGCCCTCGGCGTGCTCCAGGCGCAGTCGTACGACCCCGAGGCCTATGACTGGGATGACGTCGATCTCGTCATGCTCATCGCCCGTCAGGCAGGCACCGCGATCATCAACGCCCGGGCCTTCGAGACCGAGCGGCGTGAGCTCGAGCGCGCGCAATTCGCCGCCGCCGTCGCGCGCGCGGCGCTGGCGGCGAGCGACCTCGAGGCAGGTGCCCACGCCGTGCTGAGCGTGGTCGCGGGCGCGTGCCCCTCGAATGGCATGGCGATCGACACCATCGCCGCCGACGGCAGCAGAAAAACGCTGGCCACCCGCGGCGCCGCGCCGGCTCACGACGAGTCCGGGATCCTCCGCGTCCCCCTGTCGTCGGGCGATCGCGCTCGTGGGGAGCTCGTCGTCCGTGACGTGGGGCTCGCGATGCATGTTCGCGAGACGCTGTGCCGTCTCGCCGATCCGCTCGCGCTCGCCCTCGAGACGCTCCAGCTCCGCGAGGAGGAGCGCAACCAGCAGGAACGGCGCCGCGTGCTGGCAACGGCCCTCGAGGCCATGGAGCAGCCGGTGTTCATCGTGTCGCGCGACCTCATCGTGCGATACGCGAATGGCGCCGCCGCCGCGCAGTTCGGATACGCCCCCGACGAGCTGGTCGGGCTGCACGTTGCCACCTTTCAGGTGCACTTGTGGAGTCCGCAGGATCGCAACGCCGCGGCGCGCGCCATGGACGAGACCGGTCACTGGGCCGGGGAACGGCCGCTCCGGCGGCGCGACGGAAACGATTTTCCAGCCTGGCTTATCGTCAGCCCTATCCGCGATGGCACACGTCGCCGCGTCGGCCACGTGATCGTCGTTCGCGACCTCACGGAAGAGCGCCGAATGGCCGAGCAGCTCCGGCAGTCGGAGAAGCTCGCCGCGCTCGGCGAGCTGGTCGCGGGCGTCGCCCACGAGGTCAACAACCCGCTCACCGGAATCAGCGCCTTCGCCCAGCTGCTCCTCGAAGATGATCTCTCCGAGGAGCAGCGCGAGTCGGTGTCGCTGATGAAGCGCGAAGCCGATCGCGCCGTTTCCGTCATCCGGGACCTGCTCGCCTTCGCGCGCAAAACCGGCCCGCGCAGCGTCGTCGTCGACATGAACGACCTCCTCGAGCAGACGCTGCGGCTCCGCGCGTACGGCATGCGCTCCACGGGCGTCACGCTCGAGACGCGACTCGAGCCCGCGCTTGCGCGAGTTCGAGGTGACGATCGCCAGCTTCAGCAGGTGCTGCTGAACCTCATCGTGAACGCCGAACATGCCATGGTCAGCACGTCCATACGGCAGCTGACGGTCATCACGCGCAACGAAGGAAGCCGGGTCGTCATCGAGATCCGCGACACCGGGACCGGAATGACCCCGGAAGTCCAGAAACGCATCTTCGAGCCCTTCTTCACCACCAAGCCGGAAGGAACCGGCACCGGTCTGGGGCTCAGTGTCAGTTACGGCATTCTGCAATCGCACGCCGGCACGCTGTCCGCCCAAAGCGCCGTCGGCATCGGCTCAACGTTCCGCATCTCCCTTCCCGCCTCGCCCGTTCCCGACGCCGCACCCGCGGCGCCACACCCCGGTACACATCCATGAGCGACATATCGACACTTCCGGCCCCCCGTGTGCAGCGCGCCCCCGGCACGTCGGGCGACGACTGGGTCAAGCGCATGCTCATCGTCGACGACGAGGAGACGATCCGTTTGGCCCTCGCCAAGTTCTTGAAGTCGCGCGGCTACGACGTGCACACCGCGGACAGCGGGCCGGCTGCGCTCGCCCACCTCGATCGCAACCGGTTCGTGCTGATGCTATGCGATGTGCGCATGCCGGGCATGACCGGCGTCGAGGTGGTGCCAAAAGCGCTACAGATCGATCCGGACCTCGCGATCATGATGCTGACGGCGGTGAACGACGCGCCCACCGCCACGGAGGCGCTGGCGCGCGGCGCCTACGATTACCTGATGAAGCCCATCGAGCTCGTCGACCTTCAGCAGGCCGTCGAGCGCGCGCTGCACAAGCGCGACCTGGCCATCGAGCAGCGAAAGGTCGAGCGCCTCATCCGGGAAGAGGTGGCGTTACGGACCGCCGAGCTCGAGCGCGAAAAGGCGGCGCTGCGCGGCCTCACCGTCAACATCGTGGAGACGCTGATCAACGCCATGGAGGCCAAGGACATCTACCTCCGAGGCCATTCGCAGCGCGTCGCCGCCCTCGGTGCCTCGATCGCCGACCAGCTTGGGCTCGACCCCGACACCGTGGAGAACGTCCGGATGGCGGGACGCATTCACGACGTCGGCAAGATCGGGATTCGCGAGGAGATCCTGAACAAGCCGGGCAAGCTCACCCCGGACGAGTTCGCCCACATCAAGGATCACGTCCGCATCGGCATGGAGATCCTGGCGCCGCTCAAGCACATCGGCGCGGCACTGCGGTTCGTCCATGATCACCATGAGCACCACGATGGCACCGGCTATCCGCGCGGACTGAAGGACGAGCAGATCTCGATTGGTGGGAAGATCCTGGTCGCCGCCGACGCCTTCGACGCGCTGACGTCCAAGCGCGCGTACCGCGAGCCGCTCACCCAGGAGGACACGCTGAAGCTGCTGGAGCAGCACGTGAACCGGCTGTTGGACCCGCGGGTATTCGCCGCGCTGAAATCGGTCGTCGGGCGGGGTGCGTCCATTGTCTTCCTCGACGAAACGGAGGGGTAGAGCGCGGGCGTTATCGCGGAATCGTCACTGCCGAAGACGTCGGGGGTCAGACGTCAGAGATCAGAATTCAGAGGATGTAGCTTCTGACATCTGACCCCTGACGTCTGACCCCTGAGGTCTTCAGGTTTGCGGAGAAACAATCCCGCCTTGACGGAACTCCCTTGGTGTTGTATAGCAGCGTCGCGCAGATGCAGTGCGCGGCCACGAGGCACATGTCGTGCACCGCGGGGCGGCACGCTGGAGCGAGCGCAGTCCGCGTGACCGGTGAGGTCGCGCACCACATACCCTCAGGAGGCACACATGCGGCGCGGCGATGAGTCGAACGAGGAGCTTTTCTTCTCCGACCGCGATGATGACTCGGACGAGCCCGGCTACGGTGGCGGCGGCGGGAGTTCGTACGACGATGACGATGACGAGGAAGGGAGCGGCTGGGGGATGACGAAGCATGACGGCGACGACCTCTGGGATAGCGCCGAAGATGACGACGACGACCTGGACGAGGACGACGAGGGCGGGTCCGTCGACGAGCTGGAGGAGGAAGAAGAGTTCGCGACCCCCCGCGGCGGTGGAGCGGGCCGGGCCGGCGGGGGCGGCGCGACGCGCGGAGGCGGTGCGGGTGCCTCAGGCGGAGGGGCCGCATCACGACCGAGCACAGGCGGCGGTGGCGGAGCCGTTCGCGGCGGCACGACCACCGGGGGCTCGATGACCGCCTCGGGAATGGCTGGTGGCGCTCGGCCGCCTGCGTCGGGCGCAATGCAGGGCGGTGGCGCGACGGCCGGCCGAGGCGCGGCCGGCGGAACGGGCACCGGCGGCGCAGCGCGGAAGCCGGCGGCGAAAAAAGGCGGAGGCGCCCAGAAAAAGGCTGGTGCTCGCAAGAGCGCTCGAAAGGGGGGAGGGGGGAAGAAGAAAGCCGGCGGAGCCCGGTCGAAGGCCGGCGGCGGCAGCCGCGGTCGGAAGGGCGGTGGGGCTCGCAAGAGCGGTGGAGCCCGGGGTCGCACCGGCAGCGCGAAAAAGGCCGGGGGCAGCCGGACACGAGGCAAAAAGAACCCGGGACGCGGCGGCGCTCGCAAACGCTCCCGCCGCTGACCCGCTAGGCGCTACCTTGGGTCGAGGGCCGGGGCCAGGGTCCTGAACCCTGCCCCGGCCCTCGATCCACTTTCAGTCGCGCGACATGCCGTGATCGGCACCTCATGAGTGTCTTCGATCTGGAGCTCGAGCGCCTCACCCAGGAGCTCGCGCGGCGCGTCCGCCAGACGATGCGCGCCGAGGCCATCGCGTTCGCCATCGCCGACGAGGGATCGACGCGACTTCGCGTTGCGCACGCCATTGGCTATGACGCCGAGCGCGATGCGCTCGAGGAGCGGGTCCGTGAGCAGGGGCTCGAGGCGTTGGCCGCGGGCCGCGTCCTCATGCACCGCACGCCGCGTGGGCAGGAGCTCACGGCGCCCATGCTCGCGCCCTCCGGGCTCGTGGGCGCCATGGTCGTCCTCGCCGAGGATGTCGATTCGAGCGCCATCCTCGCACGCGCCGAGCGAGAGCTGGCGGCGATCGCCGACGATGCCGCCGTCTCCATCGATCACGCGCGTCACCTCGGCCGCGTACAGCATCGTGAGGAGCTCGAGGCCGCCGCGACGATCGTCACCGGCATCGCCAACGAGCTCCGTAATCCGCTGTTCGGTCTCTCCTCCGCGGCCCAGCTCCTTCGCTTCCGCGCGCGCGAGGATCCCGTGCTCGAGCGAAACATCGGCCGCATTCTGCGCGAGGTCGAGCGGCTGAATGGGATGGTCACCGACCTGCTGGAATACGGCAGCGTTCATGCGCCGCGGCTCGAGCCAGGGGATCCCGATCGGGTGTGGGACGACGTGCTGCAGACCCATCGCGGCGTGCTCGAGAGTCGTTCGCTGCTCGTCACCCGTGAGCGCCCCAAGCAGCACGCCACCTGCGACCTTGACGCTGCGCAGCTCTCGCAGGCGTTCGTCACGCTGCTCGCGCACGCCGCGGATGGCGCGCCACAGGGATCCGACCTCAAGCTGACCTCGGAGACACAGGCGCGCGGGCGGTGGCGATGCTCGATCACGCACGGGGGACCACCCATTCCGCCTGACGAGCTCACGCGGGCATTCGACATTTTCTCCCCCGTGCGACGCGGCGGAAGCGGCATCGCGCTGGCGCTTGCGCGCCGGATCATCGAGGAGCACGGCGGCTCGATCGCGATCGACAGCGATGCGGCCCGCGGCACCACGGTGCGCATCGCGCTCCCCGGGTCGACCGCCGAGCGCACACCGCCGCGCGCTCGCAGGGCGACGTCCCATCCCATCGAGCGGGTGGTCGCCGACAAAGGGGCGCCCTCGGGGCAGGGAGCGCCCACCGGACACGGCGCGTGATGCGATCGTCGTGGCGCCGCGCCCTGCTCGCGAGCGGCGCGGCGATCGGTGCGGCCGCGACGCTGAACGCACTCGCGTCTCGCGGTGTCACGCCCCTCGAGAATCTTCTCGGAGGGACTACCGGGTGGTTCGGCTGGCGTGGCCGCCGGATCTTCTACACACACCGCAAGGCGCGCGAGCGCACGGGACGACCGGTGCTACTCCTCCACGGCATTCATGCCGCGGCCTGGTCATACGAGTGGCGGTCGAACGCCGATGCGTTGTCCGAGGGCCACGACGTGTACGCCATCGACCTCCTCGGGTTCGGGATGTCCGACCGGCCGCAGGTGCGATACAGCGCGCGACTCTACCAGCGGCTCATCGATGATTTTGCGCGGCAGACCATCGACGAGCCGGCGACGCTCATCGCCTCGTCCCTCACCGCCGCCTACGCCGCGGTGCTCGGCGCCCGCGATCCGGGTCAGTACCCGTCGCTCGTCCTCATCGAGCCGACCGGACTCGTGAGGCGTAACACCGCCGCGACGACGGGCGGTGACGTCACCCGCCTCGTGGTCGATGCGCCATTCGTGGGCCCGGCGGTGTTCAACGCCCTCGCGTCGCGCCGCAGTATTCGGTACTGGCTCGAGCGCGCCTACGTCGACCTCGACTTCGTGACACCCGAGCTGGTGGACATCTACCATCGCGCGGCCCATCAGCCCGGCGCGCGTCACGCGCCGGCGGCGTTTCTCTCCGGACACCTCAACCTCGACGTCCGCGGCGCCGTTCGCCGACTGCGCCAGCCGGTCATGTTGGTGTGGGGAGAACAGGCGGTGGAGACCCCCGTCGAGGACGCGCGCGGCTTTCTCGCGCTCAACCCGGCCCTTCAGCTCACCATTCTCGATCCGGCGGGGATGCTGCCGCACGACGAGCAGGCAGCTGAGTTCAATGGACTCGTGACGAGGTTTCTTGCCAGCGGATCGTGACTGACGCTGGCTGGCACGCGGCCGTCGTTGGCCGTAGCTTCCGGCCATGGCGGATTTGTCGCCCGTCACCCTCCTTCGCGCTCACTCGCGTCACGCGCCATGGAACGCGCGCGGACTCGCCGCGCACGCCACCGCCCTCGTGGATGCCGCCGCCATGCGACCGACCAACGCGGCGGCGAGAGCCTCGTTGAGCGCCCGCGCGATTCGCTTCTACGTGGCGAACGGCCTCCTCGACCGACCCGAGGGCACGGGGACCGCCGCGACCTACGGCTATCGCCACCTGCTCCAGCTGCTTCACATCAAGATCCGGCAGCGCGAGGGGCAGACGCTCGAGCGCATCAAGCCCGAGCTGGCCGAGCTGACGGGCGACGCTCTGGAGCGGCGCGTCGCCACGGCCCTCGCGCCAGCGCTCGGTGCCGGCTCCGACATCGCCGTCGTGCGTGATGGGGAGCTCGACGGCGTGTGGCGGCGGGTGCACGTCGCCGATGGCATCGAGCTGCACGTGCGCGATGACTCGCCGGCGTCATCGTCGTCGGCCGTCGTGGCGATCCGCGAAGCGGTACGGGCCGCGCTCGGACGAGAGGATATTCGCTGAGCGCAACGGCAAGCACGTCGGATGTTAGAACCCGCGCAATCCGCTCGTCTCGCGTCTGAACCCCGCCTTCACGAACGCGTCGGTCCACCGCATCGCCGCCGCGTGTGCGCCATCGATCGTCTCGACCTCCACATCCCGGGGCCGCGCGCTCATCGCGCGCGACATCCGCAGGTGCGCGAGCAGCGCCGCGGCCGCCGCCGTGACATCGCCATCAGTCATCCACGTGGCGATCGTTATGCGCCGGCCGCGTCCCTCCACGGCCATGCCAACCCGTCCCTCCCGCGTGACGAGCAGAGCACCGCGCCCACGCGGCCGTGACAACGGCTCGAGATCGACCCCGTCCAGCTCCAATGCATATGGGTTCGCCGGATCACTGGCCGCGATGACGACGAACGGGGCCCCTGAATCGGGCTCCGTCGCGCGGAGCTGCTCCACCGCCTCGGGCAGCGCGAACTGCGCACCCGCGAGCCCCCGCACGAAATAGCCTCGCCGCACGTCGCCTCGAAACTCCATCCGCTTGAGCTCGAGATAGATACTCCGCCACGGCACGGGCGGGCGCTCGCGACGCCACCAGTCTCGCGTGACGATGCCATATCGGGTGAGCCACTGTTGTGCGATCGCTGCCGCGTGCTCCTCGAGCGGGAGCGTCGGACCCATCGTCCCAGGCGTGCGGACCAGCGACCACCGACCAATCCACCCCGACACCGAGCCTCCGCCGTCTGGTCGCCGCCACCGCGGAAGCCGCCGTATCGACACGCGACGCTGGACGACGCGCCTTCCCGCGCTCGGCGCATAGTCGGCGGGAAGCCACCGCGACGGATCGTCCACGCCCGGACGTCCCCGGTTCGGCAACGGTCGCATTCGCGTCACCTCGCGCATCGCCTCCACCGCATCGTTCGTCACCTCGCCGGCGGCCACGAGCTCACGGAGTGCATCTCGCACGCCGAGCATGGACAGTCCCGTCACCGCCTGCAGGTCGGCGAGAAACGACGCTCCGTGCCGTGCCAACGCATCACGCACCACGCGCGACTGATCGCTCAACGGCAGGTCCGGGGCTGACGAGTCCATCCACAGCGCCGCGCTACCACGCTCGACGAACCGGAGCGCGCGGAGCGCGATCGTCTTCCCGCTCGCATCGAGCCGCGGAATCCCCGTCCACACAAAACGCCCGGAGGCACCGAGCTGCGACAGCCACGCGGGCTCGTAACGCTCGAGACGGGCCGGGAGATAGTCGCGCTCCCACGCGTCGGGAGGCCGCCCCGCACCCAGCAGCTGCGTGAGGGCGCGCTCGACTCCGTCCGGCCCTTGCAGCCGATGACGGGAATCGACGTGCTGCCACCGTTGAAGGAATGCGGCGAACGCGGGAATCTCGACCGCCGCGATCTGTCGACGAAGCTCGGCGAGCGCGCGCAATCGCGCGCGCTCGACGATGCGACGCGAGCACCACTCCGGCTCACGCATCTCTCGGCGGTACCGACCGCGCAGCAGCCGGCCACTGCGCTCCCAATCGGCGAGACGCGCGCCCACCCACGCCTCATCCCAACCATGCCGTGCGACGACATCGCCCGCCGTGACGGGGCCCGACAGCGCGAGGAATCTCGCCATCACCTCGCGTCGAGCGGCGAGTGGGTCGAGCGCGGGCGTGCGCAGCGCGTCCGGCACCGCCGCCGCCGCCGGCATCTCACGTAGCTCGCCGCCTCCCCGCACGATCGCGAGCGAGTCCGCTGGCAGCGCGGCCGCATAGCGCGGGTAGTCCTCGGTGAGAATGAATCGCCACTCTCGACCCCCTGTTGCCGTCATCGGAATCGCGATGACCCGCCCGCTACCGAGCAGCTCGTCGAGCGGATCGCCGCGCGCCCACTCCGAGGGCTCGGCAATCCGCTCGCGAGCCTCGGCCGCCGTGAGATCGCCCGCACGGTCGATGAGCTGCGCCAGCTCATCGGCGCTGCGCGCGCGCCGATGCACAGCCGTTCCACGGCGAATGGCGAGCAGCTCCTCGATGGCCCGGCGCAAGTCATCATCGGCGCCTTCGACGAGCATGACATCGTCGAGCAGCGCGCGGTCGACAGCCAACAACGCCGCACGCCGCTCGGCACGCGGCGTGTCGTCGCCATACAGCCAGTCCATCACGAAGCCGAACTGCAGGCTGGCCGCGAAAGGCGACGGCTGCGCGGTCTCCACCACGCGCACGGCGATCCGCCCCGAGGCGATCTCCCGCAACACCTCGAGAAGCGCATCGAGATCGAACGCGTCGCGCAGCACCTCTCGGTAGGTCTCGACCAGAATGGGAAACTCCGGCCACGCGCGCACCGTCTCGAGCAGATCGGCCGCCTTGAGGCGCTGCAGCCAGAGCGGCATGCGACGCCGCGCGGTCCCGCGAGGGAGCAACAGCGCGCGGGCCGCGTTCATTCGGAACCGCGCGCCAAAGAGCGAGGTGGTGCCGACCTCCTCGATCACGCGCCGCCGCGCTTCATCGGCGGACAGGCCCATCAGGCGGTCCACCGGCGGCGCGCCACCGAGGTCCGGAAGCCGCAGCATGATGCCATCGTCGGTGGTCTGCACCTGAATGTCGATTCGCGTCACGCCGGGCTCCGCGCGGCCCGGCATGGTCGCCGTGAGCGCTTCGCGCAGCCGCTGCGCGAGCGCCATCCCCCACGGCGCGTTCACCCTGCCCCCGAAGATCGAATGCAGCACGATGCGCCACGAGCCAAGGTCGTCGCGAAAGTACTCGACGATGATGGTGCGCTCGTCAGGCACGACTCCCGTCGCGGCGCGCTGCTCCGCCATGTACCGCTCCAGCGAGGCGATCGATGACGCATCGACGGAAACCGTCGACGCGCCCGACGGTGCGGCATCGCCGACCGCCTCGAGTCGCCGCACCGCGCCCACCCGGACCGCCATCCCAACCGCGCGCGCTCCGTATTCCCCGTGCCAGAACGGCATTCGGGCGGGTGCACCGGGCGCCGGGTGGACGATCACCCGATCGTGCTCGATCGTCGCGATGCGCCACGTCGATGAGCCCAGCTGAAACACGTCACCGACTCGTGACTCGTGGACGAACTCCTCATCCAGCTCTCCCAGGCGCGTGCGATCCGGAAGCGTCACGGCGTACAAACCGCGGTCGGGAATCATCCCGCCGGAGATGACGGCCAGCATCCGGCTCGCGCGTGAGCCGGTAAGCGTCCCGTTCACGCGATCCCAGGTGATGCGCGCGTCCAGCTCCCCCGCCATGTCCGACGGGTACTTCCCGGCGAGCATGGACACGACCTCATCGAATGCCGCTCGCGTCAATCGATGGTACGGGTACGCACGACGCACGAGCGCATAGAGATCGTCGGCCCGCCAGTCATCCACCGACACCATGGCCGTGATCGTCTGGGCGAGGACGTCGAGCGCGTTCTGTGGCACGGTCGTGGGCTCCACGTCGCCTTCCCGCATCGCGTGCGCAATCGCCAGGATCTCGACGAGGTCGTCACGAAACGTCGGCACGAGCACGCCGCGGCTCGTTTCGCCGAGCGTGTGCCCGGCGCGGCCAATGCGCTGAAGGCCCGACGTCACGCGCTTGGGCGACTGAAGCTGAATCACCAGGTCGACCGAGCCGATGTCGATGCCAAGCTCGAGCGAGCTCGTCGCGACGAGCGCCCGCAGCTCCCCGGCCTTGAGCGCAAGCTCGAGCCGGAGCCGACGTTCCCGCGCGAGCGACCCATGATACGGCTGCGCGATCTCCTCGTCGGCCAGGGCATTCAGCCGCGCAGCGATCTTCTCCGCTTGCGCACGGTTGTTGACGAATACCAGCGTCGTTCGCGATTCCCGAATGCGATCGAGCACGAGCGGGATGACCTTCGGCCACACGCTGCCGCCGACGTTGGCCAGATCGGGAACGGGCGTGCGCACCGCGATCTCGAGATGCTTCACCAGCCCGCAGTCGACGACGCGAACGGAGGAGGGAGCATCCCTCGCTCCCGGCTCCTCATCCTTCATCGCTCCGGCCAGGTACCACGCGATCTCACCGACGGGCTGCACCGTCGCCGATAGACCAATCCGCTGGGGCGGGCGGGCGGTGAGCGCCTCGAGCCGCGCCAGCTGCAGCGCGAGGTGTACCCCCCGCTTCGTTCCCGCCACGGCGTGAATCTCATCGACGATCACCACGCGCACATCGGAGAACATCCCGCGTCCGCGCGTGCTCGTCAGCATGATGTTGAGCGATTCCGGTGTCGTGATGAGGATGTGAGGCGTCGTGCGCAGCATTCGCGCGCGCGCCGAGGCGGGCGTATCACCCGTTCGCACCGCGACGCGAATGTCCGGCAATGCCTCGCCCGCGCGCTCGAAGCGCTGACGGAGCTCCGCCAGCGGACGCTCGAGGTTCCGCTGGATGTCGTTGTTGAGCGCCTTGAGCGGGGAGACGTAGAGGATACGAATCGCGTTCGGCAGAGGCGCGCTCAGGCCCTCGACGATCAGCGCGTTGAGCTCCCACAGGAATGCCGCCAGCGTCTTGCCCGTGCCCGTGGGCGCGAGGATCAGCGCATGCGCACCGCTCGCGATCGCCGGCCATCCCTCACGCTGCGGTTCACTCGGCGAGCCTAACGTCTCCAGGAACCACTGGCGCACCAGCGGATGGAAGGTGCGCAGCGCCGACGACCCGCCACGGCGGCTCACACCCGCGTGGCCCGCGGAGACGCCAGGGTCGTCACAGGAGGCGTGACAGGAGGTTGGCCCCCGTCTCGAACAGCTTCTGATGCCACGGCCGGCGCCGGAACGTCTCGAGCGTGATCTCCGCGGAGTGCTCGAGATCCTTCAGGAACGCCGAGTCCATCGCGGCGCCGACGCGCCGATCGAAGGTGACGAGGTTCGATTCGTCGTTGAACGCGAGCGAGCGGTTGTCGAAGTTCATCGTGCCAATCGTGCTCCACACACCGTCGATGACGAAGGTCTTCGCGTGCATCATCGATGGAGAATATTCGTAGACGCGCACGCCACCCTCCAGCAGCTCCTCGTACCGCTTCCGCCCGGCATACCAGGTGGTCTTGATGTCCGTCTTGTCGCTCGCGGTGAGGATGCGCACGTCGACGCCACGCTGCGCCGCCGCCACGAGCATGCGGCGGAAGTCGTCGTCCGGCACGAAGTAGGAGTTCGCGATGTACATCGTGCGGCGCGCTCCCTCGATCGAAAGCGCCAGAAAGCGCTCCGCCGGCGTGCTGCCGATCGTAGGCGCCATGTGCAGCAGGGCGCCAAAGTCGTCCCCGTCGTGCCGGAACTCCTCGAGCGGGAAGAACAGCTGCCCGGTCAGCAGCTCCCCTGTCGCCTCGGCCCACCCCGCGGCGAACGTCGCCTGGAGCTGCATCACCGCCGGGCCGATGAAGCGAACGTTGGTGTCACGCCAGCTGTCGTTGCTTCGGCCGTCGCCCAGCCATTTGTCGTCGATGCCGAACCCACCGGTGTAGCCCACGTGGCCATCGACGACCACGACACGGATGTGCGAGCGATGGCCCGCCTTGTCGAGCTGATACCAACGCGGTGGTCGGAAGACCGCCACCTGCACGCCCGCGGCGCGCAGACTGTCCTGCCACTCCTCGGTGAGGTTCTGCGAGCCGATCGCGTCCTGAAGAAAAAGAATGCGCACCCCCGCGCGCGCACGCTCGATCAGAATGTTCTTGAGCGTATCCGCCACCTTCCCCGGATTGCAGTAGTACATCTGCATCGTGATCGTGTGGCGCGCCGCGCGAAGATCCTCCCAGAGTCGCGGATACGTCTGCTCGCCGTTGAACAGCACCTCGACGCTGTTGCCCGGCTGCATGGTCATCCCCGCGAGGAGGTCGACGGTGCGGCGAAAGAGCGGATCGATCACCGACGGCGGGGGCGCCTGCCCGAACGTTCTCACCGAGGACACGGGCGTCCCACGCGTGAGATACAGCACGCCGACACACGAAAAGCCGAGGAGTAGAACGCCTGCGGCAACCAGCCCAGTGATCTTGAGTGCGCTCACGGCATTGCCTGGGGTCGGCGGGAACCATCTCGAGCGGGAGCAGAGCATAGCTCCCCCTGCATCGCCACTCAATATCCGTGCTTGCGCTTTGCGGACGCTCTCGCATCGTTCCCGGCCATGGCGGATGCAGCGTTGGCCGGTCGCGCGGTGCTCGTCACCGGAATCGGGCGGGAAGGCCAGGTGGGGGAGGCGGTCGCGACGGCCCTGGCCGATGCGGGCGCCACGGTCGTCGCCGTCGATCTCCTCAGCGATGCGGTCGAGGCGCGCGTCGCCGCCTTGCGCGCTCGCGGTGCTCGCGCCGATGGCCACTCGTGCGATCTCACCAGCGAGAGCGCTGTCCAGGCCCTCGCCCAGACCGTCGCGTCGAGCCACGGCGGACGGCTCGACGCGCTGGTGCACCTCGCCGGCGGGTTCGCGATGTCGAGCGTCGCCGACAGCACACTCGCCCTCTGGCAAAAGCAGCTCGCGTTGAACCTCACCACCGCCGCACTCACCGCGCGCGCGTTTCTCCCGCTCCTCCGCGCGGCAAAGGGCACGTTTGTCTTTTTCGGATCCGCCGCCGCCCTCCCCGGGGCCTCGGTGGCGAACATGGCACCCTACGTGACCGCGAAAACCGGAGTCCTCACGCTCATGCGCGCCATCGCCGAAGAGGAACGCGCCACCGGCGTGCGCGCGAACGCGCTCGCCCCTATCTCCATCCGCACCGCGGCCAACGAGAAGAGCATGGGAACCGACGCGCGATACGTCGAGCGCGAGGAGGTCGCGCGCATGGTGGTCTGGCTGTGCTCCGATGCGTCGAAGCCGCTGACCGGGCAGGTTATCGCGTTGGGATGACGCAATGAGTAACGAGGGCCGAGGAGTGAGGAAACCGACTGCAATGGTCGCCCATCGCCTGGATTTCCTCACTCCTCAACCCTCGTTCCTCATTGGTTCGCCCTAGACTTCGCCCCGGGCTAGGGCCCACTTTGTCTCCATGTCCCTCGCGGCACGACGCCGAACCGCCGCGCGAACGATCGTACTCGATCGTTCGCTCGAAGCGCTCCCGCTGTTCCGGCTCAGTGATTCCGCCGAGGACACTGTCATCGCCTACGAGCCCCCGGCGGGCGGGCGCTGGCGCGTTCTCCCCAGTCCGGGCGACCGCCTCCCTGGCACGTTCGACCAGGACGTCTACGTCGAGCTGTGGCATCGCTGGCACGAGGCGAGTTGCCCCGATGACGGCGTCATCGCCTTCACCCTGCACGCGTTCCTCCGGTCCATGGGCCGCCGCGTCGACGGCCGGACCTACGAACAGCTGCGATCGGCGCTCATGCGCCTCGAGCGAACCACCCTCGAGTCACAGGGCGCGTACTGGAGCGCAACCGCGGGGGGAACGATCGACGTTGCCTTCACGTTGCTCACCGCGGTCTCGATCGACCGGCGGCGTGGGGCCGACCGCGACCAGCTCACCCTGTTTCCGACGCTGACTGTGTCCGAGCCCGGCGTGGCGCGGGTCACCCTGTCGCCAGTGGTCCGGGCCAACGTCAACGCTGGCCACACTGTGTCCCTCTCCGCCACGCATTACCTCGAGCTGCCGTCCCCGGTCGCCCGTCGCCTGTACCGACTGCTCGAGGTAGCCCGGGTGGAGGGAACGGTGACATGGCGCGTCGCTCTGGAACAGCTGGCGCTGCAGCTTCCGCTGACGCAGCGTTACCCGTCCCACCTGCAGCGCGTGCTGCAGCCTGCTCACGAGATGTTGATCGAAGCCGGGCTCCTGCGGGATGTCGCCGTCCGGCAGCAGAAACGGCGCTGGTACGTCGATTATGTCCTCGCCTCGAGGGCGGCCTAGAGGGGTCAACGCAAGACTGCGGAATGCGGATTGCGGATTGACCCACTTGGGCGCTCCCCCGTGACAAATGTCACAGGCCGGGACATGCTTCATTCGCGACCGCAGTCGGCGTGTGTAGTTGGCTGGTGACGTAATCGGGAATCCGCAATCCACACTCGGTTCAGATCCTCCCCCACCACGGAGCTTTTCTCGCAATGACCACGAAACTGGACAAGACGCTCAAGCGCGAAATCGACATCGACGGGCAGGCCTATACGGTGACCATCTCCCCTGAAGGGGTGAAGCTCACGCAGAAGGGGTTCCGCAAGGGGCGCGAGATGTCGTGGCGATCCCTCTGGCAGGGTGGAACCGAGGAAGGCGGTGGCGGAATGGGCGGGTGATGACGGAACCTCCCTTCGTCTCGATCGTATTTAAGGATATGTAGCACCCTCACCTCTGCCGGCAGTCCCATGAATCGCTTCCGGAAGCTCTCCCTGATCGCAGTGGTTGTCGCGCCCGCGCTCGTCGGCGGGTTCGTCATGCAGGATCGCGCGACACGCGACGGCGCCCGCCTGTTCGATCAGGTCCTCTCACTTGTGGCTGATCGGTTCGTCGATACGGTCGACAACGCCGCCCTCTACGAGAAGGCGGCGCGCGGCCTCGTCGAGGAGCTCGAGGATCCCTACTCCGAGCTCCTGACCCCGAAGCAGCTCCAGCGCTTCTCGACGAATTCCACCGGCCGCTATGGCGGCATCGGGATGCGCATCGAGGACCAGGACGGCGTCATCACCGTCGTCCAGGTGTTCCCGAACACGCCCGCGGAGGCAGCCGGCATTCAGGAGGGCGACCGGATCGTGCAGGTGGACACGACGTCGACCCGTGGGTGGTCGACCGAGCAAGTGTCCAACGCCCTGATCGGCACTCCCGGCACGCAGGTATCCGTCCGGTTCGTGCGTCCGGGAGTCCCCGAGGTCATCTCGCACCGGCTCACCCGCGCGACGATTCACATTCCGGCGGTTCCGTACGCGCTGCTGCTCGAAAACAAGATCGGGTACATCCCGCTTCAGTCGTTCAACGAGAGCGCCGGCGAGGAGCTCGACGCGAGCGTCGACCAGATGCTGAAGTCCGGGGCGAACGGCATCATCATCGACCTCCGAGGCAACCCCGGCGGCATTCTCGACCAGGGCCTCGCGGTCGCCGACATTTTCCTCGACGGCGGAAATGAGATCGCCAGCGTCCGTGGTCGTGGGATGATGTCGCAGCAGTTCGTCGCGAAGGGCAAGCCCAAGATGCCCAACATGCCGCTCGTCGTGCTCGTCGATGGCTACACAGCCTCGGCGTCCGAGATCGTGGCTGGGGCCCTTCAGGATCACGATCGCGCGCTCGTCGTCGGCACGACGTCGTTCGGAAAGGGGCTCGTGCAGACGGTCTTCCCGCTCGAGGGCGGCTATGCCCTCAAGCTGACGACCGCGAAGTGGTTCACGCCCAGCGGCCGCTCGATTCAGAAGGAGCGGAAGGACGATGCGACATTGCTCGCATCGGGTGGGCGCCCTGGCGACACCACCGCGGCGGCGCGAGTCACCCTCAGCCAGCAGCGTGAGGAGCAAGTGCCTGATTCGCTCGAGACCGACGCGGTAAAGAAGAACCGCCCCGTGTATCGCTCGGATGCGGGACGCATCGTCTACGGCGGGGGCGGCATCACGCCCGACGTCATCATTCCGGATGACACCGTCACCACGCGCGAGCAGGAGTTCCTCAAGGCGATCGGCCCCAAGTCACCGCAGGTTCGCATCGCGCTCTGGAACTATGCGCAGGAGCTCAAGGCGCGCGTGTCGAGCCCGACGTTCCAGGTGCAGCCCGAGTGGCGTGAGGAGTTCTATCGCCGGCTTGGCGCGGCGAAGGTCGAGGTCGACAGACAGCTGTACGACGCTGCCCGCCCGACCATCGACAAGTGGCTCTCGCATTTCGTGACCCGCTTCGCGTTCGGCGATTCCGCCGCGGCGCGACGCGAGATCGGCGATGACCCGCAGCTGCTGCGCGCGATCGAGCTCATGAAGAAGGGCAACACCCAGAAGGACCTTTTCGCGGTGGCTCGCGCGTCTCGCTAGCGGGGCCTTAGATTGTCGGCATGCGCCGACGCCACCTGATGCTGATCGCGACGGCCACCCTCCCGGTGGCCGTTGCTACATGCACACCTTCGGTTCGCGAGCGCCCGCCGGGCGGCGCGCGGTCCGGAATCATCCCTGAGCCGGGCGAAACCCATCTCACGAATATCCGTCAGCTCACCTTCGGCGGCGAGAACGCAGAAGCGTACTGGAGCGCGGACGGAAAGCGTCTGATCTTCCAGTCCACACGCGACGGGCGCACCTGCGACCAGCAATTCGTCATGGATGCCGACGGCGGCAACCTGCGACGGGTCTCGACCGGGACAGGCAAGACGACCTGCGGGTACTTCTTCGATCGCGACCGCCGGATCTTCTTCTCGTCCACACATCACGCCGACAGTGCCTGCCCGCCGCGTCCCGATTTCTCGCGCGGCTACGTCTGGCGGCTCGACCCCTTCGACATCTACACGGCGAGCGCGAACG
>DATBIU010000168.1:0-7330 GCA_036556765.1 Gemmatimonadaceae bacterium | reverse complement strand
CGGGGTCGAGGGACCGAGGGCGCCGAGTCGCGATCGCGATTCGGCGCCCTCGACCCCTCGACCCCTCGATCCCTCGACCCCGGCCTGTCAGCCCTTCCCCACCGCCAGCTCCGCAATCGAATGTCGCGTCGGCAGCGCGATGTCGCCGCGCCCGACGACGGAGCACAACGCCTCCACGACGTCGGGGTCGAATTGCGTGCGGGCGTGTCGACGGAGCTCCTCGAGTGCCCCGTCGACCGTGAGATGCCGGCTGCGGTACGGGCGGCCGCTCATCATCGCATCGAACGCGTCGGCGACGCACGCGATGCGCGCCTCACGAGGGATCGCATCGCCGCCCAGCGCATCGGGGACGCCGCGCCCGTCCATGCGCTCGTGGTGGGAGCGCACGACGTTGAGCGCGACGGGCGAGTCGCTGAGCAACGGCAGGAGAATGCGCCACCCGAGCACCGGGTGCGTCATGATGTGCGCGTACTCCTCGGCCGTGAGCGTGCCGGGCTTGTTCAACACGTCCTCGCGGACACCGATCTTCCCGATGTCGTGCAGGTGACCGCCCAGCTCGAGCTGTCGCACCGTGTCCCCCTCGATGCCAAGCTCGCGCGCGATCAGCCCCGAATAGTGGCTCACGCGGGCCGAGTGCCCGCGCGTGTACGAGTCCTTCAGCTCCAGCGCATCGGCCAGCGACTGGATGCTCGCGATGAACAGCTCCTCCAGGCGCCGAGCCTGCACGCGCACGCGCTCCTCGAGCGAGTAATGATACTGGCGGTTCTCGAGCACCAGCCGCCGCCGCTCGAGCGCCTGCTTCACGCGCGCGCGAACCTCCTCGAGCACGAACGGCTTGCTGATGTAGTCCATCGCCCCGCGCCCCAGGCACTCCACGGCCACTTCCACTTCGGCCACCGCCGTGATCATGACGACCGCCACGTCCGGATACCGCTCGCGGACTTCGCGCAGCAGGGTCGCGCCATCCATCTTCGGCATGCGGAGATCGCTGAGCACCAGGATGACCGGCTCGCGCGCGAGAATCTCGAGCGCCTCGACGCCGGAGCTGCACTCGAAGCAGGTAAAACCATCGAGCTGCATCAACCGCACGAGCGCCTGGCGAAGCCGCGGCTCGTCGTCGACGACGAGGCACCTTCGCTCCTCGCGATCGGTTCGCGCCGTGCCCGACGCAGGACTGGTGTATCGGTAGTCGCGCATCAGCGCGCCTCCCCGGGGGGCCGAGTGGCGGTTATCTTGCGCGAACCCACCGTCGGACATGTGTGATGACCAAAGTGTTCGAAGACGATCTCGCGGCCGGGATTGGCACGCGCGCCATTCACGCCGGGCAGCGGCCCGAGCCCCTCGCCGGCGCGATCATGACGCCGGTCTACCTCACGTCCACCTACGTGCAGGACGGGCTCGGACGACACAAGGGGTACGAATACGCGCGAAGCCGGAACCCCACCCGCGAGGCGCTCGAGCGGAACGTGGCCGCGCTGGAGGGTGCGCATCACGGATTCGCGTTCGCGAGCGGCACGGCCTGCGTCGACTCGTTGATGAAGCTGTTCAAGGCGGGGGATCACGTCGTCTGCGGCGAGAACGTCTACGGAGGGACTTTCCGACTCTTCGATCGACTGCTTCAGAACTTCGGCCTCGAGTTCACGTACGTTGATTCACGGGATCCGAATCGTATCGAGGATGCCTGTCGAAAGCGAACGGTTGCGGTTCTGGTCGAGACGCCGACCAATCCGCTCATGCGCCTCACCGACCTCGAGGCTGCCGCGAACATCGCGCACCGGGCGGGCGCGCTCCTGATCGTCGACAACACCTTCGCCACCCCCGTACTGCAAAGACCGTTCGCGCACGGGGCGGACATCGTCTTCCACTCGACCACCAAGTACCTGAACGGCCACAGCGACATGATCGGCGGCATCGCGCTACTGAACGACGACGACCTGGCAGCGCGGCTTCAGTTCATCCAGAACGCCGCCGGTGCCATCCCCGGGCCGTTCGACTGCTGGCTCGCCCTTCGAGGCACCAAGACGCTTCACCTCCGCGTCGCGGCACACGATGCAAACGGTCGCCAGGTCGCCAAATGGCTGGCGGACAAGATTGACCCGGACCGGGTAATCTACCCAGGCCTTGGGTCACATCCGCAGCACGCGCTCGCCAAGGCCCAAATGTGCGGCTTCGGCGGCATGATCACCGTCGAGATGGGTACCCGCGAGGCCGCAGCCCGGGTTCTGGAGCGCACGCGAATCTTTTCGCTGGCGGAATCGTTGGGAGGAGTCGAGAGTCTCATCAGCCACCCCGCCACGATGACGCACGCCTCGGTGCCGGCAGACCGGCGAGCCGCCCTGGGCATCACAGACGGGATGATTCGCCTGTCGTGCGGCGTCGAGGACGTCGGTGACCTGATCTCGGACCTCGATCATGCGTTCAAAGGCGCGTGAGGAATGAGCAGTGAGGCGTGAGGAAATCGATCTGACATGAGGCTTTTCCAATCGAGTTTCTCGCTCCTCCGTCCTCGTTCCTCGCCCTTACGACCCCCACGAGGAAACCATGGCCGACCGTAAGGTTCTCACCCAGATCTCACCCACCGCCTGGGAGCATCCCGCGGATCGGGCAGCCCTTCAGACTCTTCGTGCCATTCCCGGGTTCGATGAAGTCGTGCGGAAGATCGCCTCGTTCTTCGGCGAGCGGGGCATCCGCCACCTCTTCGCTGGCAACGCCGTGCGCGTAGGCCCCCGCCAGCGTCCCAAGCTGCACGCGCTGTACGGCGAGGTTCTCGAGACGATGGATTGGCCGGCGGGGAACGAGCTGTACGTGACGCAGACGCCGACGGTGAACGCGATGGCGGTTGGGTTCGAGCGGCCGTTCATCGTCATCAACTCCGGCCTGCTCAACCTCCTGGATCGTGAAGAGCAGCGCACGATTCTGGGTCACGAGCTTGGCCACATCATGAGCGGCCACACGACGTACACGACCATGGCCCTCATTCTCCTCACGATCGGGCTTCGGAACCTCCCCTTCCTCGCCGGAATGGCGCTCCTGCCCATCGAGCTCGCGCTATTCGAGTGGTATCGAAAGAGCGAGCTGTCGAGCGATCGCGCCGGCCTCCTCGCAGGGCAGGATCCGCCCGCCGCGATGATGGCGGAGCTGAAGATGGCCGGCGGGAAGCCTCGTGGCATTGGCCCCGATGGTCTCGTCATCGACGAAGACGATGACATCAACCTCGATGAGTTCCTTGCGCAGGCCGAGGAGTACGAGACCGGCGGTACCGCCATCGACAGCGTGTTCAAGTTCCTCAACGTCGCCTTCCAGACGCACCCGTTCCACACCGTACGCGCCGCCGAGCTGCACCGGTGGGTGCGATCGGGCGACTACTATCGGATTCTCGACGGCGACTATCCACGGCGCGGCTCGGAGCCGGATCGTCCGCTTCGTCAGGATTACGCCGAGGCCGGGTCGTATTACGAGCAGCAGGCGCGTCAGGCGATGGATCAGGTCGGCGACGTCCTGGTTCGCGCCAAGGACGCCTTCACCGAGGCGCTGCGCGGCCGTCCGAAGTGAGGGTCCTCCTCGTCGGCGGCGGGGGGCGCGAGCACGCGCTCGCCTGGAAGCTCGCCCGTGACGACGAGTCGCTCGAACTGATCGCCGCGCCGGGCAATCCCGGCATCGCGTCGCTCGGCCGGTGCGTGAAGGCGGACCCGAGCGACGCCGCGGCGCTGCTCGACCTCGCCCGGACCGTGCAACCCGACGTCACCGTCGTCGGCCCCGAGGCGGCGCTCGCGGCGGGAATCGTGGACCGGTTTCGCGAAGCATCGCTCCCGATCTTCGGCCCCACTCGGGCAGCCGCCGAGATCGAGACGTCGAAGGCATTCGCGAAAGACCTCATGGTCGCGGCAGGGGTCCCCACCGCTCGCGCAATCCGGCACACCGACGCGGCCGCGGCACGCCGAGGGGTGCGCGACTTTGGCGCTCCGGTCGTGATCAAGGCGTCCGGTCTCGCCGCCGGCAAAGGCGTCGTCGTCTGTGACACCCTCGAGGAGGCGGATGACGCAATCGACGCGATGCTGCTCCGCAGCATCCACGGAGCCGCCGGATCGGAGATCCTCGTCGAGGAATTCATGCAAGGCGAAGAGGTATCGCTGCTTGCCTTGACCGATGGCGATGCCGTGCTCCCCATGCTCCCCGCCCAGGACCACAAGCGACTCCTCGAGGGTGACGCCGGCCCGAACACCGGAGGTATGGGGGCCTACGCGCCCGTCTCCATCGCCGACACGCCACTCGTCGACCGCATCATCGACGAGGTATTCCGGCCCACGCTCGGCGCGTTGCGGGAGCGCGACCGCACGTTCACCGGACTGCTGTACGCGGGGCTCATGATCACCGACGACGGCCCCAGGGTCGTCGAGTTCAACTGCCGCTTCGGGGATCCGGAGACACAGGCGCTTCTCCCGCTGCTCGACTCCAGCCTTCTCGAACCCATCGCGGCCATCGCACGGGGCGACCGGCTAACCGCACAAGGTGAGCTTCGATGGCGCGCCGGCGCGTCGGTAACCACCGTAGTCGCGGCAGCAGGTTATCCCGACGCGCCGCGCAAGGGAGACTTGATCGAGCTGGGCGAGCTGCCTGAGGGCGCCCTGCTTTTTCACGCCGGCACCACTCGCACACCATCAGGCCAGCTCATGACCGCCGGCGGTCGAGTCGCCGCCGTGACCGCAGTCGCCGACACCTTTGGCGAGGCATGCCGCCGCAGCGTCGACGGCGCCGCGTGCGTGCGGTTCGCCGGGCGGCACTTCCGCTCCGACATTGGGTGGCGAGAGCTGCACCGCCATGCCCGAGCTTCCTGAGACCGAGACCATGGCGCGCGATCTCCACCGCGAGATCGCTGGGCGCACGATCGAACGAGTCGCCGTTCACCGCCCCGATGTGCTCCGCGAGACCGATGCGAGGACGCTCGCCCGCCGAGTCCGCCGCGTAACGATCCTCCGCGCGTGGCGCCGCGCCAAGCTCGTCGTGCTGGATCTCTCGACCGCCGACCGCATCGTCGTGCAGCCGCGCTTCACCGGCGCGCTGCTGCTCGATCGCGGAGCGCTCGCCGAGTCAGAGCGACGCTTCTCCACCGTCGAGTTCGAGCTCGGTCCTGCCCTCACCTTGCACTACCGCGACATCCGCCGGCTGGGCACAGTGGCCCTGATGTCGCCCGAGCGGTGGGCGGTCTACGAGTCCAGGCTGGGCGTGGAGCCGCTTGACCCGTCCTTCACCGACTCGTATCTATCGGCGCTTCTTCGGGGTTCCCTCCAGGCGGTCAAGAAACTCCTGATGGATCAGCGGCGGGTCGCCGGTATCGGCAACATCTACGCGAACGAGGCCCTCTGGCGCGCGCGCATCGATCCCTCGCGCGCCGCACGCTCGGTGACCGGCGATGAAGCGAGCACGCTCCACGCGTCGCTTCAGGGTGTGCTGCGCGAGGCGGTAGAATCGCGCGGCACGAGCTTTCGCGATTATCGCGACCCAACCGGGCAGCGTGGCGGCTTCGCCGCTCATCTGGCGGTGTACGGCCGCGGGGGCGAGGCGTGCGCGCGGTGCGGCGCGCGACTGGTGGAGACGCACGCGATCGACGGCCGCTCGACGGTCCTCTGCGCGTGGTGCCAGCGGTGACCAGGCGGCGCGCGACGGCCGACTCGGAGGCGCACCTGGCCACGCTGCGCGGCGAGGTACGCGCCGCGGCCGAGGATCGGCCCGGTGTGTATCGCATGCTCTCGACCGATGGCGAGGTGCTCTACATCGGGAAGTCGAAGCGCGTTCGCACCCGGCTGATGAGCTACTTCCGCTGCGCCTATCCGGAGGAAAAAGGCGCGCGCATTCTGCGCGAGGCGCACGCGATCGACTGGGAGTACACGCCGAGCGAGTTCGCGGCGCTGCTTCGCGAGCTCCAGCTGATCAAGCAGCTGCGTCCGCGGTTCAACGTCGCCATGAAGCGCGACGACCGTCACTACGTGTTCATCAAGCTCACGCGGAGCGCCGCACCCAAGCTGCTGGTCGTGCGAGGAGCCGGTGGAGAGCCGGCCACGTACTACGGCCCGTTCCTCGGCGCACGACGCGTGGACGACGCGCTGCACGAGCTGAGCGACGCGCTCGGCTTGCGCGACTGCTCGCAGGACCGCCACATCGTTTTCGCGGACCAGCAGGAGCTATTTCAGCTCGCGCCGCGAACCCCGGGGTGCATTCGTCTCGAGGTGAGAAAGTGCCTCGGTCCGTGCGTGGCCGCCTGCACCGCCGCGCAGTATCAGACGCAGGTCGATCTGGCCCGCGCTTTTCTCGAAGGCACCAACGACGGGCCCATCGAGCGGCTCCGCACGGAGATGGACACCTGCGCCGAGCTCCTGAACTTCGAGCGGGCGGCGGTGCTGCGCGACAAGCTTCAGCGGCTGGAGACGCTGCGCGAGATGTTCTCCCGGATGCGCTTCGCCGTGGAGACGCTGTCGTTCACGTACGCAGTACCAGGGCACGCTGGCGACGATCGGGTGTATATCATCCGGCGCGGTACGGTGCGGGCGCAGACCGCCGCGCCGCGCTCGGCCAAGGATCGCGCGCGCTTGCTGGCGATGGTTCGCGACGTGTTCGATCCGCCCGAGCGCGCAAGTGGCGCAGTGCCGACGCACGAGATCGACGAGCTGCTGCTCCTCTCCTCGTGGTTCCGCCGCAACCCGGGCGAGCTGGAGCGGACGAAGGCGCCAACGGCACTGCTCGCCGACCGGCGCGCCGCACTCGCGGCGCTCAGCGCGTGATCTCGCCGTTGCCTTGGGCCTGTGACACTCGTCACGCTAAAGGACACGCGCCACGCGCGCGGACTGGCCAGCCACTTGCACGTGTGCATCACCGCGTTCGAGCAACGCGGAGCGAAGCGATGTACCAGCGGAGTGGAGGCGGGATGGCGACCACCTGGCAACCGACCATGCTCGTGCAGTGCGTGAGCCTCAAGCCGTGGCTTTCCTACCCAGGATGTGAAGAGCCTGGTGGGTGTCACGACCTGACGCTCGGGCGCATCTACGAGCTGCTCGGGATCGAAGCCGATGGCGCCTTCTATCGGATCTTCGATGATTCCGGTGGAGACTATTTGTATCCGGCATCACACTTCCGCGTCGTCTGACACGGGCTTTGATTGCGGATTGCGGATCGCTGATGGCGCACGCCGAGGAATGAGCAGGGGCTCCGACACCACGCCGGAGCCCCTTTTCGCATCTCCACCCGCATCCGCAATCCGCAGTCCGCAATCGCCGCCCTCACATCAGCAGCGCAACCAGCTCGACATCCGCCCGGCCGTCTTCAATGATCAGCCGCG
>DATBIU010000167.1:0-8615 GCA_036556765.1 Gemmatimonadaceae bacterium | reverse complement strand
GGGAACTTCATCGCCTCGAGAATGATCGCGTGGTCCTCGTCGGAGAGCGTATCGCCCGTGCGCGTGTCCCGGAGCCCGATGGCGGCCGCGATGTCGCCGGCGCGCACCTCCTGAATCTCCTCGCGCTTGTTCGCGTGCATTTGCAGCAGACGACCGACGCGCTCCCGCTTGTCCTTCGTCGAGTTGTAGGCGTACGAGCCCGCCTCGAGGACGCCGGAGTACACCCGGATGTACGTCAGTTTCCCGACGAAGGGGTCCGTGGCGATCTTGAAGGCCAGGGCGGAGAAGGGCGTCTCATCCGCCGGCGCCCGCTCCTCGAACGTCTCGTCGTGGTGCGGCAGATGTCCCTTCATCGGCTTGACGTCGACCGGCGCCGGGAGATAGTCGATGACCGCATCGAGCAGCGCCTGCACGCCCTTGTTCTTGAACGAGGCCCCGCACAGAATCGGCACGATGAAGCCGCCGACGACCGACTTCCGAATGGCGCGCTGAATCTCGGCCACGGTGAGCTCGGTGCCGCCGAGGTACTTCTCGAGCAGCTCCTCATCGTGCTCCACCGATGCCTCGATCACGTCGTGGCGCGCCTGCTCGACGGCGTCGTGGTACGACGCCGGAACCGGGCCCTCCGTGAACGTCTTGCCTAACGTGTCCTCATCGAATACGACTGCCACGCGGCGCAGCACGTCGATGTGTCCCGTGAACAGCTCGCCTGAGCCCATCGGCAGCTGAATGGGATACGCCTTCGACGTGAGACGATCGCGAATCATGCGGACGCAGCGGTCGAAGTCGGCCCCCACCCGGTCCATCTTGTTCGCGAAGATCAGGCGCGGAACGCCGTAGCGATCCGCCTGCCGCCACACGGTCTCCGTCTGCGGCTCCACCCCCGCCACCGAATCGAGGAGCGTCACCGCGCCATCCAGCACGCGCAGCGAGCGTTCGACTTCGACCGTGAAGTCGACGTGGCCCGGCGTGTCGATGATGTTGATGCGGTACTCGGTGCCGTTCCGCTCCCAGAAGCAGGTCGTCGCGGCCGAGGTGATCGTGATGCCGCGCTCCTGCTCCTGCTCCATCCAGTCCATCGTGGCGGCGCCATCGTGGACTTCGCCGATCTTGTGGCTCTTCCCCGTGTAGTAGAGGATGCGCTCGGTCGTCGTCGTTTTCCCGGCATCAATGTGCGCCATGATGCCGATGTTGCGGTAGCGATCGAGCGGGGTGTGGCGTGGCATGTCTATCGAGATCTCGCCGTAGCGTCTGTAGTCGCGTTCAGAAAAATCATCCAGCAAAAACGCGGGTGGACCGTGGCGCTCCTTCAGACAGGAGCCGGTATCCATCCGCTGCCGCCGGGTGCATTCGCCGCTGCTGCGCGAATGGGGACCCACGGGCGCGCCAAGCCGAGGCTCGGCGATCGATTGTCCTGCGTCGCTTTTCGGAAGCGTCAGCGTCCTATGCGCCTTCGCCGGTTCGTCGGATCGACGATGCCCCGACCCTTCCGGGACTCCCCCGCGCCGTTCGCGGGCCCATAATTGCCGGCTCGCAGTTAGCCGGGCTCGCCAGGGGCGCCGGTATCGCCGGTGCACCGTAGCCTGTGAAATGTATTGAAGTTGCGGGCCGTGTCAACGGGCCCGATTCGCCGCGGATTGGCGGTCAGACGCCGACGAATGCGCGCGCGAAGCTGAACGATTCCACGAGTCGGCGCGCGGCCGACCGGCGGGGAGCCGCTCCGTCCGTCAGCCAGATCAACCGCTCCGGGTTCTTCCACGGACGGGCGTCGCCATGTCCGCTCCAGCGCGGGCGTAACGCCGCCGACCAGAGCAGTTCCCCGAGCCGCACCGACGGGGAGGCGCGCCCCTCACCAACGTGCCACACGAAGTACCGCTCGAGCCGGTCGAGCACGAACTGCGGGGTCGGCGGCTCCATCGCCGCCAACACCGGAGCGGGTATGGCGAGGCCCGTCATCCGCTGCGCCAGGCGCAGCGTCCAGTACACGCACGTGGTCGCCTTCGCCTCCCGCGCGCGGGCTACGCACAGCGTCCAGTCGATGCCGCCGCGCTCGACGAGTGCCCCCACGTCGCGCAGCGCGCGCCACGCCCCGCCATTCATCGCGTGGGACCACGCCCAGTGGCCGCAGAGGTAGACGAGGTGGTCCTCCGGCGCCGGGATCGCGACGGCGTTGGAGTGGCCGCGCGCGGGAATGGCCCGACCGATCACCGCTTCCGCCGGCAGCGCGAACGGGTGGCCGGCGGGAAAAAGGCCCGTATGCAGCTCGAGCAGCGCGCGCGTCCCCCGGCCATCGCGCAGCGGCGGCAGATGGTGATGCGTCGAGAAGAACGGCGCGTACCGCAAGTCGTGCTTCCACAGCCATCCCGCCGCCATCGCCGCCTCGCGCGCGGCCATCGTCTCGGTCGGCGAAACCAGCACGTCGAGGTCCAGCATTGGCCGGTCGGGAATGGACGCATAGACGCTCCGCGCTAGCGCGGCCCCCTTGAGCAGTACGACGGGGATGCGCGCCGCCTCGAGGGCAGCGACCGTCTCATCGAGCCGCTCGTCCATGCGCTGCAACTCGAACTGCTCCACCATCGCCAGGCGGCTGAGGGGAGCCGCCGCGGTGGGCAGGCGGCCGCCGAGCGCGTGCCGCACGCGGCGCTCGACCACCGGGACCGCCCGCACCGCGATGGCGATCCGCGCCACGATCCCCCAGCGCACCGGCCCGCGGGCGATTCGCGCAATCTCCGAATCGGTGTCGCGTGGTCCTGCGCACAGGAAGACGAGACGCGCGTCGTCGCTGATCGAGGAGGCGGGCATCATCATGTCAGTACTGGGCCAACGTGCCCGCGCGGCGTGCGTACCGCATCCCAGCCGCGAAGATGCCGATGCCTAACGTGAGCAAGGCGATGGCCATGCCCGCCAGCACCAGCACGTCGGGAACGACCTCACCGACGGGCGCGCCGTCCAGCCACACGCGCCGCAGCGCCCGCAACCCATAGGTGAGCGGGACCACCGACGACACCGACTGGATCCACGACGGAATGACCGAGGTCGGGTAGTACACCCCACCGAGCAGCCCGGAGAGAAGCAGGACCACCTGCGGCAGCGGCCCCGTCGTCCGGAACGCGAGCACCATCGCCGCCGCCATGAGACCAATCGCGAAGTAGGCCATGACGATCAGCAACAGGATCAGCACCGCCACGCCGCTGTGCCCCGCGCTGAACCGAACGCCGAGCAGCACCGCCATCACGATGGTCATCGCCGCGCGGACGGCGGTCCACGTGAACCCGTACCCGACCAGGCCCGCGACCAGCGCGCCGAGACGCGCGCGCGTCGAGAGCATCGCCTCCAGCGTTCCCGAGGCGATGCCGGAGGCCATCGCGCCCGGCACCGCGTTCACCGCCGTCGACAGAAACGAGAACGCGATCACGCCGACGACGAGAAATCCGAAATAGTGCCCCCCTTCATTGCTGATGCGCTCTGCCAGCACCGGCTGCAACGCACCGGCGACGAAGTACATCGGGAGAATCGTGACGATCAAGCCCGCCAACGACATCGCCATCCCGAGGCGATAGCTCGTTGCCGTGAGCCAGCTGGCGCGCATGAGCGCGAGCGTTTCACGCATCGGGGCCTCCCGCGCGCCGCGCGACGATGCGGTCGAGAAGCTCGGCCAGCGTCAGCGGGGCCCGCTCGAAGCGCGCGACGCGAACACCAGCGCAGGTGAGCAGATCCACCACGTGCGCAGCCTGGTCCATTCCCCCGGGAACGTCGACGTCGATCCGCGTCCACTCGTCATCCTGCACGGCCTCGGTCACATGCGCGACCACACCGCGATCGCCGAGCGCCTGCCAGGCCGGATGCTGCGCGTCGCGCGTCCACGCGCGATACCGCCCGTCCCCCACCTCCCGGGCCAGCCGCTCGACGGGTCCCGTCGCGAGCAGCCGTCCGCGGTCGAGCACCGCGACCCGATCGCACAGGTCGAACGCCTCATCGGCACTGTGCGTGGCCAGGAGCACCGTGCACCCCTGGTTCCCCACCAGCTCGTCGCGAAGGAACGAGCGCAGGGCACGCGCCGAGATGGGATCGAGACTTCGCGTGGGCTCATCGAGCAGCAATACACGCGGCCGAGCGAGCAACGCGCGCGCAACGAGCAGTCGCTGCTTCATCCCGGACGAGAACGTGCCGACGAGCTGGGCCGCCGTCGCGTCCAATCCCACCAGCGCGAGCAGCTCCCGCGCCCGCCCCTCCACCGCTCGGCGAGGAACCCCGTGGAGGGCGGCGAAGAGCCTCAGGTTCTCCTCTGCGCTCAACCGCCAATGCAAGGAACGCTCGTCGGCAATCACGGGCGCGAGCAGCCGCCGGGTGCCAGCCGGGCTGCGCACCACATCCTGCCCGAGCACCGTCGCACTTCCGGCGTCAGGCAGAATCAGCGTGGACAACACCTTGAACAGTGTCGTCTTCCCCGCGCCGTTTGGTCCAAGAAGGCCGAGAAACTCGCCCTCGGCGACCTCGAGATCGATGCCGGCGAGCGCGAGCCGCTTTTCCCGAAGGAGGGGCGCGCGCATCGCCGCCGTCCAGGTCCGCCGCACGAAAAAGCGCTTGGTCAGGCCGGCGATGGACACGGCGCTCGCCGTCCGCGTCGCACGGAGCGGCCGTGGAGAAGCGAGCACGGTCACGTCCTTGCTCCGACAGCGCCAGAGTGCAGAGCGAGCACTTCAGCGACGACGTCGTCCAGCCGCGAGAAGTCCCGCGCAACCTCCAGCAGCCGCACAGGCACCAGCTGCGCCAGCGACGCCGTTCGATCGAGCAGCGCGCCCGCGGCCGTGCCGGTGAGCAGCGGGGCGATCTTCGCGTGCCGCACGAGCGAGAGCGCCGAGGGCACCGATGCCAGCGCGCTCACGCGTGAGGCGCACGATCCCGGCAGGTCCGTCACGGGCGACAGCATGTAGAGGGCAGCGATCGGAACCGGATCCTCCTGCAGCCGATCGACCTCCAGTCCATCGACGACGAGACGATCGCCAGCCTGGCGCGCCTCACGAGGCGCGGGTGGCAGGCGGTCGGCGGCGTCGGGGCGCAGCCGGAGCTCGTGCACTCCCGGGTACGCCACCGGGGTGGCATCGAGCTGGACGCGAAGCGTGTCATCGGTGAGGAGTCTCGCGCCCGCGCGCACCAGCGCCCACGCCAGCGTGGACTTACCAAATCCCTTGGCACCGAGGAACGCGATCGCTTCGCCGTCGACCGCGACAGCGCTGGCGTGGAAGCACACCGCGCCCGCCGCGTGGACCGCGGTTGCCAGAACCCGCCCGATGATGTCGAGACGGGCCGCGTCCTCGGACACGCCATCAGGCGCCCTCCACACGATCGCGCGGCCCGCGGGATCGATGTCGAAGCGGCCGGTGTCATCGTAGACGAGGTGCCATCCCTCGCGGGATCGATACAGACGCACCATGGTGGACGCGACCACCTGGTCGGCACCGAGCGCCTGTGCATCGTCGGGCAGGGGCGCGGGGACATGGACGTCCAGCGTCCATGTCGGCCGCTCGGCGCTCTCCACTCGAAGCGATGGAAAAGCGAGCGCGGAGCGGAGCGTTCCGCCGAAAATCGAGTAATCGGTCACCGGGGCGGTGTGGCCGGGAGGTCGAGCGGACCCTCCCGAGCCACGAGAGTGTCAGGACCGCGTGGTGCAGGAACCACTGTTGGAGTACCAGTCGTTCCCGTCGGTCGAAACGCCGGTGTCGTTGCTCGTGACTGTGAAGCCGTCACAAGACCCGGTCAGACCGGCCTGGGTCAGCTCTCGAAACGTCCCAAAGCGTTGGACCTTGGGTTTCTCGTACACAACATCCCCCTGATTGGAAGGGTGAGCTAGCACTATGCCTTCACCTGCACCTGCTTCTTCACTGCAACGAACACGGGATCGGGAGCCCTGTCCTCCCGATCCCGGACCGCTACGACCGTCCGCTGTTCACATCACCATCCCACGGACATTCGGGGCGATCGGGCGCCCCGCAGAGGTTGTCGCCTCCAATACCGAAGACGACTAGTCCGTCGTTGTCGCGGTCCCAGCCCGCCCGGGTGAGCTCCCGGAACGTGCCGAAGCGTTCCACCCTGGGCTTCTCGTACATCTGCCCTCCAGTCTCACTGGTCACCGGGTTCGCCCCCCGGCCGGGAACGGGCCATGGTGGCCCGTGTTCGAGGCACAATGGGCGACGCTCACGACAGCGCACCCGCCAGCATCCGCGCGCTGGATTCGGCATCCCCGTTAGGCAGACCCGCCCGCGCGTCGTGCGCTCGCGTCCAGAACTCGGTCTGCATCGTCAGAAAGAGCGCCACGCCGAGGTTGCCGTCCTGCGTTTCCTGCCACTGGCGCCATCCGCGACCGAAGGCACCCGGGTCGATGATCCCCAGCTCGCCCAACCGGCTGTTGCGGGTGACGTCCGCGATGAGCTCGCTCCCGGCACTGCGCATCGCCCGCGCGAAGAGACGTCCGGTCGTGCCGGTCCGCGCTCGACGCGGCGCGAGCACCTCATCGGGAATGACCCCCCGCATGGCCGCGCGCAGCACGCGCTTGGTGTCCCGCCTGGACGCGCGCTCCTCGCGGGGTCGCCGCGCGGCAAAGGCGATGACGCGGGGATCGAGGAGCGGCGCGCGAAGCTCGACGCCCTCAGCGCGCGCGATCTCGCTGACGCACGCATACACGCGCGGGAAATAGGGCGCCGTGAGGTAGTACCGGCTTTCGGCCGCTCCACAGCTCTCCCCGGCCATCCGGGACGCCGTACGGCGCGCACGGTCGTGAAGCGCGTGCTGTCGCGCGAAGCGAGCGTCGATCCACGCCGGCACCTCTCGGTCGAGGTACGAGCGCAGCGGGCGTCCGCCGCGAATCGCCGCGGCCGCATCGAGCGCGAATGGCGGAAGCAGCGGCTGAATCGCCCAGCGGAACAGCGTCCGCACATCCCGCACACCGCGCGCCCTGCATTCACGCGCGACGGATACCAGCCGCCCGCGCCGCACGAGATCGGCGAGATAGACGAGCGATATCTGGAAGAGCTGGTCGCCCCCGTTTCCGTGCATCGCGACGCGGGCACCGACGGCGCGACTCCCCTCAGCGAGTGCGCGATTCCATTGCTCGAACACATGCGCGAACGGCTCATCCCGTCGGGCGGCCAGGAGACGCGCGTCGGCGAGCAGGGCGATCCCGGCACTGTCGATCCAGTGCGGCGCCGCCTTCCACCGCCGCATGATCGGGGTGATGAGCTCGTCTTCGCGGCCGGGGTCGCCCACCGGGTACGTGATCGACACGGCGCGCACCCGGGCGACATCCCCACCGGTCGCGAGCATGGCCGCGCCAAACACCGCTGGCGAGTCCCAGCCGCCGCTGAGCCACACGCTCGTCGGCCGCGACGCGTCGAGCCGTTCCTCCACCGCGCGACTCAACAGACCGCAGAGCTGGGCTGCGCCGTCCTCGAGCGTCAGCCGGCCCCCGCTTTCGAAGGGGGGAGGCGCCCAGTTCGCCGCGACCGTTAGGTGCCCGTCCCCAGCGCGCGACAACGTATGCGCAGCGGGAAGCCGTTGGACCGAGATGCGGCAGGTGCTCGTCTCGTCGAGTGCGAGCCCCGCCGCGACTTCACCGAGGTGTGCGACGTTGAGCGCCGGGTCGGCGCCGGCCGCCATCAGCCCCCCGACCGTCGACGCCAGCAGCAGGGCGTCGCGCGTTTCGCTGTAGAAAAGCCCCCGCGTCGCACCGGGGTCGCGCGCGGCGACGAGGCGACGAGCTCGAGCGTCCCACACGATGAACGCGAAGTCGCCTTCGATCCGGCGGGCGCACTCCGCGCCCCAGGCGCGATACGCGGCGAGGATCAAGTGCGCGGCAGTGGTGCCGTCGACACGCGCCCCCTCCGCGTGCAGTGCACGCCGCAGGTCGGCCCGATAGTAGAGCGTCGCGTCGGCAACGACGACGATTCCGTCGTCGCACGCCACGGCGAGCGAAGCCTCATCGTCCACTTCCCAGGCCTCGGACGAGATCGCGAGCGTGGCATCGCCGAGTGAAATGATGCGTGAGCTGTCGGCGTCACCGCGAGCCGTCGCGGAGAGCGCACGACGAGCCGTGTCCTCGCGCGCCGCGTCGCGCGCGCCGCTGACGACGGCGACGATCACGCTCATCTGGCCCGCACCAGTCGCACGTCGGCCAGGCGCTCGAACGAGGCGACGTGCTCCGCCGAATCCGCCAGGACCTCGACGCCAAGCTCCACCCACGCATGTGCCTCGAAGTGGCCCGTGCGCTCGCGAACGCCGATCCGCACGTGCCACCCGGGCACCTGCTCCCGCTCGAGCAACCGGGACAGGGCGAGGGAACGCACAAGGCAGTTCGGACGGAAGAGGCCGTGACGCGCGACGACCGAGACCGCGGCCGCGAGCCGCCGCGCGGCGAGCCGGGCCCGCGCATCGGGCGGCGCAATCGGACCTCGTTCGGGGCCGACGAGCCGCCCATGCGGCCGCGTCCACACGGCGAATTGCGCGCGCAGCAACGCGATCTGCGCGCGCAGGAGATCGCCGCGCTGAGCGTCGCTAAGCGAGGCGAGCTTCGACAGGCGCGACGCGAGGCGGCGCATGGCGTGCGGACTCCGGAACGGGGA
>DATBIU010000166.1:0-4088 GCA_036556765.1 Gemmatimonadaceae bacterium | reverse complement strand
AAACGCCGCCACCCCGATGGTCGCAAGTGCACCCGCCATGACCACAATGACCGCTGCCACCTGCGCAAACGATACGACGTCAGGGTCCATGGATCTCCTGATGCGGGGGGACCTCTATGGTACCGCACACCCTACGCGGCCGCGCTGGCGCGGTTTCCCCACGTCTCGCCAACGAGCCCGACCCGTCACCGCGCCGCTAGAGACGATCGGATGCCGCCGACGCGCGAATGCGGGGCGCCTTTTCAGCCACAAGGCCCAACACAATAATGTCCGGACCACCGTGCCTCGAGCGTTGTAGAGTAGTGGCCACGAGGAGGGCACATGAGCGAGTTCGTCTACCTGTTCCGGTCGAGCGACGAAGGACGACGCGAGGCCATGGGAACGCCGGAGCAGGCGCAGCAAAGCCTCGAGACGTGGATGGCCTGGATTCGCGGGCTCGAAACGAGAGGCCACCTGAAGAACCGGGGGCAACCGCTCGCACCAGAGGGGAAGGTCGTCCGCGGCGCGAAGAAGCTCGTCACCGACGGTCCATACGCCGAAGCGAAGGAGCTCGTCCTCGGCTTCATCATCGTCGAGGCGCGCGACATGCCGCAGGCCGTCGAGCTTGCCGGCGATTGCCCGATCGTTCTCGGCGGCGGATCGCTCGAGATCCGTCCCGTGATGAGCCTGCCAGTCTGATCCACAGGAGAGAGAGAAACCATGCGACGGCTTACCGTATTCAATTCGGTGACGCTGGACGGATACTTCACCGGCCCGAACGGCGACCTCGGCTGGGCCCATGAGAACGCCGACGCCGAGTGGAACGCGTTCACCGCCGAGAACGCCAGCGGCGGCGGTGGAGAGCTGTTGTTCGGACGAATCACCTACGAGATGATGGCGAGCTTCTGGCCCACGCCGGCCGCACGACAGAGCATGCCCGAGGTGGCCGCGGGGATGAACGCGATGCCCAAGGTGGTGTTCTCGAGGACGCTCGACAACGCAACCTGGAACAACACGCGCTTGATAAGGGAGGACCCGGCCTCGGCGGTCCGCAGGATGAAGCGCGAGTCCGGCCCCGACATGCTCATCTTCGGCAGCGGAACCATCGTCTCGCAGCTCACACAGGCGGGGCTGATCGACGAGTTCCAGATCGTGCTCAATCCCATCGTCCTCGGCGCCGGTCGAACGATGTTCGAGGGCCTGACGACACCGCTGCGTCTAAAGCGTACGAAGTCGCGCGCCTTCGGTAACGGGAACATGGTGCTCTCCTACGAGCCGGCCCGCTGACGTGGACCTGAGCGAGCATTTCTTCCGGCGCGAGTCGGGGCGCATGGTCGCCGCCCTCACGCGCATCTTCGGTGTGCACAATCTCGCGCTCGCCGAGGATGTCGTGCAGGACGCCTTCTGCCGCGCGGTGGAAGTGTGGAAGGTGCGCGGCGTTCCGGAGAATCCGTCGGCATGGCTGATGACGACGGCGAAGAACCGGGCGATCGACGTCATGCGGCGCGAGCGCACCGCGCGCACCTTCGCCCCCGAGCTGGGGCGGGCGCTCGAGTCCGAATCGACGCTCTCCCCGCTGCTCGACGAAGCCTTCGCCGCGCCCACGATTCGCGACGAGCAGCTGCGGATGATGTTCTCCTGCTGTCACCCGCGGCTCTCGGAAGAAGCGCAGCTCGCGCTCATCCTCAACATCCTGTGCGGTTTCGGCGCCGGAGAGATCGCGAGCGCCTTTCTCACCGGCCGTGCGGCGATCGAGAAGCGGATCGCGCGTGGAAAAAAAGTGCTGGCCAGCTCGAAGACGCTCTTCGATCTGGAGGACGCCGATTTCGCGCCGCGCCTGTCGACCGTCAGGCGGGCGCTGTACCTGCTGTTCAACGAGGGCTACCACAGCGCGTCGGCCGCGGCAGCGGTGCGCGTGGAGCTGTGCAACGAGGCGATCCGCCTGACGACACTGCTCCGCGACTACCCGCCGGCCGCCGTGCCCACGACCGACGCGCTCGCCGCCCTCATGTGCCTCCACGCGGCGCGCCTCCCCGCCCGCCTCGACTCGGCGGGCGACCTGAGCGCGCTCGTCGATCAAGATCGATCGCTCTGGGACGTGAAGCTCATCGCTGAAGGGCTCAGGCTCCTCGAACGCTCGGCCGCCGGCACCGAGGTGACGTCGTATCATGTCGAGGCGGCAATCGCGGCCGTGCACGCGGGCGCGCGCAGCCTCGAGGATACCGACTGGAACGCGATCGCCTCGTTGTACGACCGGCTGATGGCGATCGAGCCGTCGCCGGTGGTCGCGCTCAATCGGGCGATCGCGATCGGCCAGCGTGACGGCGCGGAGCGAGGGCTCGAGGAGCTGCGGGCGATCGCAGATGGGGAGCGGCTGCTCCGGTATCCCTTCTATCCAGCGGCGTTAGGTGAGCTAGAGCTGCGGCGTGGGAATCCTGAGGCGGCGACGGTGCAATTCCGGGCGGCGCTCGAGCTGGCGCGGAATGAAGCGGAGCGAAGGTTTCTCGAGAAGCGACTGCGTGTGGTGGAGGCGGTGCACGTCGATGATGTTTGACCTCTGCGGTAAGGAAGCATTTGAGGATCTCCCGAAATGCTCCGAATGCCGGGGCCACGGACGGCCGGAACTGCCGAATGACCCGAATGACGCGAAGAGCGCACGGCGCCATAGCAGGCGGTTCCGCCCGGGCGAAGTTGCGTAAGCTTTTTGGGTAACGCCTCGCGGACCCGGCACGCGCGCTCGATTATTCGCGTCATTCGGGTCATTCGGCAGTTCCCGCTGTCCGTGGCCCGCCACCGCGAGCCCTCCCCAAAGATTTTGGCAAGACCTGGAAGCTTGACCGGCGATGACGGTCACCGCGCCTTGAGCAGCCACCGCGCCGCGGCCTGCTGCATCACCGTCTCGCCGCCCCACGCGCTCACGACGTGCGCCGGCTTCTTGAGCTCGGCCGCGAGGCGCGGGTGCGAGAACTGCACGACAATCGCCTCGGGCGCCTTGTCGATGACCTTGTCGACCGCCTTTCGCGCTTCCGCCGAGTAGCCGGGGCGGCCTTTCCAGCTCCGGATGTCGCCGAAGAGCGCGATCACGACCGACGCGCGGCCGTCCCCACTCACCTTCTCGACTCGCTTCACCTCGACGCCGCCGATCGACAGCGCCTGAAGGAACGGGTCGCGCGACGGCGCCGGGTACGGTCCGCCGAGGTCATCGTCGACGACGACGATCTCCACCGGGGACGTGACGCGAGGCGGCGTTCCCCGCACCACGTGGACGACGCGATCGGCGAGCGTCGAGCCCCATGCGACGTCGGCGGCCGAGGCGCGACGATACTCGTTGGGCGGCGATGCCCACTGCGCCCACTTGAGCCGCCGCCGCAGCGATTGCTGGATGCGCTCGCGGTCGAGCGTTCCCGTTTCGATCGCCTTGCCGAGCGCGTGCGCCACGGCCGTGAGATCCTTGGGGTACAGTAGCACATCGCACCCCGCGTCGAGCGCGCGGATGGCCGCCTCGCCCTCGGTGCGCCCCTCGAGAACGCCGTCCATGATGAATGCGTCGGTGACGATGAGCCCCTCGAACTTCATCTGCTGCCGCAGCAGCCACCGGAGAATCTCGCGCGACAGCGTGGCCGGCATGGCGCCGGGATCGAGCGATGGAAACGCGACATGCGCGGTCATGATCGACGCAACACCGGCCTCGATCGCCGCCCGGAACGGCATCAAGTCGTTGTCGATCAGCTCCTGCCGCGACGCGTTGACCACCGGCGTCGTCATGTGGGAGTCGACGGTCGTCCGCCCGTGACCGGGGAAATGCTTGGCGCACGCCAGCACGCCCTCGGCCTGGCAGGCATCGATCCACTCGCTGGCGAGCTTCGCCACGAGCCGCGGATTGCTCCCTAACGAGCGCGTGCCGATGATGGGGTTCGTCGGCTCGATGTCGAGGTCGCACACGGGGGCGTAGTCCCAGTTGATCCCCATCGTCCGCGCCTCACGAGCGGTGAGCCGTGCGGCACGACGTACCGCATCGGTGTCGCCCAGTGACGCGATCGCCGCCAGCGGGGGCAGCCCGGTGGCGCCGGCGATCTGTTGCCCCGCCCCGCGCTCGAGATCGGCGCCAA
>DATBIU010000165.1:0-6832 GCA_036556765.1 Gemmatimonadaceae bacterium | reverse complement strand
AGCGGCTGATCGAGCTTCAGAAGACGGAGTGGGAGATGGCCGTCTATCCGGTGGAGGATCACGGTTTCGTACGCCCCGACTCGTGGACCGACGAGTACCGTCGCATCTTCGAGCTGTTCGAGCAATGGCTGCCTGCTCGTGTGGCGGCGCAAGCTGATGTTGTCGATCGGGCTCCGTAGCCTGTCACCCCGGGCATCCAAGTTCAAAGGATATACGGATGCCGCGGAAACTGCGGATCAGGCGGATCGCACCTGGCGCATTGATCCCTCCTCACAGGAGCACGTAACACTTCTTTGGGGTGCGCGAGGAGAGCTTCGCCGCCAGGAGCGATCCGCCGGATTCGCTGCATCAGCCGTATCCGTATGTTCTTTGAACCTGGATGCCGGTCGCGACAGCCGGGCTGGCATCCAGGTTCAAATGCCTTCGGCATCCAGGTTCAAAGGGGGACGCGGATGACGCGGAAACTGCGGATCAGACTGATTGCCCCTGGCGCATTGAGCGCTCCCCTATCGGGGCAAGAAACAGTTCTTTGCGGTGCGCGAGGAGAGTTTCGCCGCCAGGAGCAATCCGCCTGATTCGCTGCATCAGCCGTATCCGTATGTTCCTTGAACTTGGATGCCGGAATGCCAATGGGCTCGTAGCACGACAAGGAGAACTCTGATGGCTCGTCCATACGCCGCTCTGCTTCTCATCGCGCTCGTCGTCGCCTCGCCCGCCGCTGCGCAGCAGCCTAACGCCCCGGACTGGTCGCAGGTCGAGGCCGAGACAATGCGGCATTTCCAGGCCCTGCTGCGCATGGACACGTCGGACCCTCCGGGCACCGAGCGCGAAGCAGCCGAATACCTCAAGCAGGTGCTGGAGAAGGAAGGGATCGCGGTCGAGATGTTCGCGGTCGAGCCGCATCGCCCCAATCTCGTCGCGCGCCTGAAGGGCAACGGCAGCCGCCGCCCGCTGCTCATCATGGCGCACACCGACGTCGTCAACGTCGATCCGGCCAAATGGACGCACCCACCCTTCAGCGCCACGCGCGAAGGCGGCTACGTCTACGGACGCGGCGCGGTCGACGACAAGGACAACGTCGCCGCCGGGCTCATGCTGATGCTGATGCTCAAGCGGATGAACGTGCCGCTCGATCGCGACGTGATCTTCCTCGCCGAGGCGGGTGAGGAGGGCTCGACGCGCGTCGGCATCGAGCCGATGGCGCGCGACCATTTCGCGTCCATCGACGCCGAGTTCTGCCTCGCCGAGGGCGGCGGCGTGACGCGGTCGGGAGGGAAGGTCAATTACGCGTCGGTGCAGACGCTGGAGAAGATCCCGCGCGCGATCGAGCTCACCGCGAGCGGACCGTCGGGACACGGGTCGGTGCCGCTCCAGGGCAACGCCGTCGTCCACCTCGCCAACGCCATCGCCAAGGTGGGTGCGTGGAAAGCCCCGGTGCGGCTCAACGAGATCACGCGTGCGTACTTCCAGCGGCTCGCCACGATCTCGACGCCCGACGAAGCAGCGCGCTACCGCGCGATCATCGGCACCGACCAGGCGAAGGCACGGGCGGCGGACAACCACTTCCTCGCCCACGAGCCCCGGCACGCGGCGATGATCCGCACATCGGTGTCGCCCAACATCGTCCAGGGCGGCTATCGCGTGAACGTCATCCCGTCCGAAGCGAAGGCGACGCTCGACGTGCGCATGCTGCCCGGTGAGGACACGGCCGCCTTTCTGCGAACCATTCGCGATGTCATCGGCGACACCGCCATCACCGTCGCGTATGCGCGACGCGATGTTCGTCCGACGACCGCCATCGCGCCGCTGACCTCAGAGGCGTTCCGCGCCCTCGAGAGCGCGGTCACGAAGCACTACCAGACCGTCACGCTGCCGACGATGAGCACCGGCGCGACCGACATGGCGTATCTCCGCGCGAAGGGGATGCAATGCTACGGCATCGGCCCGGCGACCGACATCGAGGATGGCCCCAAGGGCTTCGCCGCGCACAGCGATCAGGAGCGCATTCTCGAGAGCGAGCTGTACCGCTTCGTGCGCTTTCAATGGGATGTGGTCAATCAGCTGGCGGGGACCCGTCGCGTCCCGTAGTGCCGACGGGCTCGACGTGCTCCAGGGATTCCTGGAGGAGCGCTGGATCGGCTTGGTCTCGCAACGAGCCCTGACAGCTGTAGCACCGAGGACACAGAGACGTTGCACAGAGACTCACACAGAACTGCAACCGCGAGTGCTTTTGGAAAAGCCCTTCGCAGTTGCAGTTCTCTGCGAGTCTCTGTGCAACGTCTCTTTGTCCTCTGTGATAACGCTGTCGGGGCTCGTTGCGCGATGAGCCAACAACTCACCCCTTCACCGGCTGCCCCGATCCCTCCGCGTTAGGCGCAGCCCCTCCCTTCTCGCGCGGCTGCGCCGCCAACGGCATCCCCTCCGCCATCCGCTCCAGCCCACCGACGACCACCAGCTCGCCGGCCTCGACACCGCTCAACACTTCCACCACGCCCTGCGAGCGCGTGCCAAGCTGCACCACGCGGCGGCTCGCCTTCCCATCGGCCACCGCCCACACCACGTTCGCGGTGCGCAGCGGCTGCACCGCATCCTCTGGGATCACCGTCGCGTTGGACCGCGTCGCCGTCGCCAGTCGTGCCTCGATGAACATGCCAGGCTTGAGTACGCCGTCGCGATTCGGCGCCAGCGCCTTCACCACGATCGTCCGGTTCTCGTGCTGCACCACCGGATCGATGAAGTCCACCCGCGCGCGGAACGTGCGGTCTGGCTCCGCCGCCACGGTAAACTCCACCGTCTGCCCCGAACGCAGCCGCACCGCGTGCCGCTCCGGCACCTCGATCACCACGCGCTGGGGATTCACCGTCTGAAGGGTGAGCAGCCTCGTCGCCGTCGTGACGTAGTCGCCGGCGCTCACGAAGCGCTGACCCACCACGCCCGCGAACGGCGCCCGCACGGTGGTCCGCGCGATCTGCAGCTCCAGCACCGCCAGCGCCGCCTCGGCGCTACGGGCCGCCGCCTCGGCACGCTCGAGATCCGCCGGCGACGAGGCATTCTGCTCGCGAAGCCGTCGCATGCGCTCCAGCTGCTGCCGCGCCAGGTCGCGATCTGCTTTCGCTCGCTCCGCCTGGGCGCGGAGCATCTCGTCGTCGATCTTGATCAGCGGCGCACCCCTGCCCACGCACTCTCCCTCGCGGACGAGCAGCGCCGTGATGCGCCCCTGCTCGTCAGGCCGAAGCTCTACCGCCTGCACCGCATCCACGCGGCCGGTCGCCCGCACCGCGTCCACCACGGGCCGCTGCCGCGCCGTATCGACATCCACGGGCATCGGGGGCATCGATGGCGGGCCGGCCGCGCCGCCATCCTGCGCGATCGCCTCGCCCCCACTGCGGAACTTGATGACGCTCGCGACGATGCCTAACACGACCACCAGACCGGCCGTCACCACGATCCCGCGCCGGCGCGACCAGCGCCGCGTTCCGTCCCCGCTCACTGTGCGTGCCATATGCCTCATCCTCACCGATCAGGTCGGTCCATCGTCGAAGGTTCACCAATCCGTCGTCCCAGCAGTGCCTCGATCTGCGCCAGCGCCAGCCGCGTCGAATACCGCGCTTGCACCAGCGACGCCTCGGCCGCGCTCAGCCCGACCTGCGCCTCCAGCAGATCGAGAATGGTGGTCGCGCCCTCCCGATACCGCGCCCGCTGCACGCGGAAGTTCTCGGTCGAGACCGTCACCCCCACGAGCGCCAGCTCGATGCCGGCGCGCGATGTCAGATAGCCGTGGTACGTCCGCGCCATGAGCTCCGCGGCACCGCGCTCGCTGTCCTGACGCGTGGCGCGCGCCACGTCGCGCTCCGCGCGCGCCCGCGCGACCGCCAGCTCCCGCTGTCCCCCGTTCCAGATGGGGAGCGACACCGTGACGGCGAGCTGCGTCCGTCGCGTGGCCGACGGAAAGAGCTCCGCGTCGTACGCGCCGGTCACCGCCCCCACCGTGATCGCCGGCAGATACTGCTCACGCTCGGCGAGCACGATGGCGTCCGCGCGCCGCTCGGCCGCGCGCGCGGCCTCGATCTCGGGCCCGCGTGAGCGCATCTCCGCCACCGCTTCCTCCAGTGTCATCGGAGGAGGAGGCGGCGGCGTGGTGTCGATCGGCGCGGCGTCCACCGGCCCGGACAGCCCGATCTGCCGCCCGAGTCGAAGCCGCGACGTTACCAATGCCGAATCGCGGCTCAATACCTCGATCCGCGCCCGGTTCACCTCGAGCAGCAGCTGAAGCGAGTCCGGCGCGATCGCCTCACCGGCCAGCACTCGCACGCGGGCGATCTCGAACTGCTCCTGCGCGCGCCGCAAGCGATCGGCGGCCACGCGCGACAGCTCGCGATCGGCGAGTACCGCGAAGTACGCGGCGTCCGTCTCGAGCGCGGTGCGGAACCGCGAGGCCGTTTCGCTCGCCTCGGCGCTTTCGACCGATGCACGCGCACTCTTGAGCCCTCCGAGCTTGCCGGCGCCTAACACGGTGTAGCTCGCCTCGAGCGTCGCGCTCGTCGCGTTCGGGCTGATGGTCCCCGTCCCGAAGTTGAAGAACGGCTCCGAGAAGTGCGTGTAGCTCCCGCCGGCCGTCACCCTCGGCGTGATCACATCGGCCACCGCGGCGCGCCGCTCCCACGACGCCGTCGCTACCTGGCTCCGCGCCGCGACCGCATCCGGATCCACGGAATTCGCTCGCCGCCGCGCCTCGGCGAGCGTGACGAGTGGGATGTTCTGCTCCTGCGTTTGACCTGCGGCTGGCATGGCGCCGAGGATCGCGCCCGCCACCAGAAGCGAGGCGATCCATGCGTGCAAGCTCATCTTCCCTCCATTGAAACCGTCGCGGCGACGGGTTGATATTCACCTGGGATGACTGCAGAACCGCTGGCCGCTCGGGCCCGCACACGTCGCTCCTGTAGCCGCTCGAACAGCACGTACACCACCGGCACGAGGAACAGCGTGAGCAACGTCGAGACGACCAGGCCCCCGATGATCGAGTAGCCGAGGGGGCGGCGGCTTCCGGCGCCGGCGCCGAGGCCGAGCGCGATCGGGAGCGCACCGAAGATCGATGCGACCGACGTCATGAGAATCGGACGCAGCCGGATGCGGCCCGCCTCGCGCATGGCGGCGAGCGCATCGTATCCGCGCTCCCGCAGGTCCTTCGCGTACGTCACGAGCAGAATCGAGTTCTTCGTCACCAGGCCGATCAGCAGGATCATGCCGACCTGGCTGTAGACGTTGAGCGTCGAGTCGGCGAGCCAGAGCGCGCCCAGCGCTCCGGTGACCGCCAGCGGCACCGCCAACAGCACCGTGAACGGGTGGACCAGCGACTCGAACTGCGAGGCGAGCACCATGAACACGAAGACGAGAGCGATCGCGAACGCGAAATAGAGCGCGCTGCCGCTTTCGCGGAACTCGCGCGATTCACCCGCCAGCTCCACCGTGCTGCCGGCGGGGAGCACCTCCGCCGCGGCGGCATTCAGGGAGTCCAGCGCCTGCCCGAGAGTGAAGCCGGGCGCCATGCTCGCGGAGAGCGTGAACGATCGCACTCGATTGTAGTGATTGAGCTGACGGGGGCCGACGCGCTCCTCCACCCGGGTCACGGCATCGAGCGGCACGAGCACCTCGTTCCTGCCGCGGACGTGGAGCCCGGTGATGTCGGACGGCGTGGCGCGATCCTGCGGGTCGAGGCGCAGGATCACATCGTAGAGCTTGTTGTCCGACGTGAACCGGCTCACGTCGCGCCCGCCTAACAGGGTCTGCAGCGTGGTCGCGATGTCGCGCGCCGGTACGCCCAGATCCTCGGCGCGGTCCCGATCGAGCGTGACCACCAGCTCCGGCTTGGTCACGCGCAGGTCCGTGTCGACGTTCATCAGTCCCGGAATCGTGCCGGCACGGGCGACGAGCGCATCCATCCCCTGGACGAGCGCCTCGAAGTCGCGGTTCTGGACGACGAACTGGACTGGCGGCGTGAAACCGCCGAACGCCGGCGGATTGATGGCGAAGGCGAACACCCCGGGCACCCCGAAGAACTGCGGCTGCACCTCGCCGATGATCTCCTGTGCCGAACGGTCCCGCTTGTCCCAATCCTCGAGAATCGGCCCGACCACTCCAGAGCTCGGCGGTCCATCCCAGCCGATGACCGCGAACGACGAGCGGACGTCGGCGGTGCGATGGATGATCTCCTCCAGCTGGCGCACGTAATGGTCGGTGTACTCCACCGTCGCGCCCTCGGGCGCGACCACGAAGGTGAAGAAGAACCCTCGGTCATCCGGCGGCACGAACTCGCGCTCCAGCGCGCGGAACAGGAGCACCGCGCTGGCGGTGAGAATCGCTCCCCCGCCAATCACCCACAGCGGACGCTTCAGCGCCCGATCGAGCGTGCGGGAATACCGCCCGGTGATGGAGCTCAGCACCGAGCCCACGACATGATGAAAGCGCGTTTCCCGCGCCGACACGCGGAGAATCTTCGCCGACAGCATTGGCGTCAGCGTCAGCGCCACGATGCCGGAAACGATCACCGCCCCACCCACGGCGACGCCGAACTCGTTGAACAGCCGTCCCGTTGCACCGGTGAGAAAGAGCAGCGGAGAGAACACCGCGACGAGCGCGATCGTCGTGGCGATGACCGCGGTCGTGATCTCACGCGTTCCGTCGATCGCCGCCGTCTTGGGATCCTTCTTCAGCTCCTCCTGGTGTCGATGGGCATTTTCGAGGACGATGATCGCGTCATCGACCACGATGCCGATCGCCAGGATCAACCCGAGGAGCGTGAACGTGTTGACGGTGTAGCCGAGCGCGCCGAGGA
>DATBIU010000164.1:0-2123 GCA_036556765.1 Gemmatimonadaceae bacterium | reverse complement strand
AGCGCGCGCGCGCGATCACGGCGTCGAAGTCGGATCCCAGTCGCTCGAGCGGGACGATGCCACGCAGGTCCTGCTCGATGATCGGCGCCGCTTCCCCGTACGCGAGCACGGCCTTACCCGTCTTCCGCAGCGGTTCGGCGAGCGCGCGATACGGCTCTCCCTTGTGACGTCCCCCCAGCAGCAGAATCGTCGGCCGGGTCATTCCCTGGATCGCCACGAGCGTCGAGCTGATGTTGGTCGCCTTCGAGTCGTTGATCCACATGACGCCATTGGACTCGCCGGCGATCTCGAGCCGGTGCTTGAGCGCGTGAAAGGTGCGCAGGCCGTCCCCAATCCGGGCGCGGGCCTCGGGGGTCGAGTTCCCCTTGTCGGCGATCATGACCGCGAGTGATGCCGCCAACGCGTTGGCGACGTTGTGGTCGCCGAACAGGTTGAGCTCGCGCCGCGGCAGCACTGGCGCCCCTCCCACGACGAGCATGTCGTGCGCACGATCGTACGTGGCATCCGCGTCGGCCCGCTTCAGCGAGAAATGCTTGTGCGTTCCAACGGCCTCACGAGCGAGATCGATCGCGGCGCGGTCGTCTCCGTTCACCACCCACTTCGAGATCGTCCGCGCGTTCCGAAACAGCAGCTTCTTGTCGGCATAGTACTCCTCGACCGTCGCATACCGGTCGAGATGGTCGGGGGCCAGGTTGGTGAGCACGCCGACGGTCGGCGAGATTCCGGGCGTGTCGTGCAGCTGGAAGGACGACAGCTCGAGAGCGATCCACCGTGGCGGCTTTCGCTCCATGGCCACCGCGGCGAGCGGCGTCCCGATGTTGCCGGCATCGATCGCGTCGAGCCCGATCGCCCGCAGCAGGTGCCCGACGAGGGCGGTGGTGGTCGTCTTCCCATTCGTCCCCGTCACGGCGATGACTTTCGCTTCCGGCAGCGCGCGCAGGGCGATCTCGATCTCGCTGACCACCGGCACCCGCGCCTCGCGGGCGCGCTCGAGCGGGGGCGCCTCCGGGGGAACGCCGGGGCTGGCCACGACGAGAGACGCGCGCGCGATGCGCTCGAGGTCGTGCGACCCGATGTCGGCGTCGGCCCCCTCGGCGCGAAGGGCCTTCGCCCCGTCGCGCACCGCATCCGATGATCCGGCGTCGGACGCGTACACGCGGACGCCCTCGCGCCGCAGCAGCCGCGCGGCGGCGACACCGCTCTTTCCCAGTCCAATGACGGCGATCTCACCGCCGCGCCATTTGTCCGGCAGGCTGATCATCGCAGCTTCAGGGTGCTGAGCGCGATGAACGCGCAGAAGATGCCGAGGATCCAGAACCGCACGACCACCTGCGTCTCCGGCCATCCCAGCATCTCGAAGTGGTGATGCAGCGGCGCGCGGCGGAATACCCGGTGCTGCCGTGCATACTCGACGCCGTGGCGGCGCTTCCGGTACTTGAAGACCGTCCGCTGCAGGATCACCGACAGTGTCTCCGCAACGAAGACGCCCCCGATGAGCAGGAGCAGGAACTCGGACTTGAGCAGAATCGCGACCGCGCCTAACGCGCCTCCGAGGGCCAGCGCACCCGTGTCGCCCATGAACACCTGCGCCGGCTTCGCGTTGTACCAGAGGAACCCGACACACGCGCCGAACAGCGCGACACAGAACACCGTCAGCTCTCCGGCCCCACGCAGGTAGTAGATCCCGAGGTACTGGCTGGCGTCGATTCGGCCAATGAGGTAGGCGAAGAGCGCGAAAGTACCGGCGGCGATCGCGACCAGGCCCGACGCCAGTCCGTCCAGCCCATCGGTGAGATTCACCGCGTTGCTGGTGCCGGTGAGGATGAACGCGACGAACGGCACGTACATCCACGCGAACCAGGGGACGATCAGGATGTACTTGTAGAATGGAAGCGTCGTCGACGCTCCGGGGAGCGTCGACAGCGGAAACAGCCACAGGTACAGGCCGAGAATGGTGCCCAGGGAAAGCTGCCCGATGAGCTTGTACCGCTCGACCAGCCCCTCGTTCTTCTTCCCTTCCCGCTTCTGCTTGAGCTTCAGGTAGTCATCCCAGAAGCCGATCGCGCCCATGTAGGCCATGGTGAAGAGCGCGACCCACACGTAGATGCTGTCGAGCCGCATCC
>DATBIU010000163.1:0-10633 GCA_036556765.1 Gemmatimonadaceae bacterium | reverse complement strand
CCTTTCCACAGAGACCCGCCTCGCGGATGACGTCGTCGACGGACGTCTGCTGGAATCCGTTGCGACAGATCAGGTCGGTGGCGGCCTCGACGATTCGAGTGCGGCGATCGCTCATGGACGCCAACGATAAGACCGACCAGTCCTAGCGTCAATACCCATACGGCTGTTTATGTAAACGTCGTGCAAGAATGAGGTTACGGAACTTAGCCTGGCCTCAACAGTATTCTCGGAGGCCATCGGATGGCCGAATATTGGACCGGCCGGTTTGTTCAGTGCTGCACCATATAGACGTCACGAAGGCCCTCCCGGGTGACAGGAGTCGGCAAGCTCTTGCCATTCCTTAACAATCGGCCGCGAGTAGAATCATCCGACACCATGCCCACGATTCCCGTCACGAGAACGTACCTGGAGATGCGCAGCCCCGATGCGCTGCGCTCCTACCACGCGGACGATGCCCATGTCCGCTTCGAGCGGATCCACGCCTGTCCGATCTCGTTTTTCCGCTATCTCTACCGTGAGGTCGGCCGGCCACATCATTGGGTCGATCGCCTCGTTTGGACGGACGAGCAGGTCGCCGCGCGCCTGGCGGATCCCGCGGTCTCGTTATGGGTCATGTACGTGGATGGGGCGCCGGCGGGGTACGCGGAGCTGGAGCGTCATGCCGACGGCTCCACCGAGATCGCCTACTTCGGCCTGCTTCCGGAGTTCACGCGTCGCGGACTCGGCAAGTTGATGCTCACCGCGACCGTCGAGCGAGCCTGGGAGCAAGGGACATCGCGAGTGTGGCTCCACACCTGCACGCTCGACGACCCCGCCGCGCTGCCCAACTACATCAAGCGCGGCTTCGCGCCCTTCAAGGAAGAGGTATACTCGGTGGAGATCGAGGAGCCGGAGCTGGCGACGCTGAGGTCAGCGACGTCGGCGGCGTGAGCGTCCGTGACTGCGCGGGTGCCGCGCCCGCCCGCGCTCGGAATCCCCGCGCCCGCGGCGCTGCCGACCGTCTGGACCCCGGTGCCGCTCGGGCGCGTCTTCATCCGGCGCCCAGGGGCGGTCGAGCAGATCCTGGAGCTCGTCGAGGGTCGACGCGCGCACCGCGCCGCGTTGTCCCCGCGTCACCACAAAGCGCGTAGGCCGGTCGAGCTCGGGGAGCTCCGCCTCGACCAGCGATCGCGCCATCTTCTCCGGCAGCCGCAGTCGCGCGACGCCGCCCACGCCATCCTCGACCGCGTACTCGATCGGGACCGCGCGATCCCGAATCGCCACCGAGTCGGGAAGCGCCATCCAGCGCGCGCGCTCCTCTGGTGAGACGAGCGCATCGACATCGATGGTGAGCGGCGCGGCGCGGAACTCCTCGTACGACCGCACCCCGCGCAGCTGCTCGGCGAACATCGCGGCGAGCTCCTTCGTCCCCAGTTTCGCGGTACGGCCGCCGCTCCGACGCCACACCTCGCGCACCTCCTCGATCCGGGGTCGCAGCTCCTTCAGCGACCGATGTCGCGCCTCGAACCGCGCGGCCGCGTCGGCCAGCTTCGCTCGCGCGATCTCGGCGACATCGTCCGGAAACACGCCATCGATCGGCTCGATGTCGCGCTCGAGCACGAATCCGTAGTATTCCACCGCGCGGCGCACCACGAGCGGCGCGCGCTTGCGGTCGGCGTCGAACACGATCTCGGCTTCCCCGCGCGTCGCGTACTTGCGGATGAGACCGAGAGGAATCTGCGTGCCCTCGATGGAAGCGCGCGGCATACCGAAGCGATCGGCGAAGTACCGCAGCTCCCCGGCGATGGCGCCCCAGCTTCCCGCGACGCTCGTCTTGGAGACCCGCGCCTCCTCGCCCTCCGCGGTCTGCTCATCGATCACGAGCTCGAAGGGCATGATGCGCGCGAGCAGCTCCTGGAACGAGCGCAACGTCGCGTCGCCGGCCAGGGGCATCTCGTGCGGCAGCGCCATCTCGAGGTTGCGGTACACGCTCGCCATGCCGAGCGCGATGTCCTCGATGGCCTTCACCAGCACGCCGCGCCGTTCCGCCCAGTCATCGATGCCCTCGTCGAAGACCTGTCTCGGCAGGCCATAGACCTCTCCCACGCGGCCGTATTTTCTGTAGGCCTCGGCGTACACGTTGTAGGCGGTGAGATGGTCGCTTCCCGCCACGACCAGCCCTTCGAGGTAGCGATCCTCGCGCGTCATCCGATGCAGCGACTCCACCGAGCTCATCACCGCGAGGTATGGAACGAGGGCGTCCTCGGCGTGCACGATGAGCTCGCCCCATGCGCGGTCGACCGGCAGCGCCTCGACCGTCTTTCCGTATTGCGACAGGCGGCCCCGGTCATCGATGATGCCGCGCCCCGACAGGCGCGCGAGCGCCTCACGATAGGCTACCCGGTCCAGCGGAACGGGCAGATCGAGCTCGTCGGCGCGGACGCCGAGGTCGGCGCAGGTGATGGCGACGCGCTCCGAGTCGCCGGCGAGCTGGAATTCGGGCTCGGTCGGCCGAAGCTGCGAGAACACGATGTCGCGATCGGAGAGAATGAAGACACGCCCTCCCTCCACGCGGCCGTGGACGCGGCCCGCCATCTGGAGGATCTCGTTGGCGCCGAGGTGCGTGCGCGTGAGGACGTTCTTTCCTCCCTCGATGATGTTCGTGAAGCGCGTGTCATCGATGACCACGGTGTCCAGGCCACGCACGTTGAGCGCGCTCTGTCCGGCGGCCGTCATCGAGAGGAGATACGGCTTGCGAACGTCGCCTTCGAGGAAGGGGCGAATGACGCGAATCGGCTCGCCACCGTGATAGAACGCCGTTTCGATGCGCGGCGATCGTGCGGCCACATCTTCGGCGACCTCCTCCACACCGGCGCGCGTGGGCAGAAACACGCCGACGCCGCGCTTTTCCTTCTGTACCCGTTGCAGAAACCGCTCATCGAGAAACTGCACCGGCTCCTTGTTGACCACGGTGACCTTCGCGGCCCGGGCGGGATCGAACGCGTAGCTCTCGATCACCGCCGCCGAACCGAGGTAGCGCGCATAGAAGGTCGGGTCGACCGTCGCCGACAGCCAGATGAAGCGGTTCCCGACGCGCTTGCCTAACGCGAGGCACAGCTCCAGCTCGGCGGACGTCTGGTGGATCTCGTCGACGATGAGCGTGTCATGGGGGAGGATGTCGCCGTCCTGAAACCAGCGGCGCGCGATGCCGGTGGTGACGATCACCACCGTCCAGGACGGAGTATCCGGCGTGGCCTCCCGCTCGCGGTTGACGACCCCCACGCGCAGCTCGGTGGTGCCGAGGATCGCCTCGGCGATTGGGCGAATCGCGAGCGTCTTGCCGGTACCGGTGCCGGCGACGATGCCGAACCCCTGACCGCCGCGCGCAAGGTCGCGGACCTCATCGCCATGCTCGCGCTCGAGGACGGTCTCGATGTGCAGCCCGAGTGCGAGCTCAATCGTTTCACAGGCGGCCCGCGTCGGCGCGATGACAATGACGCGTCCGGTCGGTGGCTCGGCCGCGACGAACGCGGCGCGATCTGGGGGGAGATAGTGATCCCGGACTTGGCGCATGTGGGCTGACGCTGTGCAAGGACGGTTCCGGAACGAAGGGCAACGACGTCAGATGCGATGATTGCGGACCGCGGACTGCGGACTGCGTGTCTCATTCGCAATCGGCAATCCGCACTCCGCAATCGTCACATCTGACGTCGTCGGCCGTGCCGCAGGAGCTACTTCTCGTACACGCGCATCAGCTTCCCGTCGCGGTACAGCCTGATCTGATCGGCCAGGCCATCGCGATCGGCATCGACCCACTCCTGTACCAGCTGTCCACCGCGGTCGTACCAGCTGGCGCGCTCGGGGCGGCCGTTGCGATCGCGATCCTCGTACCGCACGGTGGCGGCAGCGTTGCCGAGCCAGCGGCGCACGTCGTCGGTGCGACTGCCACGCGCCAGCGCGACCGCCGCGATCATCTGCGGCCAGTTGCCCGGTCGCCGGACCGCGATGTCATCGCAGTCATCGCCGGCGTTCTGGATGCTCGCGCAGCGGTCATCGTCGCCGCGCTCGCGACGATTCTCGCCCGAGAACCCCTTCGCGACCTTTGGCTTCTTGCCGCGATTGTCGTCGTCGCGTCGCGCACGGTCGTCATCGGACCGGCGATCGCCGAAGATGACGCGGCTCCCCGCGGGGCGCTCGCGCACGGCGGTCGCACAATCGGTCGGCTCCGGCTGCTGGCCTGGCGGCACGCCGTCGATCCAGATGCGGCACATGCCAGGAGGCGGACGGTGACCGGGCGGCACCTGATCCGGACCCCGCTCGCGCGACTGCGCGGACAGGGGCGCCGCGACGCCGATCAGCACCAGGACTACACCAATGAATCGGGGCATTCTATGAACCTCACTCATGCGTATTTTGCCATCGCGAACACTCACCCTGGCCAAGGCACGAGCGGTGCCAAGTTCGGCCCGCCAGTGGCAGTTTGCAAGACGTTGGCGCGTCTGGACATGCGTTTGCGCCTTCTGAGGCTTGGGGTGGGCTGTCCCGCATGCGGGACGCCCTTAAGGACAGGGTCGGGGGCCAGGGGCCAGGGGCCAAGGGGGTGGTAAGGCGGCGCGGCTTCGCCGCTGCCGCCTCATCCGATGAGCGAGCGGCCGGAGGCCGCTCGCCTTACCACCCCCTTGGCCCCTGGCCCTCGACCCCTGGCCCTTTTCCGTTGCCCCACTCTCCCGCGCCGCGTCCTCTAATGAAATGATCTCCAAGCCCGCCGCCCTGCCCTCGTTCGCACCGCCTGATACGCCGGCCAGCCAGCGGTACGCGACGCACCTCGTCGCGATTCGCCGACTCGCCTCGCAGCTCGCGCACTCGGGGGCGCCGGATGAGCTCGCCCGCGTTCTGGTCGAGGAGCTCCAGCGTACGCTCGGTGCTGCCTGGGTCGCGCTCTATCGCGCGGATCCCGCGGGCTCGTTCTCGCGGCGCGCGCTCGCCGGCGACTCGGGCGTGCGTCTCCCCGTCACGGTCTCGGGTGGCGATGCCGTCGCCCTTCGCCGCCCCACCACGCCACTCGATGAGCGCGTCGTCTCCACCGACGCGTTGATGGTGTTCGGCGGCGCCGCGACCGCCCTCGCACTCGAGGATGCGGAGACGCGTCTCGGATGGCTGGTCAGCGGCAGCCGCCTGGACGGCGTTCCCTTCGATCGACTCGACGCCGAGCTCATCGCCCTGATGTGCGACATCGCGGTACCGCGGCTCGCCGCGGCCGAGTTCGACGCTCAGTTCGCGCGCAGCGCGCTCACCGATCAGCTGACGGGCCTTGGTAATCGGCGCGCGTTCAACGAGCGCCTCGAGGAGGAGATCGCGCGCGCGAATCGCGGCAACAGCGCCGTGTCGCTGCTCCTGGTCGACATCGACAAGTTCGCCGCGTTCAACGCCACCCACGGGCGCGACGCGGGCGACCGCGCCCTCGGGGCGGTCTCGGTCGCCGTACGGTCGTCCATCCGCCTGTCCGATTCGGCCTTTCGCTACGGCGGCGGCCAGCTCGCCCTGCTGCTCCCCGGCGCGGCCGCGTTAGGCGCGTTCGTGGCGGCCGAGCGCATTCGCGGCGCCGTCACGTCGCTCGAGGCGGGTGAGGTGCCCGCCCCCATCACCGTGAGCATCGGCATCGGATCCCTCCGCGAAGGCTCGCACGCCCCGATCTCGCTCGCGTCGCTCGCGCTCGTCCGAAAGGCCGACGAGGCGCTGTATCAGGCCAAGCAGAGCGGCCGGAACAGAACGGTGATCGGGTAACACCGTCGCGTGCGCGCGTGCGCGCACCACGCCTCAGTCGCCGAACGAGATCCCGGTCGCGCGCGCGGTCTGCACGAGATCGTGCGAAGGGTCCACGCGCTTCGTCTCCTTGAGCGCTTCGGGGATGGGGATCGTCACGATGTGTGGCGACTGGAGCGCCACCATTTTCCCCCACTCCTCGGCAGCGATCGCCCGCACCGCCGCGCCGCCGAAGCGCGTCGCGAGCAGGCGGTCGTATCCGGTCGGCGGCCCTCCGCGCTGAAGATGGCCGAGGATGAGCGACCGCGTTTCCTTCCCCGTCAGGTCCTGGATTTCCATCGCGATCTTCTCGGCCAGCCCCCCCACGCGCTTCGCCTGCCCTGGCAGCGACGCCCCGAGCTGGGACTCGCTCCCACCTAACGGGATCGCGCCTTCGGCCACCACCACGATCGAGAAGTGCCGCCCCGCCCGATCGCGTGCATGGATCTTCTCCGCCACGCGGCGAATGTCGTACGGGATCTCGGGAATGAGGATGACGTCCGCCGTCCCGGCAACGCCCGCATGCAGGGCGATGAAGCCGGCGTGACGCCCCATCACCTCCATCACGATCACCCGGTCGTGACTCTCGGCCGTCGTGTGCAGCTTGTCGATAGCCTCCATCGCCGTGTTGACCGCGGTGTCGAACCCGAACGTGGTGATCGTTCCGCTGACGTCGTTGTCGATCGTCTTCGGGACGCAGACGATCCGCATCCCCTTGTCCACCAGCTTCTGCGCGATCGCCAGCGATCCGTCCCCCCCGATGGAGATCATCGCGTCGATGCCGAGCTGTCGAGCGCGCTCGAGCAGCTCCCCGGAACGATCGATCTCCTCGTACGTCCCGTCCTGGCGGAGAATCGGATAGAAAAACGGATTCCCGCGGTTCGTCGTGCGCAGGATCGTCCCGCCCAAATGCGCGATGCCGCGCACGGACTCTCGCGTGAGCGGAACCACTTCATCCTCGCCGAGCAATCCCGCGTATCCGCGCTTGATCCCGAGGACGTCCCAGCCGCGGTTCACGGCCGAGAGCACCGCGGCCCGAATCACGGCGTTGAGGCCGGGCGCGTCCCCGCCCCCGGTCGAGATGGCTATACGCATGCGAAGGCGGCTACCCCGAGTGCGATGTCAGAAGATGAAGGATCTCGCCCGGCTGCGCGTGACGCCCGACCCTCGACTTCTGAAAGATGGGCTTGCCATCCCGCGTGACCTCGAACCGCCCGCCGCTCGACGGCATCATCTCGATCTCCGCGGTCGGGAACTTCTCGCGAATCGCGGCCGCCAGACTGACGGCCCGGGGCTCGTAGTTTCAGACGGTGCAGTATTCGATCGTGATCCGCATCATCATTCAGGTAAAGGTCACCGTGCGAGCGCCCCGGTCGCCGCGCGTCACGAGCCAAGCTAGTGGAGTCCGGGCGAGATTGGGAGCATCGCGTCAGGGCCCGGACAATGGCATCCCGGCCATGGAGGCGAGGCGCCGCAGCACCGTGTCCTGACGCGCCATCTGCTCGCGCAGCGAATCCACCTGTGCCTGGAGCAACGCGGTCTCCCCGCGGACGGCGATGAGCGCATCACTCATGTCGATGAGCGTCTCGGCGAGCGTCGTCTCGCCGGTGGTGACTGGCCCGTCGCACGCGCCGAGCGCGGCCAAGGCGACGAGGAGGAAGCGTCGAACGATAGGCATGGATGAGGCCTCCAGGAGTCAGCTCCCGAGACGACGGATCGCCAGATCGAGCGCGCCGCGCACGCGCGGCTCCTGCTCGACCCCGCGACGCGTCTGGAGCGCGGCGAGGCTCTCGGCGTCGCCAATGCGCCCGAGCGCGGCGGCGGCCGCGGCCCGAATGACAGGATCCTCGTCGTCGAGCAGCGGCTGGAGCACGCGGGCGCTGGCCGTGTCGCCAGGCGCTCCCTGCGCCACCAGGGCATTGATCGCCGCGACACGCCCCTGCCGCGCGCCGGTGCCCACGTGCTCGAGAATCAACAGACGCGATGCTGGCGAGCGAATTCGCGCCAGCGCTTCGAGCGCTGCCACCCGCGCGAGATCGCGCCACTCCTCGCGCCGGAGCATCTCGCGGGCCAGCCCGAGGGCGACGACGGAATCCACACCGACGATCGCGCGCATCGCCGCGGTGCGAACCCACCAGGAGCGATCGTTCTGCGCGAGGGCCCGCAAACGGCTCGTGGCGTCCCCGCTGCGCGTCGCCTGCGCCAGCGCCAGCGCCGCCGCCTCACGCACGCGCGTGTCCGAATCGCGAGTCGCATTCATCACCACCGCTCTCGCCGAGTCGGTGCTCACGATCGGGGCGAGCGCCTCGACAGCTCGGGCGCGCACCATCCAGAGGGAGTCACCGCGAGCGGCGCGCGCCACCGCGTCTCGCGCCTCCGGCTCACGCTCCACGCGTGGCGCGATCGCCTCGATCGCCTCGATGCGACCGAGCACATCGGAATCGTGAGCCAGCTGCCAGGCGAGCATGGCGGTGGGCCGCGGAAAGTCCGCGAGATCGAGCAGCCAGTCGCCCGCATCCCAGCGGATGGACCGCGGCGGCGCCGGAACCGGAATGATGACCGCGGTCGTCTCTCCCCGAACCGCGGCGACCTGCCTGACGATCCCGCTGTCGGTCAGCACCTCGACGTCGACGTCAGCGTGAAAGAGGCCGGTGAGCGAATCGCGCGGCTGTACCTGGACCACCGTGAGCGCGATCTCGCTTCGCACGCTGTCGAACGCCCAACCGACACGGAATGCGGGAACGCCCGCCCCATACACCCACTGCGCGAAGAAGCGGGACAGATCTCGCCCCGACGTCTCTTCCAGAGCACGTCGCACGTCGGCGCTCGTCACGCTCTGGTAGGGATTGGCTCGCAGGTACCGGTTGAGGCCCACTCGCAGCGTCGAATCGCCGAGGATGCGACGGAGCATCTGGAGCACGGAGCTGCCGCGCGGATAGATGTGACCGCTGAAGTACACCTCGGCAGGATCCGCGGCCCAGCGTCCGTATACGAGCGGACGACGATTCCGCCGATCCGCGGCGATCGTCTGCTCGTGCGCTTCACGCCTGCTGAGCGCGCCCGCCGCGGCGCCGTGCGCGCGCTCGACGAACAACGCCGCCATGAACGTGGCAAACCCCTCCGACAGCCACGCATCATCCCAGTGCCGCATCGTCACGTAGTCACCGAACCACATGTGCGCGAGCTCGTGCGCCACCAGGCGGTCGGCGTTCGACCGCGGCTCCGCCCACGCGGGGTGCAGGATGGCGTCATCCGACATCGTCACCGCGGTGACGTTTTCCATGCCGCCGAACACGAAATCGGGTGCGACCACCTGGTCGTACTTCGACCACGGGTAGTGGACCCCCGTCCACTGGCTGAAGAACTCCATCGCGCGCGGCGTGCGACCGAACCCGCGCCAGGTGGCCTCGATCGAGTCCCGATATGTCCAGTAGCCGAGTGAGATGTCTCGCCAGCGGTCCCGAAGCACGACATAATCCCCGGTGACGACCGACATCAGGTAGGTCGATGCAGGCTGATCGAGCCGCCAATGCCATTCGACATCGCCCTCCGGCAAACGACGTGTTCCCACGAGGCGGCCGTTCGAGAGCGCCCGCTCCTTCTGGGGCACGCGAACGAAGAACTCCCACGTGGTCTTGTCGTACAGGCGATCGACGGTCGGAATCCAGTAGCGCACATCCTCGGCGAACCCTTGCGCCCACACGACGCGCCGGCGGTCGATGAAGTACACCCCGCGCGGAGGCCGAACGGCCTCGTACTCCACCGTCACCTCGACCAGCGCGTCCGCCGCGAGTGGTGTGGTGAGCTGAATCCGAAGGACGGGTCCCTCGTGGGTGAAGCCTAACGGGCGATCTCCGTGCGTCACCCGCTGAATCCGAAGACCAGCGGCGTCGAGGGTGATCTCGCTCAGACCGCTCCCGGCGGAGGTGGCGGCGATGCGCAACGTCGTGGAGCCGATGACCGCGTGGCGCGCCCAATCGAACCGGAGGCGCACGATCTGATGCCGCAGATCCTGCCTCAGCTCGGGAACGATGGCCCGCTGCTCACCGGGTGGAAGCGCGCCCCACGTAATCAGCGGCAGTGGCCGGAACGACGGAGGCACCGGCGCCGGCGGCACGGGCGGCGCCGTGTCGATGGCGGGCGATGGCGTAACGGGAACGGACCGAGCCGGAGGTGGCGCGCTTGCGCACGCCGTCACGAAGACGGCAACGAACGGAAGGGATCGACGCATGCTCAGCGGGTCGCGAAGAAACGCGCGTACTCGCGCGCGGGTGGTGCGGCCCGCGACGCGGGCCCGTGGTATATACCGCGTGACTCACTCCGGGGGAATAATGCGGCGCGCGATGACGGCCATCGAGATCGTGGTCGTGCTGTCGGTGATTGCCGTCGTCATGGGCATCGTGCTGCCTTCGGCGGCACGACTGCGCGATGGCATCGCGGTACGCAACGCAACGGCCGAGGCGACGGCAGCGTTCGCGATCGCACGCCGCTCGGCGATCGTTCGCGGCGCTGCCGTCGCCCTCGGCGTCGACCGACCGCCGGGTTATGTGACGGTGAGCGTCGGCGGAGAAATGCTGCTCCAGCGCGACCTGGAGGCGAGCTACGGCGTTACGCTCTCCTCGACCCGGGATTCCACCGCCTATTCCCCGCTTGGTCACGGTGTTGGCGCGGCAAACCTCAGCCTCGTGATTTCACGTGGACGCGTGGCGGAGACGATCTTCGTCTCGAGGGAAGGGCGGGTGAGGAGGTAGTGCTGCAAGGGCGCTAAGGGCGCTAAGAGCGCTGGCCCTCAGCGCCCTCAGCGCCCTTAGCGCTCTTAGCGCTCTTAGCGCCCTACGGTCCTTCAGTCCGC
>DATBIU010000162.1:0-3014 GCA_036556765.1 Gemmatimonadaceae bacterium | reverse complement strand
CATCGGGACGTCGGTCCCCGAGGGCGAGGGCTGGACGTTCGAGCCCAAGTACGACGGCATCCGCGTTCTCGCTTTCATTACTCGGGACGCGGTCCGCCTGATCACGCGCAACGGCAACGACAAGACCAAGCAGTTCCCCGAGATCGCCAACGCGTTGCGCGCGCTCGGCAAGAAGGCCGAGCGTGAGCTCGTGCTCGATGGGGAGATCATCGCGGTCGTCCGCGGAGAGGTCGCACGCTTCCAGGCGCTACAGGACCGGATGCACGTGAAGGACGCCGGGACGATCGAGGAATTCGCCAAGACGCAGCCGGCCGCGATCGCGCTGTTCGACATCCTCGTCGACGGCGACGTCGTCATCATCAAGGAACCGTGGTCGACGCGCCGGAAGCACCTCGAGCGGCTTCTGCGCCGGCGGACGAACCAACGCCTGCGCCTGAGCGACTCCGTTCCCGCCGATGGCCAGGAAATGCTGGAGCGCGTTCGACGGGCCGGGTGGGAAGGAGTCATCGCGAAGCGCACAGATGCCCGGTACGAGCCTGGCGTGCGCACGAAAGCGTGGCTGAAGCTCAAGGTCGAGCACCGGCAGGAGTTCGTCGTTGGGGGCTGGACCGAGCCGCGCAACACGCGTGAGCACATCGGCGCCATCCTTCTCGGATATTTCGATGATGGCCGCTTCGTCTATGTCGGGCATACCGGAGGCGGCTTCAGTCGGGCCGGTCTGAAGGACATGCACCGCCGTCTCGCGCGCCTCGAACGGAAATCTTCGCCGTTTGAACAGCCCCCGCGGACGAACGAGCGCGCACACTGGACGCGACCCGAGATCGTCGTCGAGGTGAAGTTCAACGAATGGACGGCCGATGGGAAACTCCGCCAGCCCGTCTTCCTTGGCGTCCGCGATGACAAGGAGGCACGAGAGGTGGGACGGGAGGCCGAAAGCGTGCAGCGCGCGGAGCGATGAAACGCGCCGGGATGCGGAAGTCCGCCGCACCACGCGCGCGCACGACGCGATCGAGGACGTCCGCCTCAGGATCGCGCGTCGTCGATCGCCTCGAGGAAATCGAGCGGGCCGGAGGCGACGGAACAGTCGCGCTGGGAGGTGGAGCGACCCTCGCCGTATCGAGCCTCGGCAAGGTGTTCTTCCCGCGTGATGGGTTCACCAAGGGCGACCTCATGCGCTACTACGCGCGCGTTGAGGACGCGATCCTCCCGGTGATGCGCGATCGGCCACTCGTCCTCAAGCGATATCCGAATGGCATCGACGGCCAATCGTTCTACCAGCAAAACGCTCCCGATTCTGTGCCCGCCGGCGTGCGTGCGGAGACAATTCGCAACGAGGAGGGGGAGCGGCAGAGGCGCCTTATCGGCGGTGATCTCCAGACGCTGCTCTATATCGTCCAGCTCGGCGCCATCTCTGTCGATCCCTGGCACTCGCGCGTTCCGCGACTGAACGAAGCCGACTTCACGATTCTCGATCTCGATCCCGGTCCAAAGGCGTCGTTCTCGACGGTCGTGGAAGTGGCGAAGCTGGTGAAGGACGAGCTCGATGCACTCGCGCTCACCGCGGTCGTGAAGACATCGGGGGCTTCGGGCGTGCACATCGTGGTGCCGCTGGAGCCGGGCCTCTCGGACGACACGGCCGTCCTCGCCGCACAGTTGATCGCCACGCGAGTGGTCGCGCGCGCGCCAGGGATTGCCACGATCGAGCGGACGGTGCGCGCTCGCCCATCGGGCACGGTTTACGTCGACTACCTCCAGAACATCCGCGGAAAGACCGTCGCCGCCGCATACGCGGTGCGCGCTCGGCCGGGTGCGACGGTTTCGACTCCGCTCGACTGGAGCGAAATCGACAAGGGACTGGACCCTCGCGACTTCACCATCGAGAGCCTTCCGGAGCGCCTGCGACGGCGCGGCGACCTCTGGGCACGTGCGATGAAGAAGCGCAATTCCATTCGCGCCCTCCTCGATCGCCGAGCAGCGAAGCCGAAGTCGCGTCGGTAGCTGTTCGGCCCGTTCGAGGGCTTCGCCTCTTGCTCGGGCGTTTCCCGACAAGTGCCAGGGTCGTCATCGCCAGGATGACGACCATCAACGTGAGAATCACTCTCCTCTGCGCCGCTGTGCTGGCCGCCCCAACGCATGGGGCGCTCGCTCAAGCTCGGCAGGCGCCCGCACCGGCGGTGATGCGCACCCTCGAGGTGCGCGCGCCCGTGCACGGCGAGGACGTCGTCCGTACGGCCAAACGATACTTGGGCGTGCGCTACGTGCTCGGCGGAACGACACCGCGCGCGTTCGACTGCTCGGGATTCGTCCGGTGGATCTTCGCGCAACACGGAGTGCGGATGCCCCGCACCGCCAAGGAGCAAGCCGGCGTGGGGGATGCCCCGGCGCCCGGCGATCTGCAGCCGGGTGATCTGCTCTTCTTCTTTGGCGGGCGCGGCGCGCAGCACATCGCCGTGTACGTCGGTGGCGACACCATCATCCACGCGTCGAGCACCGCGAAGCGCGTCAAGCTCGATCGGTTCGGCGGGACGCGTGCCCGGCCGACATGGTTTGGCCGGCGCCTCATCGCAGTCCGCCGCATCCTGCCAGCTGAGGGTATGATCGAGCTGCCCGTCAGCGCGAGCGCGATCGACCGGAGCGCGCCGCCAGGAATGGAGACCACCTTGCTTTATCGGGAGCCGCCGGTCGTATATTAGCGGGTGTCGGCGGGGCCCGACGTTGGGCTCCCCTCGTCAATCCAATGAAGGATGACCCGTGCTGCTCTATAGTCGCGAGCTTCCCTCTGGGGGCTTCGTCATGATCGAAGCCGACGCCGAAGGCGGGGTCCACCATGCCTTCCTGGCGGTAGAGCGGCGCTCCGACCCCTCGCGCCGCGCTGGGCACGAGCCTCCGATCATCGCGGAAGCCCGAGGAACCTCGAGAGCCACCGTATTCAGAGAGCTCTACGCGATCGCCCGTGACAACACGGCGATCTCGCGTGCCCTCCTCCGGCGACAGGGACGAAGCAACTAGGCAAA
>DATBIU010000161.1:0-11732 GCA_036556765.1 Gemmatimonadaceae bacterium | reverse complement strand
GAGGGCGCGTGCTCCCTGCATATCGCTACTCGTATAGGCCGCTCGAAGCGTCGGTCTCTCCGGTGCGACGGGCGCCTCCGCGGCGCATGCGGCCATCAGCGTCGCGCTTGCGACGATGGTGGCCAATCGCACGCGCGGGCGTGGTGTGGACGTGTTCATATGGATTCTCCTGAGGTATGAGGGTCGCGACCAACCTGCGACCACGGCGCCTCAGGGCGCGTCGGCGGTGCTGCCCAATTTTGGGATGGCGGCTGCCTAGATTAGGCGGGGCGCTTGAAGCCTCCCCGCGAAGCGGCTGGGGTGTCGTTGTCAGGGAGCCTCATGCAAGTACTTGTATGAGGGTTGGCGACCAGGACACCTCGACGCCGCGGCGCCGCTCAGATCACACCCTATCGGCCACGATCGCGCTGCGTGCTCACCAGACGGCGACCCACGGGATCGTAGGTCACGAGCAGCACGTCACGCGCCTCGAGTACTGCCTCGACCTCGAGGTGCAGCTCCGCCGGAACATCCTCCACGCGGCGACGCTCGCGCTCCTCCGCCTCACGTTGCCGACGTCCGGGCATCACCACCCCGGGCAGCTGGTCCTCGCGCTCGCGGTGCTCCCTCCGCTCGTGCTCCTCCTCCTCCTCCTCCTCCTCCTCCTCCTCCTCCTCCTCGCCCCGCGCCACCACCGTGTCGATGCGCACCAGGTCCACGGCCACGACGCCGGGCCCGGGACGTACGTGCAGGTCGCGGGAGACGTACAGCCGGCGGTCGTGTCGCAGTCCCCCGCCGCGCACCACCTGCTCGTACAGCAGCTGCCCGTTCCGCCGAACCGATAGTCGATATCGCGCCGTCACTCCCTCACAGATCACGCGCTGCCGCATCTGCGGCGCCACCTTCTCCAGCTCCTCGTCGCTCTGCGTGCGGCACGTCTCGATGCGCTCCGGGCGTGCGCCGAGCGACAGGCGCACGATGGCGTCGTCGCTCGTGGTCACGCGCAGGGGCGCCGTCGACGCCCACGTCATCGCGAGGAGCAGCCCGAAGGCAATGGCGACACCCGCTGCGCGAAGGGCGAGTCTCATGATTCCTCCGAAGCAGGCACCGGCTCGCATTCCGTATCGATGGCCAACCCAGCTTCCGCCACCGGCTGCTTCGCCCGCGCGAGCTGCGCCTTGAACTCCGCCAGCAACGCGCGCGCGACGTGGGGCTCGCTCGCGTTCGCGAACCCGATCTTCACCCGGTCGCGGTCCACACGCGCCTTGAGCTCTGCCTCACGATCGTGATACACTCGCTCGTATAGCCACGTCGGCCCCTCGCGATTCCAGCAATCGCGGGTGGGGCACGCCAGCGTGAGCACGCCCGCGCTCCCGCTCCGCACCAGGAGCTCGATCACCGAGGTGTGCAGGCTACCAGCGCAGTCCACCGGATAGATGACCGCCCCCTCGGCCTCGAGATCGCGCTGGAACCGCCCCGCGCCCCGGTCGCAGCAGATCACCACCAGCTCACCCGCACGACGCTCGGGTCGCGCGATGAACGCCCGCACGCGCTCGAGCTGATCGCGTCCACTGCGTCCCGGGGGACCCACGCCCATGGGGGCGCACGAGCCGGCGCAGATGCCGCAGCTCACGCACAGCTCGGGATTCACGCGTGCCACTTCGTCGGCGCGACCGTCGGTGCGCGAAAGCATCGCGATCGCCTCGTACGGGCAATCGATCGAGCACTGGCGGCACCCGGTGCAGATCGCCTCGTCCACGACCGACTTGGGCGGCGCCGCTTCACCGCGGCGTTTCGTGGCGAGTGGGATGAGCAACAACGCCACGAGCGTCAGCGCGGCGCCGCCGAGCGCCGCTCCTCCGCCCAGGGAGCGCGAGATCGGCAACCAGAATGCGTAGAACCAGTCGGCGGGCACGTCCGCCGCCACCCGCAGCGGATTCGCCTCCTCGGCCATCGCGATCGGCCGAGCGACCGAGAGAACGATGAGCGCGACGATGAGTGCCCACAGTACCGGGCGCGGCGGCAGGAGGGTGGGGCGCGCGAGCCGCGACGTGTGCAGCCAGAGCACCATCAGCATGCTCAACGGAATGGCCACGTGCGCGAACAGGTTCAAAAAGAAAAACACGCTCGGCAGCGGCCGTTCCCCGGTGAACGCGCGAGAGATGGGCTCGGAGAGAATGGGAAGCGCATCGAGCATGCGCGCACCCTCGCGAGCCAGCGCTTCGCCGAACACGTCCCACACCATCACGTAGCCGGTCCAGCCGGAGACGAGCGTCAACAGCAGGAGAAAGACGCCGCTCATCCAGGCGAGCGCCCGCGGGCCCCAGCTCCGTCCCTGCGCGAACATGCGGAACGCGTGCGCGGCGATGGCGACGATCGCCGCATCGCTCGCGTACCGATGCACGGCGCGAACCCAGTTGCCGAACCAGGGGTCGGCGGTGATGCGCGCCACCGAGGCATACGGCGCGCTCACGCGGTAGAAGAAGATGAGCCAGAGTCCCGTGACCAGCAGGACGAGGAGCAGCGCGGTCACGATCGTCCCGCTCTGGTAGAGCGGGTTGTATCGCCAGCCGTACAGTCGATTGCAGACGGCGTCGGCGACAGTCAGCACCCCGAGCGAGAGTCGCTCGAGCGCGCGGGGCGGCGCGGCCATCAGGACAAGGTTGAGCGCATTCGCGAGAAGCTAGTCGAGGGCGTGCGGGTGGCGAGCCCGCCTGTCAGGGAAAGCCCTATATCGCCTCCCGAAAATCGACGATAGCGTCCTGCCCGACCGCGATCAGTGTTCACGGGTCTTTCACCTCCAACCCCGTCCACCCATGGTCGATCCACCGCGTGACGAGCCGCCGAATGAGCCCATTCCCTTCTGGCAGCGAGTGTTCGACAACGTGTTCCTCATGCTGGCGCTGGGACTGATCGTGATGTTCATCGTCTTCACCGGCTGGGGGCTGCTCGAGATCTACACGCTTCCCCAGGCCACGCTCCCCTAACGAGGCGCGCGCATGCACATCGACGTCCACACCGGCCTCGACTCGCCGAAAGGCAACTGGTGGAAGCCGGCCCACAAGGCGGAAAAGACCTGGGTCGTCATCGCCTTCATCTGGTGCATGATCCTCTTCGCGATGATGCCGCTCTGGCACTGGAAGGGCGAGCAGAATCCATCGGGCATCCGGCGGCGCGTCACGCCGACGGCGTTCTATCAGCGGACGGTCGAGTTCACCCGCCAATACCAGGTGGGACAGGATCGCGGCATCCCGATCGTCGCGCCGCCCCCTGGCTCCGACATCTACCTGACGGCCATGTCGTTCCAATGGACGCCGATTCTGCGGCTGCAAAAGGGGAAGGAGTACATCCTCCACCTCTCGGCCCTCGACGTGAACCACGGATTCTCGCTCTATCCGATCAACGTCAACTTCCAGGTGATTCCGGGCTATGACTACGGCCTGAGGGTCACCCCGAACAGCGCCGGCGACTTCCGGATCATCTGCAACGAGTTCTGTGGGATCGGGCACCACACGATGGTGGGACGCGTGATCGTCGATGACGATCCCGCCGCGACGCCGGCGGCGGGAGGTGCGCAATGACCGCCACCGCCTTTCGCGTCTGCGCCTTCACGGGCCGGCGGCTGCACGAGACGGCCATGCGCCTCACGAGGTGGAATGCCGTCGCCTCGGTGGTCGCGCTGCTCATCGGGGCAATCGCGGCCGTGCTCATCGTCCTCACGAGATGGCAGGCAGTGCACCTGCTCCCCGCCGTCTGGTTCTATCGCATCCTGGGCGTGCACGGGATGAGCATGCTCATCTTCTTCATCATCTTCTTCGAGATGGCGGTGCTCCACTTCACCAGCACCGCGCTCTTGAACGCGCGCTGCTCGGCGCCGAAGACATCGTGGGTCGCCTTCGGCCTGATGCTCGGCGGCGCACTGCTGGTGGAGGCGATGATGTGGGGCGGCAAGGCCGACGTGCTGTTCACGTCGTACGTACCGCTCCGCGCGCATCCCGCGTTCTACTTTGGCGTCATCCTCTTCGCGGTCGGCGCGCTGATCGTCACCGGCGTGTTCTTCGCCAACCTCGCCGTGGCCAAGCGGGAGCGCACGTACGAGGGATCGCTTCCCCTTGTCGTCTATGGCGCGATGACGGCGGCCATCATCGCCGTGATCACGCTCGTCCACGGAGCGCTGATCTACATCCCCACCTTCCTGTGGTCGCTGGGACTGATGAACGTCGATCCGCAGGTCTATCGGCTCATCTGGTGGGGGCTCGGCCACTCCTCGCAGCAGATCAACGTGGCGGCGATGGTCGCCATCTGGTACATGCTCGGCGCGCTGACCGTCGGCGCCGTGGTGCTCAACGAGAAGATCAGCCGCTCGGCGTTCGTGCTCTACATCCTCTTCATCTCGATGGCGTCCGCGCACCACCTGCTGGTGGACCCCGGCATGGGGGCGGCGTGGAAGGTGACGAACACGAGCTACTTCATGTACATGGCCGTGCTCGCGTCGCTCCTCCATGGCTTCACCGTCCCCGCGGGGATGGAGCTGGGACAGCGCTTGCGCGGCTTCACGAATGGGCTGTTCGAGTGGCTCCGCAAGGCGCCGTGGAAGGATCCCGGCTTCAGCTCGCTCGTGCTCTCGGTGGTGGTGTTCGGCTTCGTCGGCGGCATCACCGGCGTCACGATCGGCACCGAGCAGGTCAACATCATCGTGCACAACACCCTGCGGTCGCCCGGCCACTTCCACGCGACCGTGGTGAGCGGAACGGCGATGGCGTTCATGGGGATCACGTACTACCTGATCCCGCTCGTATTCCAGAGAAAGGTCGCGTTCTGGAAGCTGGCGCAGCTCCAGCCGTACATCTTCGCCGGCGGAATGTTCATCTTCACGATCGCGATGACGTTCGCGGGGACGTTCGGCGTTCCCCGCCGGCACTGGGACATCAGCTTCAGCCAGGCGCCGTTCGATGTGCAGTTTCATCCCGCCGTCGACATCCTGCTCGCGCTGGTCGCGCTGGGCGGCCTCACGGCCGCCACCGGGGCGTTCATCTTCATTGGCATTGCCGTGAAGTCGGTGTTCTTCGGCGAGCCGCTCGGCGTCGTCACGCCTAACGTGGTGATGGCGGGCGTTCCTCAGGGGCTGACGCACCCGCCGAGGCACAGCGCGGATGTGGACGCTCGCTGGGAGGTGCTGCACGGCCCGAAGATGGGGTGGATGGGCCCGGCCCCCGGTACGCTGGTGCTGGTGGCCGTATTCCTCGCCACGTTCATGCTCTACTACTTCGTCAACTGGAAGGTCCTTTCGGCTATCTGGAGGATCGGTTGACCGAGGTCCGCCGCGGAACGCCCGCGCTCATCGCGCTCGCGCTGATCCTCGCGATCACCGCGTCGTGGTGGGCGCTGGCGCTCTGGCCATTGCCCGATACCGCCCCGGATTGGCTGGCGCGCACGCGCCTGGCCTGCTTCGGGGCCGCGCGCGATGGTCTGCCCGATGGCGGCGGGTGGGTGGTGCTCATCGGGCAGCCGGTGGGGATGATCCTCCTCCTGGTGCTGGTGTGGGGTGATGACCTGCGGGCCGGCATGCGGCGCGTTCTCGACCGCGCCTCGGGCCAGCTCACCGTCGGGATCACGGCGGCCGCGATCGTTGCCGGGCTGGTTGGCGTCGGCGTCCGCGTGCGCGACGCGAGCGCGGTGGGCTTCGTCGCCCAGTCGGTGGACGTCGGCAGCAATCGGCTCACGCGCATCAACGACCCTCCCCCGGTGCTCTCGCTCGTGGACCAGCAGGGGGACACGATCACGCTCGACCGGTACCACGGCCGGGCGGTGCTCGTCACCTTCGCGTTCGCGCATTGCGAGACCGTCTGCCCGCTGGTGGTCAACAGCGTGCTCGACGCGCGGGACCGGCTCGCAGCGACGGATCGCGAGCGCACGCCGGTGGTGCTGGTGGTGACGCTCGATCCCTGGCGCGATACGCCAAGCCGGCTGCCGGCGATCGCGAAGCAGTGGGGAATGAGCGGAGACGCCCACGTGCTGAGCGGGCAGCCGGAGCAGGTGGAGCACGTCCTGAACCGGTGGCGCGTTCCCCGGGTCCGCAACGAGCGGACCGGCGACCTATCCCACCCGACGCTGGTGTACGTGATCGCGCCTAACGGGCGGATCGCCTACCTCGTCAACGGGAGCGCCGAGCAGATCCGCGCCGCCGTTCGCGCGCTGTAGCGGTTTCGGCCTCGGCGCTGCGAACCGGGGGCGCGGCAATTGCTGCCAGTGTCTCCAACCGCACCGGAGCGCTCCATGGCCGACGAGAGACGGAAGGGCCCACCCGACCGGCGCCGCACCCGCGCCGCCAAGGCACCCCAGGATGACCAGAAGGCGACGACGACGACGCCGGCCGCCACACCCGACGCGCATTCCCGCGGCCAGGACCCTAACGACGTCGCCCGCTTCGATGCCGAGGAGCTGGATAAGTCCATTCGCACCCGCGAGCTGGAAGACCGTGGCGAGGTATTCTAGACGCACAATGAGGAACGAGGAATGAGGAGTGAGCATTCCTCATCGTTCTCGTAGCGAATGGCGAAGCTCAGCGCTGGCCTTTTGATGTACCGCTTCCGCGCCGGCCAGCTCGAGGTACTCCTCGGCCATCCCGGCGGCCCCTTCTTCACCAACAAGGACCTCGGCGCGTGGACCATCCCGAAGGGACTGGTCGACGAGGCCGAGGACCAGCTCGCGGCGGCGCGGCGCGAGTTCGAGGAAGAGACCGGTACGAGGCCCGAGGGCCGCTTCGTCCCGCTCGGCGAGGTCCTTCAGAAGGGCGGCAAGACCGTCATCGCCTGGGCGTTCGAGGGCGACCTCGACCCCGCCGCCATCAGGAGCAACACCTTCCAGAGGGAATGGCCGCCGCGGTCGGGGCGATGGCAGACGTTCCCCGAGATCGACCGCGCCGCATTCTTTTCCATCGACGAGGCCAGGGGGAAGATCAACCCCGCGCAGGCCGAGTTCCTCTCGAGGCTGGAGAGGCTCCTGCCTTGAGGATGGACGGACGCGGGGCTCCACGTCTACACCCCACTCGGCGGCCCGAACCAGGTCGTCAGCGCTTCGACGAGCCCTGCCCGCGTTAGGTCTCCCACCCAGGCCACATGACCGTCGGGCCGAATCAACACGGCTGTCGGCGCAGCCACTGTGCCGATCACCGGAAGCTCCCACCTCCCATCGGCTCTCGCGTCGATCGTCTGAACGCGATCATGCCATGGCGTGATCTCGATGCCGCCGGGCTCACCGAGGTTGAGGAGCACCGGCCGGGCATCGTGCAGCAGCGTGAAGACCCGCCGCGGGCCGTGAGGTGTGACCAGGTCGAGATCGGGCATGCGGCGTCCGAGCAGCGGGTGTCCCTCGCCGAAGTCGTAACGTATGTCCAGGCCGGACAGCATCCCGGCGAATCGTTTACGAGGCTCGTCCATCCCGAGGAACTCGGTCATTGTGTCGCGCAGGGCCTTCGTCCGATCGTCGGCGCGGCGAAGCGCAACTGACGCCATCGTGTTCCGCAGCACGCGCGCAGCGACGGGATGGCGCTCCGCGTGGTAGGTGTCGAGGAGGGCGTCTGGCGAGATGCCTTTCACGACCTGCGCCAGCTTCCATCCCAGATTCACCGCATCCTGCACACCGAGCTGGACTCCCTGTCCACCGTCCGGGGGATGTACGTGCGCGGCGTCGCCCGCCAGGAGGACGCGTCCTTCGCGGTACCGTGCAGCCTGACGAGTGGCATCGGTGAACCTCGAGATCGAGGTGGGACTGTGGACGCCGTAATCGGTCCCGTACACGGCGATGAGCGCCTCGCTCAGATCGCGCAGCGTGGGTTCGCTCGTGCGTCCGGCGTCCTCTTCCGTCACCAGCACGCGTACACGGCGCCCATCCTCCATCCTGGCGAGAGAATGGATGCCGAGCGCATCGCGGTGGATGCCCCACGCCGGCGGCTCCTCGGCCAGCTCGACCTCCGCGATCAGGTTGCTCGTTATCGGATCCGCCCCGGGGAACTCGATGCCGGCGCGCTTCCGGATAGTGCTCCGTCCCCCGTCGCAGCCAACGAGATACTGCGTGCGTAGCGACTTGCCGTCGGACAGCTGGACGTTGACGCCGGGCTCGTCCTGCGCGAACCCGGTGACCTCGCTGCCGTAGAGAATCGGCACTCCCAGGTCGTGGACCCAGTCGGCCAGGATGCGCTCGATGTGGCTCTGCCACAGCCCGAGCACGTAGTTGTAGCGGGTGGGAAAGTCACTGTGGTCCAGAGGAATCAGCGAGAATCCCAGCGCGCCGTGGTGAACCGTTCCCTGCGAGACGAACCGATCGGCGATTCCGCGCTGATCGAGGATCTCGAGGGTGCGTGAGTGGAGCCCACCCGCGCGCATGCCAGCGACGTCCTGGTTGGCGCGCCGCTCGACGATCGCGACGTCGACGCCCGCCAACGCCAGCTCGCCGGCCAGCATCAGCCCTGTCGGACCTGCTCCGGCGATCGCGACCGACGACACACGCATATTCGCGCCTCGGGGTTGCATGGGTTTTGATTCGGCCGGCGACTATGCGACACGACCCTGGGCTTGCCGCAAGCCCCCCACTTCGCTATATGCTGAGAGTGGCGGCCAGGTCAGCGATGACGATCTCACACCGACGCTGATGGCGCTCGATGGGACGCGTCGCTGGATCAACCTGTGGGTGCACGAGCGGCGAAGTCGCGTGTCGTTCTGGCGACAGCTCACGCCGCCCCAGCTCTTCGTCTCCTCGTTCGTCACCCTCATCGCCCTCGGCGCGGTGGGCCTTCGAGCGCTCCCCGGGATCTACACGGGCGAGCGGCTCGGCTGGACCGACGCCATCTTCACCGCCGCCAGCGCCGTCTGCGTAACCGGGCTCATCGTCGTCGATACCGCGACGTACTTCACCACCGCCGGGCAGGCGTTCCTCCTGCTCCTCATCCAGCTCGGCGGACTGGGGATGATCACGTTCACCACGCTCATCATCCTCGCCCTCGGCCGGCGGCTGTCGCTACGCCACGAGGAGCTCGTGTCGCCCGGCGGGGATGTCGCTTCACAGGTTCGCGTCGAATCGCTCACGCGCACCGTAGTGCGCTTTACGCTGCTCGTCGAGGCGGCCGGCGCGGCGGTGCTGTACGTCGCCGGGGTGCCGAGGCTCGGCTGGAAAGACGCGGCATGGCCAGCCGTCTTTCACTCCGTGAGCGCGTTCTGCAACGCCGGGTTCGCGGTGTTCTCCGATTCCCTCATCGGCTATCAGCGCTCGCCGGTGGTGCTGGTCGTCATCATGGCGCTCATCGTTGCCGGCGGCCTGGGATTCCTGACGATCGAGGAAGCATTGCTGTGGCGGCGCATGCGTCACGCTCGTCCCTCGTTCCGGCTGTCGCTGCACTCGCGCTTCGTGCTCGTGACGACGGCCGTGCTCATCGTCGCCGGATGGGCGCTGTTCGCGATCTTCGAGTGGCGCGTCACCCTCGGTGAGCTGCCGTTCGCGCACAAGCTCGTCAACTCGCTGTTCCTCAGCGTCACATCGCGAACCGCCGGCTTCAACTCCGTCGACTACGCGACCGCCACCGACAGCACGAACTTTCTGACGATCCTGCTCATGTTCGTGGGCGGCTCTCCGGGGTCGACCGCCGGTGGCGTCAAGACGACGACGATCGCGCTCCTCGCGCTGCTCGCGTGGTCCCGGTTTCGCGGACGCGAGAGGACGCACGCCTGGGGCCGGACGATTCCGGAAGAGACCATGCAGCGCGCCGTGGGGCTCGCGCTCACGGCGTTCGCGCTCTTGACGGTCTGCATCTTTCTCTACACCTACACCGAGCACACGGGCGTCGCGGAGGGGCACGCGCGCTTTCTGCCGATCATGTTCGAGGCAGCGAGCGCGTTCAACACCGTCGGATTGTCCATGGGCGCGACGGCAACCCTGTCGGAGGCCGGCAAGTGGATCACGATCTTCCTCATGTTCGTTGGCCGGGTGGGACCGCTGACCTTCGCCGCGGCCCTGGCGCTGGCGGCGCACCGGCGACGCCGTGACCAGTTTCGTTATGCGCGCGAGGACGTCGTCGTCGGCTGATCATCATTCATGAAACGATTCTTCGTCATCGGACTCGGCAACTTCGGGCGGACGATCGCCGAGGCGCTGCATGCGGAAGGGCACGACGTCGTCGCGGTCGATACCAACGAGGAGGCCGTCGAGCGCGTCGCGCCCCATGTCACGCGCGCGGCGGTCGCCGACGGCCAAAGTCTCCCCACGCTCGAGCGACTGGGAGGGCGTGACGCCGCGGCCGGCGTCGTGAGCACGGGCGACGACATCACGGCGAGTATTCTCGCCACGCTCGTTCTCCGCGACCTCGGGGTGGCCGAGATCTACGTCAAGGTCGTCTCGGCCGAGCACGCGCGGGTGATGGAGAAGCTGGGCGTGACGGAGACGATCTTTCCCGAGCGCGACTCGGCGATGCGGCTCGCGACACGCATCTCGAGTACCGCGATTCTCAACTACGTTCGGCTCGGTCCGAACTTCAGCATCCAGGAGATGGCCGTGCCAACGCCCTGGATCGGCAAGAGCCTGCGAGCGCTGCGGCTGCCGCAGCGATTCCGGATCTCGGTCGTGGCCGTCCACGATGTCCTCAACGATACGATCGTTTCGGCTCCGGCGCCCGACGCTCCGCTCAAGGACTCCGACACGCTGCTCGTCGCCGGCGACGACGAGGACCTGGCGCGCGCGGCGCGCCAGGAGTGAGGAGGCGGCCCCGCGAGCGGCTCGCTCATGTGGTGATGTTCCCTGGGCTCGCCCGCATCGACGCCACGGCGCCGACGATGCACGCCAGCATGAGCGACGCGATCCCCGTCACCAACCCGTAGCGCGGCGCCGCGAGCGCCACGACCATCGTCAGGGCTCCCGCCACCACGAACGCCGTGCCGAAGGCGCGGTGCGTCGTGCGCCAGAGTTGCGGGTCCTCGAGCGTGCGCTTCGTGCGTATGCCCGCCACCCAGTTCGGGCGCAGCCGCGGCATCACGTTGCCCATCACGATCAGGCATGCGCCGAGCACCGCCGGGACCATCCGCGCGGCCACACCGGCGTACCCGAGCGCGCCGGCGATGATCGCGGCGTGGACGCCGAGGATGAGGATGACGACGGTGAGAACGATCGCGTCGTAGGTCTTGCCGAATCGCGCGAACTGCTCGGGGCTGGTCACGACCTCGGGCGCGCTCCGGAGGAGGACACGTCCCACGCGCTGGCCGGCCGCGGTCGGCGCGGCGCGAAACGCGGCCCAGACGGCCAGCGCGAGCGCCGGGACCATCGACAGCGCGAACCATCGGGGCACGGGGCTCGCCGGCTCCGACGTCTCGAAGGGGAGCATTCCCTCGAGTCCCAGGTCTACCATCGGCGGAAGCTTGGCGTAGACGACGACGGACGCCACCGCCGCCGCGGTGATGAGCGCGAGCGGAATCCACTTACGATCGACGCTTGGCATTTGAGCCTCCGGGCTGGACCCAATTGAGGAGATGTTCGACGGCTTCCTGGAAGACGGTGGTGTCGAGCTCGTAGACGATGCTCGACCCGTTGCGCTCGGTCGTCACCAGCTCGGCGTCGCGCAGCACGGCGAGGTGGCGGGAGATCGTCGCCCAGGCCGACGGGAAGCGGGCGGCGATCTCGCCGGACGGCATCGGTCCCGCGCGCAGGAGCTGGAGGATCTCGCGGCGGGTGGGATCGGCCAGGGCTTTGAAGACGGCGTCGGGTGAGGCCAT
>DATBIU010000160.1:0-4879 GCA_036556765.1 Gemmatimonadaceae bacterium | reverse complement strand
AGCCAGTGTCGCCGTGTCCTCGACCTGCGGATCCCACTTGCAGCATTCGAAGATCGCGCGTCGCCGAAAGGCCGCGTAGGCAGCGGAGCCCAACGGCGCGGCCGCGAGCCAGGGCGTGCTCATTCGGGAATGCCGAGCACCATCACGTACGCGGCGGCGACCCCGACATAGAGGAGCGCTGACAGCACCCCCCATTGCACGACCGATCGCGAGGGATGCTGCGCCGTCGGCCGGCCGTACCATTCCAGCGGTATCGCCATCGCCAGCAGTCCCAGCGCGGGACCTCCCAGTCGCGCGAAGTCGACGAGGGTCGCGGACGCCGATACCCAGTCCCCCGCCGCGGCTCGGCCGAGGATCAAGCCACAACCCGCGAGGTAACCCCCGAGACGCACACCCGCGGCTGCGTCGCGCTCGACGGTAACATGCTCCGACACGTGCGCGAACTGCTCCAGGAGCGCCCAGAGGATGTACACGCCCGCGGTGGCCAGCCCGGAGGAGAACAGCACCACCCACCACCCCGGTCCGTCGCCGATATTTCCGCCGGCGAACGCGAGCGTCAGCCCGACGAGCGCGCCGGCCGCCGCGTACGCCGCGGCCGGATTGCCGCGCTCGTGCACATCGTCTCGCACGTCGAGGCCTACGACGGGCATCAGCATCATCGACAGGGCGACCCATGCGGCACCGAAGGCGACATACATCGCGAGGTAGCGTGGATCGTCGCGCACATCGTGGGAGGCCAGCGTCCGGAGCACGAGGAACAGGAGCGCCATGCACACGATCGGCGTCAGGCGCAGCACCCCCCACCCGCCGCGAGGGGCTCCCAGCCGCTCCATCCGGGCGGGCTGCACGTACCAACGGCCCCACAGCACGAGCGCGAGCGCCGCGCTGACCGCCGTCAGCACGATTTCGCTGCCCGACATGGGGAGCTCGGTCACGTTCGCGTTCCGTCCAGCTCCTGAATGGTCTTCGTGGACGGCGCGCGCTGCTGCTTCAACCGCGCCGAGACGGCCTCCGCTCTCTTGAGAACCCGGAGAAGGTTCTCCCCGGCGAGCTTCCGCAGATCGGCGTCGGACCATCCGCGGCGCGACAGCTCGGCGAACAGCGCCGGATACGTCGACACATCTTCCAGGCCAACCGGCGTGTCGCTGATTCCGTCGAAGTCGCCACCGATGCCGACGTGATCCGGCCCGGCCACGCGCCGGATGTGATCGATGTGATCCGCGACGTCCTTGAGCGTCGCCCTCGGCGCTGGATGAGCCGAGCGCCACGCGGCAAGCTCGCGACGCCGGGCGGAGTCATCGCCGGCGAATCGCTGGCGGAGGTCGCCGTTCACCCGCTGCATCTCGCTTCCGTACTGCGCCACCTGCCGCGACACGAAGCCCGGGACGAACGTCACCATCACGATCCCGCCATTCTGCGGCAGGCGCTCGAGGATCGAATCGGGCACGTTGCGCGGCACGTCGGTGACGGCGCGCGCCGACGAGTGCGAGAAGATCACCGGCGCTTCGCTGACGTTCAGCGCGTCGCTCATCGTGCCGGGCGACACGTGTGACAGATCGACGAGCATGCCGAGGCGGTTCATCTCGCGCACGACCTCCTCGCCGAACCTCGTGAGGCCGCCGTGCCGCGCCGTATCGGTGCCCGAATCCGCCCAGTCGATGGTCGCGGAGTGCGTGAGCGTCATGTACCGCGCGCCCAGGTCGTAGTACGCGCGCAGGGCGCCGAGCGAGTTCTCGATCGCGTGCCCCCCTTCGACGCCGAGGAGCGAGCCAATGCGGCCGCGCGCGTGGCTCGCGCGAAGGGCATCGGCGGTGAGCGCCCACTCGATCTCCGGATACTTGGCGATCACCTGCCGCGCGATGTCGATCTGCTCGAGCTGAACGCGCGCATACCCGGAGTCGCCGACGCCAGCGGGGATGTAGACCGACCAGAACTGTCCACCGACCATGCCCGCCTTGAGCCGCGCGAGATCCGTATGCCCCGGCGTGTGCTTCCGAAGGTCGTATTTCTCCACGTCGTGCTGCGCGATCGAATCGGTGCGGATCGCCCAGGGCAGATCGTTGTGCCCATCGATGAGTGGCGTGGAGCGCAGCACGCGCCGCGCGCGGGCGAGGTGCGGATCGGAGGCCTGCGCGCGCAGAGGCTCGAACGTCAGCGCGGCGAGCAGAATGAGAATCGTGAGTCGCATGAGGAGCATCGTCACAGAATGAGGAGTGTGTACAGTGGCTGCGGCCAGCTGCGGTTCCGCCGCCGATCAGGTCACCCGAGAACGTCAACTTGCGCCGCGCGCCCGCGCGCCGCCACCGCCCAGCTCGTTTCGACCGCGTTCGCTCGAAGGCCGTGCACGGTGTCGAAGAGGTGTACCACGATGCACACGTGATTCGGGATCACGCGCACGCGGTCGCCGACGGCCGGGCGCCAGTCGCTCCTCGAGAGATCGAGCAGGCCGTGCTCCTCGGACATCGCGCGCACCATCACGTCCTCGCGCCCGTAGATCACGCCGAACCCCTCCCCCTCGGCGCCCCGCATCGGCTCGCGTCCCAGCGATTTGGTGCCGGCGTCGATCACCGCCTGCCCGGGCACCGCCGTGCTCACCACCGTCGCCAGCACCGTGAGCGCGCAGTCGTCGAAGGTGCACGCGCCGATCGCGGCCGTCGTGCGGTCGTTGTAGATGTAGGTGCCTGGACGCATCTCGGTCACGCCGGCGATCTCGTGCGTGCGCACGGCCGTCGGCGTCGACCCACCACTGACGACGCGCGGGTCCAGACGCGCACGCTTCAAGGCGTCGAGGGTGCGTCCCAGGCGCTCGCCCAGCACGCCCAATGCCTCGTCCTGCCGGTCGAGCGGCTCGCGCACATGTCCGGGGTAGAAGGCGATGCCGACGTACTCCAGCTCGCGGCGCCCCCAAACGTGCCTCACGAGCGCCACCGCATCCTCGGCGGACTGGACGCCGACGCGCCGCATCCCTATGTCGCACTCGACGAGCACGCCGATGCGCCGCCCTGCCTCGTGCGCCGCATCCGCGAGATCGTCGGCGGCGCGCGCCGAGTCGAGCGCCACCGTCACGCGGGTGGCGGCGGGGAGCGCGACCGCGCGCCGTGCCTTCACCGACCCGACCATCGGGTACGCGATGAGGATGTCATCCGCGACCTCGCTCATCACCTCGGCCTCCCGCGGGGTCGCGCACGTCACGCCCACCGCGCCGCGGCGCAGCTGCTCGGCGGCCAGCCAGGGAGTCTTGTGGGTTTTGATGTGAGGGCGGAGGGCCAGGCCGTGCGCCGCCGAGTAGGCGGCCATGCGGTCGAGGTTGCGCTCCATTCGCGCGAGGTCGACCACGGGGGCGGGCGTTTCGAGCTCGTCGAGCGTCATGCGGCTCTCCTCGAGATGGGGCGAGAGGCTGAGAGGAGGGAGAATTTATATCGGGCGGGCCGGTCGTGTCCGGCATCGCCCGGCGATCGAAGAACCTTTACCTGACAGCGGTTGACCGGTTCCGAGCACCACTTTCATCATTCGGATCCCTCCGACACTTCATTTGTTTCCTTCTTCTTTGCGCATCGTGGGGCCCTGTATGAAATCCCGGTTCAGTGTTCTGGGCGCGCTGCTGTCGGTCGCGCCCTTGCTCATCTCCTGCAACGGCGACGGGGGCGTCGACGTCGATCGAAATTCGCCGGCTGTCACGGCGACCACGCCGGCCGCCGGCGCCACCGACGTGGCCCGCGCTACGACCGTCACGGCGACCTTCTCGGAAGCAATGGCCGGCTCGTCGATTACGACCACGACGTTCACCGTGACGCCGGCCGGCGGCGCCGCGATCGCCGGCAACGTCACCGCGTCGGGTACGACCGCGACGTTCACGCCGGCCGCGCCGCTGGCGTTCGGGACGACGTACACGGCGCGGCTCTCGACAGGGGTCACCGACCTCGCCGGCAACGGGCTGGCACAGGCGCACACGTGGACCTTTACCACGCTGCCCAACCCGGCGCCGACGGTTGTGGGAACGACGCCCGGCGCGAACGCGAGAGACGTGGCGCTCAACTCCACGATCACCGTGACCTTCTCCGAGCCCGTCGCGCCAGCCACCGTGACGGCGGCGACGTTCCAGGTCGCGGAAGGCACGGGCGGAAACATCGCCGGAGCGCTTCAGGTGACCGGCGCCACGGTGACGTTCACGCCGGCCGCGCCCCTCCGGTTCGATTCGACGTACACCGTCACGCTGGCGACCGGGATCACCGACCTCGACGGCGCGCCCCTCGCGAACGCGTACACGTGGTCCTTCGTCACGTTCATTAACGGGCCTCCAGCCGCGACTGCCGGCTCACCGCAGGACGTCAACCGTGGAGAGCTGGTGACGCTGCACGGGAGCGGAGGCGACCCGGAGGGACACGCGCTCACTTACCGGTGGACGCAGGTGTTTGGCCCGGATGTCACCGGTGGCGCGGGCTTCCTCACCGGTCAGAATCCCACGTTCACCGCGCCGGCGACGGTCTCGAGCGTTCGATTCGAGCTCCGCACAACCGACGAGTTCGGCAAGCAGAGCCAGCCATCCGTGGTTCAGATCAACGTGATGGAAGACAAGACTCGCGCGATCTTCGTCAGCCCGCTCGGTGACGATATGAACACCGGGCGGGAGCGGACGACCGCCGTGCGCACCATCCAACGCGGACTCGGGCTCGCGACCGCGTTAGGCGGCGGTGCCGACGTCTACGTCGCGAACGGCACGTACGATGAGGTGCTCGGGTTGCAGACCGGCGTCAGCATCTACGGGGGCTATCAGAGTGCGACGTGGCTTCGCGACGCCACGGCCAATCAGGTGACGGTGAACGGCGGCAGCACCATGATCACCGTGTTGGGCCTGAACGCGTCCGACGTCACGCTCGAC
>DATBIU010000159.1:0-2694 GCA_036556765.1 Gemmatimonadaceae bacterium | reverse complement strand
ATCAGATGAGCGAGCGGCCGTAGGCCGCTCGCCTTTCCACCCCCCTTGGCCCTTGGCCCCTGGCCCCTGACCCTCAACGCTCCATCTTCCGTCCAATGAGCCTCCTGGCGCCCCTCGCCAACATCGTTCGCGCGCGGCGCGATCTCGCCGGGTTCCTCCTCGGGCTTCAGCGTGAACAAGGAGATGTCGCGCGCGCGGCGGTGGGGAACCTCCGCGTTCACCTGCTCGCGCATCCCGACCAGGTACGCGACGTCCTCGTGACGCATCAGCGCGCGTTCATGAAGGGGCACGTGCTTCAGCGCGCGAAGATCCTGCTGGGCGAAGGCCTCCTCACCAGCGAGGGGGAGTTTCACCTCCGCCAGCGTCGCCTCGTTCAGCCGGCGTTTCACCGGCAGCGCATCGCCGCGTACGCGCGGGACATGGTGGATCGCGCGTGGATCACCGGCGACCGATGGCGGGACGGCGTGACGGTCGACATGGATCACGAGATGATGCAGCTCACGCTCGCCATCGTCGCCCGCACGCTGTTCGACGCCGATGTCGATGCGGAGGCGGACGAGATCGGCGTCGCACTCACCGAAGCGCTGCACCTCTTTCAGACCGTGTTCATTCCGGGGATGCATTTGCTCGACCGCCTCCCACTGCCGCACACGCGGCGATTCGCCCGCGCTCGCGGGCGGCTGGACGCGACCATCTATCGCCTCATCGCCGAGCGACGCAGCGAGCGTGCGCGGGGGACGGAGCGAGGCGACCTGCTGTCGATGATGCTGTCCGCACAGGATGCCGAAGGGGACGGCGGGAGCATGACGGACGAGCAGCTGCGCGACGAAGCGATGACGCTCTTCCTCGCCGGCCACGAAACGACAGCCAACGCGCTCACGTGGACCTGGTACTTGCTTTCCCAGCACCCCGACGTCGCCGCGCGATTGCACGACGAGGTCGATCGCGTCCTCGGGCAGCGGCGCGCCACGGCCGACGATCTCGCGAGCCTCTCCTATACGCGCATGGTGCTGTCGGAATCGATGCGACTGTATCCGCCGGCGTATGCGATCGGCCGGCGGGCGCTCGAGGACTACCCGGTTCCGGGGGTGGTGATTCCGCGCGGGGCACTCGTCGTCGTGAGTCCACTCGTCACGCAGCGCGACGCACGCTGGTTTCCCGACCCCGCGCGGTTCGACCCCGAGCGATGGACCCCCGAGGCGCAGGCGGCACGACCGAAGTTCTCCTATTTCCCCTTCGGCGGGGGCACGCGCATGTGCATCGGAGATCAGTTCGCGTGGACCGAGGGGATGCTGGTGCTCGCGACCCTCGCGCAGCGCTGGGACGCCGAGTTGGCGGCGGGGCAGCGCGTGGCGATGCGGCCGATGATCACGCTGCGGACGCGGTATGGGATGAGGATGGTGCTGCGCGAGAGGATCGATGGGTCGAGGGGTCGAGGGATCGGGGGATCGGAGGGATGGAAAGGCGGCGCGGCTTCGCCGCTGCCGCCACCGTCAGATGAGAAGGCGGCCGCCGCCCGCCTGCCTTCCCATCCCCGGATCCCCTGACCCCTCGACCCCTCGACCCCTCGATCCTCACATCGACCGTTCAATAAACTCCCGCACGCGCTCCCGGTAGCTGCGTCCCGTGGTCACGCGGGTTCCGTCGACGAGAATCAGCACGAAGTCCCCCTGGAACCAGGGCTGCATCTCGCGAATGCGGTCGACGTTGACGATCGAGGAGCGGTGCACGCGCAAGAATTTGTGCGGGGGTAACCGCTGCTCGAGGCGAGCGAGAGTGTCGCGCTGCCGATACAGCTCGCGGCCCACGTGCACGACGACGTGATCATCCGACGCTTCCACCCAGTCGATGTCCTCCACGCGCACGAAGAGCAAGCGTCCATCGCGCTTGAGCGCGATCCGTCGCGGAACCGCGGTGCCTTCGCTCCGCAGCTGGTCGAGGAGGGCGGCGAGGGGGGGCCGCGCGGCGGGGGCCGGATCGCGCAGCTGCGACTTTGCGCGCTCGATCGCCTGATGGAACCGCGTGCGACTGACCGGTTTCATCACGTAGTCGAGGGCATGCGCATCGAATGCCTTGACCGCGTACTCATCGAACGCCGTGACGAAGATCGTCGTCGGCATCGACTCGGCGCCCACCTCATCGACCACCGCCAGCCCGTTGAGCTCGGGCATCTGGATGTCGAGGAGCACGAGCGAGGGCTGTTGAGAGCGAATCGCCTCGACGGCGTCGCGGCCGTTCCCACATTCTCCGACCACCGCGATCTCGGGATCGTCGGCGAGCAGGCCGCGGAGATGCTGGCGCGCCAGCGGCTCATCGTCGACGATCAGTGTGCGGATCTGCTCCATCGGAACTCCGGTCGTTAGGTGCCCGCGGACTCGTCACGCGGACGGAATGGAATGACGATATCGACGACGAACCCGCCATCACGGCCACCCTGGGCGGTGAACCCGTGCTCAGCGCCGTACAGGTGCTCCAGCCGCGCCTTCGTGTTGCCCAGCCCTATCCCCTCGCCGGACGACTCCGAGCGCCGGGCGCGCACACCGACGCCGTTGTCGGCGACCCTGAGATGCAAGGCCCCGTTCTCGCGATAGGCGCGCACGTCGACGTGGCCGGGCGCGGCCCGCGGCCCGATCCCGTGACGGATCGCGTTCTCCACCAGCGGCTGAAGAATGAAGTTCGGAACCAGCGCCTGCA
>DATBIU010000158.1:0-31250 GCA_036556765.1 Gemmatimonadaceae bacterium | reverse complement strand
CCGGTGCTGGTGGGACCGACGACGACGATGGCGGCCGACTGTCGGCCGCGAATATCGCCCCCCTCCCGTTCCGCCGCTTCCAGCGCCGCCAGCAGCCGCTCGGCGAGATCGCCCCTGGCGGTCTCGAAGGCGCGGGCCATCGCCGGCCACACGGTCGGCTTCTCCATGAGGTTCGCCTGCACCGAGTATTGGGCGCCGATGCGCTGGCCCGCGGCGCGGATGGCGCGCGTCCCGGTGAAGGCGGCGACGCGGCCCTGGGCGTCGATCATCGCCACCTGCCTAACGGCCGAGTCGGCGTCGCTGCTCACGAGAGCGCGAAGCGCGTCGGGCGCGGAGCGGCCGAGCCGGATGAGCTCGAGGCCGAGCGGCCCGTAGCGCGGATCGACGAACGACTGCGTCGCCACGGCGCCCACGCCCGCTTCCGCCCAGGGAACCAGCGCGCCGACGGAGAACCAATGCGACTGGACGGCAACGCCAATCTCCCCAGTGACGGAGTCACGGGCGACGATCGAGTATGTCGCAACCGGGCGGAGCGGCTGGAAGGACTCCTGGGCGCTCGCGGGCGCGACAACAGAGAACGCGAGGAGAAGCAGGGGCTGGATGGGCGCGCGCATGACGACCTCCGAAAGGGGCCGGGAAGAAGGGAGTTCGGGTCGGGCATGTGTCGGGTGCAGTCTTACTCCGCAACGAGCCCTGACAGCGTATCACAGAGGCCACAGAGACTCACAGAGAACCCCAAGTGCAAGGGCTTTTTCCGAAAGCTTTCGCCTTTGCAGTCCTCGGTGAGTCCCTGTGGATGTCTGTGTGCCCTCTGTGATACGCTGTCAGGGCCCGTTGCGGGAGGAGCTCTCCGTGCTCGCTGCAAGAAAGGGCACTTCGCGGAATCGCGGGGCTGCCTGGAGCCTGGCCGCAGCCCCCAAGCGGCCACGCACGGCCAAACGGCCAACTGACCCGTATAACAGAACGAATTGCCCGTATTGCCCCCCGGCGCCGCGCTATCCTCCGCACGCAAAGCCCAGCGACACATTGTGGTCCTGGGAGCCGAGGCTGGAAGCACATGGACGCAATTCGCGCCATTCGCGTTGTTATTCGGGGGTTGGCAGTTCAGCTGTCCGCGGCCGCTTGGGAACCGCAGCCGGCGTCAGGCAATCCCGCAATTCCCCGAAGAACGAAAAAGAAAGAGCCTCACCCCTCCCTCAGGAACCATTAGCTTTCGAGCGGCCGCACCGAAACCTCGGCGTGACCGTCGCCGTGGTAGCTCACGGAGACCGCCCACGGTTGACAGCATACCTCGCAGTCCTCGACGTAGTCTTGCACCGGGCCGCTGCCGGGGTCGAGCGCGATCGCGACCGTTTCGCCGCAATACGGGCACTGCACCGTGGCGTCGATCTCGGCCGTTCCGTCTCCGAGCGGGAACTCCTCGTCGAGATCGCCATTTGACTCGAACGCATCTGAGGGGAAAACCATTGACCTCGAGGGTTGAGTGAGACGCACTTACCGGCGCTGCCTAACGGGCGCCCTGATTGGGCTGGCGGCGTGCGGCGACGGGACGACTGCCCCGAGCTCCGGCGGTCTCGCCATTACGATCGCGGGGCTGCCAACCGGCGTGCAACCCGCGGTCACGATCACGGGCCCGAACGCTTTTCAGGTCGTGGTGACGTCTTCGGACACGGTGACCGCGCTCCGCCCCGGAAGCTACACCGTGGCCGCGGCGGAGGTGACGTCGAGCAACGTGAGGTACGCGGCGTCCCCCGCGACGCAGACCATCGCCGTGTCGTCGGGAGCGATCGCGAGCGGCAGCCCGATCGTCTATGGCGTCGCCACGGCGCGGCTATCCCTGACGGTGCTCGGACTTCCGGCGGGTGCGCCGGCGAGTCTCTCGGTGAGCGGTCCAGGCTCGTATACGCGGACCGTCACTGGCACGGAGCAGCTCGACCTGCTCCAGCCTGGCACGTACACGATCACCGCGAGCGACGTGCAGGCATCGGGCAAGACGTATCGCCCCGCACCGGGCACGCAGACCATCACGCTCGGCCCGTCGACCGTGCCCGTGGCGGCAACCGTGGCGTACGGCTCGGGCAACGCCTTCCTCGACCTGACGGTCACTGGGCTCCCCGGCGGGACCAACGCGTCGGTGGAGGTCACTGGCCCCGACGGCTTCGCGCGCACAATCGGGGCGTCGACGATACTCCATTACCTGGAGCCGGGCACCTACACCATCACCGCCGGAATCGCCGGCAGCAATCTCACCACACACCGGCCCTCCCCAACCAGTCAGACGGCGAACGTCGCCGATGGCGACACGACGGCGGCGACCGTCACCTACGACAGCGCGCCGCTCGAGTTGGCCATTGAGCTCGTCGCCGACGGGCTCACCGCCCCGGTCTTCCTCACCGCGCCGGACGGCGACACGCGACAGTTCGTCGTCGAGCGGAACGGGCGCATCCGCATCATAGAGGACGACGTGCTGTTCCCAACGCCGTTCCTCGACCTGCGCAGCCGGGTGAACTTCGCCGGCGAGCGCGGAATGCTCAGCATGGCCTTCGACCCGCAGTACGCGACGAACGGGCTCTTCTACGTGTACTACGTGGATCTCTTCGGCGACATGGTGGTCGAGCGGTTCGCGTCCACACCGGGGAGCGATGTCGCGGGATCCAGCGCGGGGACGGTGATGGTGATTCCCCATCGCGGTGAGAACCACCACGGCGGGATTGTCGCGTTCGGACCGGATGGGATGCTGTACGTGGGGCCCGGGGACGGCGGATGCTGCGGCGATCCTCAAAACAACGCGCAGAACATGACCACGCTGCTCGGCAAGCTCCTGCGCATCGACGTCCGCACCGCGCCCTATGCCGTTCCGCCCGACAATCCGTTCGTCGGGCGCTCCGGTGTGCGCCCCGAGATCTGGGCGTCCGGTCTCCGAAACCCGTGGCGCTTCGCCTTCGACGCTCCCGCCGGCCTGCTGTACATCGGCGACGTCGGCCAGGACGCCCGCGAGGAGATCAACGTCTCACGCACCACCGCGGCCGGGCTCAACTACGGCTGGCGTCTCATGGAGGGCACCGCCTGCTACAACCCGGGCTCGAACTGCAACCCGGGCGGGCAGCTCACGCTTCCCGCGCACGAATATCTCCACGCGGACGGCTGCTCGGTCACGAGCGGGTACGTCTACCGCGGCACCGCCATCCCCGAGCTTACCGGCCACTACCTCTACGCCGACTACTGCCGGGGATGGCTGCGGAGCTTCCGATCGACGCCCGGCGGCGCCGCGAACGAGCACCGCTCGTGGCCCGATGTCAGCCTCCCTCTCACCGTCTCGTTCGGTCGCGACGGTGCGGGGGAGCTGTACATGGTCGCCGGCGCGCAGGTCTGGAGAATCGTGCGGCCATGACGCGCCGCTCGTGAGGCATCAATAAAACTGGCGCAGCTCCACGCGCGAGTTGTTGAGAAATACGCCGTACAGGCGCACGCGATCACCGACGCGGAGATTGTTGAACGTGGTGACGTCTGCCTGTCGCACGTTGTAGGGGAGTGAGACGATCACCGAGCCGCTATTGCCGTCCAGTCGGAACAGGCCGTTGGATCGATCGATCTGCCCCACTGTTCCTTGCAGCGACTGCACGTTGCCCGATTGGCCGCTGCTCGGCCCGGATACCGACTGATCGACCTGAACGAGATCGGTGTAGTATGCGCCGCCGCTGGTGCTCTGAACTCGCGCCGTCACCTGATCGCCGCGCTCGAGCGCCGTCACGGGGTAGTTCTGATTCTGGTAGACGACCGTGGTCTGGTTGTCGTACAGCAGCATCACCCGCTGCCCGCCCGACGTCTGAATCGCGATCTGCTGGCTTCGCGTATCGACGCCCTCGATGTATCCGCTCACCTGATTCGACTGCGGGGATCCCGCTCCGCCGAGGATGCTCCCGAGCTGGCTGCAGCCGGCGCTGGCCGCCAACAGGCAGCCGGCCGCGACGCCGAGGACGATACGGTGGTGCTCCGGCATGTGTTCTCCTCGAGAAAACCCATCCCTGGGCAGCGCAATCCGGGTGCCGAAGGCGTGGTTTCCCGTCGCCTGCGCGAGGCGGGAAGGACTCGTAGATTGCCTCACGAAACTCCCAGGCATGCTCCGAATGCCGGGGCCACGGACGGCTGAACTGCGAACTGACCCGTAAACAGCCACGAATTGCCCGAATTGCTCCTGGCGCCGCGCGATTCTCCGGGCGCGAGCACAACGACCTTTCTTGTCGTGGGCAGCCGATCCTCCAAAGCGCGCGACGCGATTCGCGCAATTCGTGTCGTTATTCGGGGCAGTTGGCCGTTTTTTCAGCCGTCCGTGGCCGCTTGGGGCCGCAAACCAGGCGTCAGGCAAGCTCACCATTCTTCGAAGAACCTTTCTATCACAAGAGGCGATTCATGAGCATCGGCAAGAGCATGCTTCCCGAGTTCGATCAGGAGATGGCATCCACGCGGCGCGTGCTCGAGCGGGTGCCGAGCGAGAAGGGCCAATGGAAACCCCACCCCAAGTCATTCGCGCTCGGCCATCTCGCGCAGCTCGTCGCCGTGATGCCGGGATGGCTGACGCAGACCATCCGCGGCACCGAGATCGACCTCGCCACGTCGAAGGGGTATAGCTTCGAGAAGACGAAGACATTGGTCGACTTGTTCGACCGGAACGTGCGCGAGGCGCGTGAGGCGTTCGCATCGGCCAGGGATGAGGACTTCGACGTTCAGTGGTCGCTCAAGCACGGAGAGCGCGTGCTCTTTTCTGGAGCGCGCGGACCGGTCGTCCGTTCGCACATCAACCACCTCATCCACCATCGCGCGCAGCTCACCGTATACTTGCGCCTGCTCGACGTCGCCGTCCCCGGGATGTACGGGCCCACGGCGGATGAGCCCTGGCAGTAGGACTGGACGTGCACCAGCGCGATGATTCCGTCGGACGTCTCGAGGCGATCTGGATCAAGCGCGCCCACCGGGGCGTGATGGAGGCCGTCGAAGAGGGCCGGCTCGTCGAGGGGCAGGGACTCGCGGGGAGCGTCGATCGGAGCCGGCGCCGACAGGTCACGCTGCTCGAGCGCGAGATCTGGGAGCGCGTCATGTCCGAGCTCGACGCCGCTGCGGATCCGTCGGCGCGTCGAGCGAACCTGCTGCTTGTCGGGGTCGCGCTCGCGAACACGCGCGGACGCATCCTCAGCATCGGCGATGCGATGGTCGTCATCGGCGGCGAGACCACGCCCTGCGAGCGCATGGAAGCGGTGCACCCGGGGTTGAGAAAAGCGCTGGCGCCGGAGTGGGGCGGCGGCGCGTTTGCTCAAGTGATGAAGGGTGCGACCATTCGCGTCGGCGACCCCGTCACCTGGCAAGGGTAGTGTTTCTCTCTGGACATCCGCCGACCGTCCGTCGAAGTTGATTCATACCCTTCCGGAGGCACGCGATGGTGGAGATGCGAAAGCCGCTGCGCCGCTCGCGGGAGAATCGCATGATCGCCGGGGTCGTTGGCGGCCTGGCGGAGTACTGGTCGATCGATCCGACGCTCGCGCGCGCGATCTACGTGATCGTCTCGATTCTCTCGGCGGCCTTCCCTGGTCTTCTCGTCTATGCGGTGCTCTGGCTGGTGATCCCCGAAGGGGAATAGAGCGAGGGACCAATGGAATCCTTCGCCATCGTCCCCGGACCATCGCGCGGGCTGTGGGTGTTCTTCGCCGTCATCCTCGTCATCCTCGTCGCGGCCGCGCTGGTGCTGGTCGCCACGGTGCGCGGCGCGCGAGTGAGCCGGTTCGAGCTGTCCGACGCGGGGCTTCGACTGCGCGGCGACCTCTATGGCCGGATGATTCCCGCCGATTCGCTGCGCGGAGGCGCTGCGCGCATCGTCGATCTGGCGACCTCCCCGGAGCTTCAACCGCGGTGGCGCACGATGGGAACGGCCTTCCCGGGGTATCGCGCGGGCTGGTTCCGTCTCCGGAATGGCGAAAAGGCCCTCGTGTATCTCACGGAGACGAGGCACACCGTCTACGTGCCGACACGAAAAGGGTACAGCGTGATGCTGACGCCGCAGCAGCCGGAGCGATTTCTCGAGCGCCTGCGCTCGGTCGCACCATCCGACTGAGCGCGCGCGGATCGCTCACCGCTCCGCGCGCTGGTACGTGCCCATGAGCTCGGCCTTGGCGAGGATGTGTCCCTCCATCGCCTTCTCCAGCTCCTTCTTGGTCGGGGTCCCGAGGTCGCCCAGCGTGGCATCCAGCGCGTAGAGCTTGAAGAAGTAGCGGTGACGGCCGATCGGGGGACAGGGACCGCCCCAGCCAGTCCGTGACCAATCGTTCTTCCCCTGACGCGCGCCCGCCTCCACCGCCCGCGCCTCGCCGTTCTCCTCAATGCTGGTCACCGAGCTCGGCAGATCATACAGGACCCAGTGCACGTAGACGCGCTTCGGGGCGGCCGGGTCCGGCGCATCGGGATCGTCGACGATCAGCGCGTAGCTCCGCGTCTTGTTGGGCGCACCGGTCCAGCGTAGTGGCGGCGACGCGTCCTCGGCGTCACAGGTGTAGCGGCGAGGGATCGCCCCACCATTCTGAAAGACGGATGATTCGATCGTCAGTGCCATGTTCCCTCCGGGGACGTGGGTGCGGCGGCACGCTCCGTGTATTCTTGGCCGCAGTCGACACGCGCGCCAGCGGCATGGCGGCGCCATCGCACAGGACACACCTTTGACGCATGTCGCCTGACGGGACCCTGCCAGCCACCGCCCTCGTCCCCGAGTTGGCCGCGTTTCGAGCCGACCTCGAGGAGCTCGGGTACGTCGTCGTCCCGCACGGCGATCACCTGTGCATTCGGCTTCCGCAATTCGCCAGCGTGCGCGTGCGACTGCGGAATGGCGAGCTGGAGTTCGTTCCGCAGTTCGGCCCGCTCCGCCGGCAGCACTCATCGGCGTTGACGCTGGGTGGTGCCAGCGTGGCGGTGATCGCGGCGCTCGCGCTCACGGGCGTCGGCGCGCTCGCATTCGGAACGGCCTTCGTGGGAGCGATGCTCGCCGCACGGGACGTCGGCCGGTACATCACGACCGAGGGCTGCCTCACCCGGCTCCAGATGCTGTGGACCGTACGCATGTCGGCCGCGGCGCACCCGCCCGCCCGCGTCGGGACGTTAGGCACCGGCGCCGATCGATTCTCCCTGCCGAGCGCGAGGCAGCACTGACCAGAGCCCCCAGTGCGCTGCGGTGCCGCCGCAAGTTCCTGCGCTTCTTCCCCAAGGGCTTCCACGACGAGACGTATCTCGACTGGGAACGCGAGTACAAGTGGGAAGCGCACGAGCAGTGGAAGGCATCGCTCGGGCGTGAGGCCTTTCGCACGGCGCTCGCCGCGAAGCGCTACTCGGAGATCGCTACCCGGGCGGTTCAGGTCGAGGCCCGGACGAACCTCCTCTTCTCGTTCGAGAAGATGGCCCTTCGCGATGCCGTCAAGCCCCCCGCGGGCGCGCGAGCGTTCGCGGAGGGACTGTTCCAGTTTCTCTACGGTCGGGGCAGCGACGAGCGCAGGTTCGAGGACTGGTGCGTGGTCGTGTCGGAGCTCCCGCGCAAACAGACCCGGGTGCTGACGTGGCCGATCGTCACGGTCTTCGGCTTCCTGGCCCTCCCCGACCGCCACATCTTTCTCAAGCCGAACGTCACGAAGATCGCCGCGCGGGAATACGGCTTCGACTTTCACTACGCCTCCCGCCCCCACTGGAAGACGTATGCGAGTCTCCTGGCGTTCGCGAACCGAGTTCGCGATGATGTGCGTGACCTCTCGCCGCGGGACATGATCGACATCCAGTCGTTTCTCTGGGTCCAGGGCTCGGACGAGTACGAGGAGTGACGGCCGACTTCGAGTCGACACGGCTCTTCCTCCACGGGAGCGCGCTCACCGCGCTGCCCGGCGACGTCACGTCGCAGCGGCAGCTCACGACGCTCGACCTCAGCTATAACCAGCTGACGGAGCTCCCGGAGGCGCTGGGCGAGATGCGTGCGCTCGAGTTCCTGTACGTCTCCAACAACCGGCTCACGCGTCTTCCGGACTCGATCGGCAAGCTCAAGGCGCTCACCTACCTGAACGTCGCCAACAACGCGCTGACGATGCTGCCCGAATCGACCGGTGCGCTCGGGTCGCTCGTGGAGCTCCGGGCACACGACAACGCGTTGCGGGCGCTGCCGTACTCCATGGGCGCGCTGTCGGCCCTGCGCGAGCTGCACCTCGACGGCAACGCCCTCCAGGAGCTGCCCGACTCGATCGGGCGCCTGACGAGCCTACGCATTCTCCATCTCAACCGGAACGCCCTCATCTCGCTCCCCCGCACCCTGCGCGGACTCGAGCGCGTGACGCACCTGGGGCTGCGCGGGAACCGCCTCACGACACTCCCGGACGCGCTGGGAGAGATGCGGCAGCTCATGCACCTCGACCTGCGCGAGAATCAGCTCACGTCGCTCCCGGAGTCGATCCGCGAGCTCCACTCACTCGAGAAGCTCGACGCGCGGTGGAACGGGTTGCTCGAGATCCCGTGGCTCAAGGAGCTTCGCGAGCGCGGGTGTGTGGTGTACACCTGAGGTGCTCGAGGTGCTCCAGGTGCTCGAGGTGCTCAAGGGGAGCTGCCTTTCCCTCGAGCACCTCGAGCACCTGTAGCACTTGGAGCACCCTCCACCGGCCACAGCTCCGCCGCCGTCTGGATCGCGATCAACGACCATGGGCGACCAGGGGATCCATCCCCCGCGAATAGCCGCACGAATCCGCTCCCACTCGGCCCGCCGAACCGCTTCACCCAGGCCGCGGCGAGGCCCCACTCGTCTTCGGCCAGCACGTGAGTGACGTCTTCCGGGTTGGCTCCCCAGTTGTCGAGCCACCAGTCCGGAAGGCCGAGGTGCTTCGCCTGCGACGTCACCTTCGACACGCCGATCAGATCGAAGTTGCCGCGCTCGTGACGCACGCCAAGGAGGCGCGCGGTTGCGCCGCGATCCACGCCCTTCAGCGTGCGGCGGCCTGAGTCGGGCTGCGGCCACAGCAACGGCGGCGTTCCCAACCACACCACCTTCCCGCGGGCCGCGAGGTAGCGGCGAAAGAGCACGGTGTCGGCGGCGACCGGAGCCACGGATCGCGGCAGGTAATCCATTGCGAACACCACCACGCTCGGAGCGCGATCGCGAACGCGATCAATCATGAATCGGGCGAGCGATGCGGTGTCGAGCACCTCGTAGCCGCGCCGGCCGAGGTACGCTCGCAGTGGCTCACTGCTGACGATTGCCGAAGCGACGGCCGCGGAGTCGAAGAACACGGCGCGCCGGAGCGGCTCCGCACGTGCCGCGTTGACCGCGTAGATGCCGCCGTCATCGCTACCGAAGTACAGGCGTCCGTCATCCACCAGCGGCGACGAGAAGAGACGATGCCCCACGCGATACCGCCACGCCTCCTGTCCCGTTCGCTTGTCCAGCGCGTACATCGTCCCGTCGCCTTCGCCGACGTAGAGGAGCGCGTCGTCGACGGCTGGAGACGCCCACACGGTGCCCTGCGCTTTGGCACGCCAGCGTTCCTGGCCCGTGGCGGTATCGACCGCGTGGACGAAACGCCCGTCGGAGCTGCCCGCGTACACCAGCCCCTGGCTCACCGCCGGGGAGCTGTTCACCCACGACACCTTGTGGTCGTTTCGCCAGCGCTCGGCGCCGGTGGCGCGATCGATCGCGTACAGGAACCCGTCGCGCGCGCCCACGTACACGGCGCCCCCCACGACCGCCGGCGACGACTGGACCGTCGTTCGATCGAATCCCCAATCGGCTGACCTGAGACGAGTGCCCTCGGTGTCGAAGCGCCAAATCTGCCGGCCGCTCGTTAGGGAGATTGCGAAGACGCTCCCGGCCTGATCGGCGGCGAACACGGTTCCGGCGGCGATCGCCGGCGACGCATAGACGCGGCCTCCGGTTCGATAGCGCCACCGCTGCCGACCGGTGCGGGCGTCGAGGGCGTACACGTGACCATCCTGCGAGCCGAAGACGACCGTGGCGCCATCGAGCGCGGGTGACGACGTGTAGATCTCGCCGCTCTCGTACCCCCACTTGAGCGGGATCGCGGCGCCGGTGGCCACCGACCACGCCAGACTCCCATCGGCCGCGCTCAGCGCGCGAAACCGCCCGTCGTTCCCATTGACGAAAACCAGGCCGCCGCCGACCGCCGGCGTCGATGCGACCGCGCCACCTGTCGCGTGGCGCCACCGTATCGTGCCGGTCGTCGCATCGATCGCGTACACGGAGCCGTCCCCACTGCCGATGTAGATCGTCGACTCGGAGAGAACTGGGGAGGACCGCACCGGTCCGCCCGTTTGCACCCGCCACTGCAACCCGCCGAACGCGGCGACTCCGCGGGTGCGGTACTCGCCGGCGTGGCTCGCGCCGCCGCGAAACATCGCGACCTGCGCGCGGGCGACGGAAGCGGACGCGGCTGATGACGCCGCGATCGTTAGGGCGAACGTGAGGCGCACGCGGAACCCCGTGAGTGTGGTCGCGAAAAGATACGGGCACCGCTTCGGGACGGGAGCGCGCTCGCGGTACGCGCGGTGTAAGGAACCTGTGCGACCTCTGTCCCCCTCGCGCTCCCCCGCGAGGCCTACCCCTTCCCCAGCGCCCGGAGGTGTTTCGGGCCCATCGACCAGATGAGCGTGCCCGACCCCGCGCCCGGTTTCCCCTCGACCTCGAGAAGGCACGCACCAGCCTTCTTCAGCTGAAGGACCGTCCGCTTCCCACCCGCGATCAGCCAGCTCACGAGCCCGCTCAGGTGCGGTTCGTGGCCAACGATCACGACCATCTTCTTTTCGCGGTGCGCACGGGCCCACTGCGCGAACTCTTCGTACTCGGCCTCCGGCCGCAGCCATTCGACGAGCGCTGGCTCGCGGCCATACGCGCTGCCGAGGATCTCCGCCGTTTGCACCGCACGCACGAGTGGGCTCGCCGCCAGCGCGTGGATCTCGGGCACGAGCTCGTGAAGGGCCCGGGCGATCTCTCGCATCTCCCGCTGCCCACCGGGCGTGAGCGGTCGCAAGTCGTCATCCTCCCCGGTGCGCGCGAACGCATCCTTGTCTTCGGCGGTGGCGTGACGCACGACGAGCAGTTCCATGCGAAGGCCGTCAGCCTCGCGCGGAATCGCAGGCCACGCGCGCGTACGGGAAATCGCTGCCGCGCGTTCGCCCGCCCTGCGTGCCTTCGACGCGCGCTCGCAGCGAGTCGCTGCGCACGCGACGGTAGATGATGCGCTGCGGAAAGTCGTGCGCCGGATTGGCGAACACGACTTCCGCATCACTCACCTTCTCGGAGACGAACTCGGCCGCCGGCTGGTCATGCGGCTGTGCGGCGTACACGAGGTCGGTGCCCCGCGCGAACACGCGGATGAACTCCCACGCGATGGTGCTGTCACCCCCCGGATTACGCCGCATCGTGCGGCTCAGGCCGAGTATCGAGCCTCCCGCGGGGCTCGTCCAGTGTTCCTCGATGATCACGCGCGGGCTCGTATAGGCCCAGCACCCGGTGAACCATCCGAGCTGATCGAGCGCGGACCCTTGCCCTCCCTGACGATGGGCGATGGGCCACGCCAGCGCTGTCGCCGCGCCGAGGGTGACACCGAGAACGACGATAGTCGACAATGAACGCACACTCTCCTCCCGACGGCGGATGATCGCGCCCGGCCGGGGCGCGACCACACGATATGACGTCGCGGTGCGCGTGGCCAGTAGATGCGCGCGTTACCACTCGGGTGCGCGCTCGGTCACCGCCGTCGTCCATCGCGGATACGTGCCGAGGAAGCGGAACTCGTCCGTTGCGCGGCGAATCGCGGCGAGCGCGGTGTGAACGGCCGGATCACCCGATGCGTGCTCGAACTCGAGAAAGAACTGGTAGCGCCATGGCTCACGCGTCGGCCGCGACGCGAGGTGAGAGATGTTGAATTTCGCCTCGGCCATGGGACCTAGAGCGGCCACGAGCGCGCCAGCCTCGTGCGGAAAGACGGCGAGGAGGGCGGTTCGCGCCGGCGCGTTCTCCGGAATCGTCGCGGCATCGCGCGCGACGGCGAGAAACCGCATCTGGCTATCGGGCCGGTCCTCGATGTGGTCCATCAGGACGGCGAGCTCGAATCGCTCGGCCGCGCGTCGCGTGCTGGCCGCCGCCCGAGTGCGATCACCCGCGTCGCGCACCTCGCGCGCCGCGCCCGCCGTGTCCCACGCCGGCTGCGGGGTGATGTGCTTGTAGCGACCGAGGAAATGCGTGCACTGCTCGAGCATCACCGGGTGGCTCGAGAGCGTACGAAGCGACTTGATGGTCGCGCCAGGCACAGCCAACAGGCACAGGTGGACCGGCACGATGACCTCGGCCACGATCTTCAGACCGTCGTGGAGGCTGAGCAGATCGTACGCGACGTCTAGCCCGCCCGCGAGCGTACTCTCGATCGGGAGCACGCCGTACTCGACATCCCGCGACTCGGCGGCGGACATGACGTCCTCGAACGTCGCTTTGGGAACGGGCTCCGCCTCTCCTCGCCAGAGGAGATGAATCGCCTCCTCTCCGAACGCCCCGAACTCTCCCTGAAACGCGACGCGCAGTCTGTCGAGCGTGCGCTGCGCGGAGGGACTGGGTTCGGGAAGGGTGTCCGGTGGCATCGCGGGAATGTGCACCGCGCGGTGACGGGGTCAACACCCGGGAGTGCCGTGGGGAGGTGAGCCACCGGTGGCTGCGCGGCCCTGGATATGCGGAATCAGACGACAACTACGGATACTCACATGACCACACCTCTCGACCGTCCCATCAAGCGCGAGCTCGAGCTCGACGGAACGCGGTACACCATCACGATCTCGCCGGAAGGCATCAAGGTGACCGAGAAAGGCAAGCGCAAAGGACAGGAGCTCACCTGGCGCGATATCATCTCCGGCGACGCGGCCCTGCGACGTGACCTGAGCCTTTCCGTCGGCGCGTTGGCCCCCGAGTAGATCGCACTGTCAGTGGCATCCGCGTTGATCCTCGGCGCCACCGGGTTGGTGGGCGGAGAATGTGTGCGGCAGTTCGGCGAGAGCGCGCATTTCACGCGCGTGATCGCGCTGACGCGAAGACCGCTTGCGCCGGTGGCGGCCCGCGTCGAGTCGCACGTCGTCGATTTCGAGCGGCTCGACGACGCGGCCGAATACTTCCGCGTCACCCACATCGTGTGCGCGCTCGGCACGACGATCAAGCAGGCCGGAACACAGGAACGCTTTCGCCGAGTGGATCACGACTACCCCCTGACCGGCGCACGACTGGGCCTTCGCGAGGGCGCGCAACATTTTCTCCTCGTCAGCGCATTGGGCGCCAACGCGCGCTCACGCATCTTCTACAGCCGGGTGAAGGGTGAAGTGGAGGACGCCGTTCGAGCGCTGCCCTATCGAAGCGTGACGATCGTGCGCCCCTCGTTGCTCCTGGGTGAGCGGGCCGAGTTCCGCCTTGGCGAATCGATCGGCAAGATGTTCGCGAGGGTGATTCCGGGACGGTACCGGCCGGTGCACGCGCGCGACGTGGCCGCGGCATTGCTCGAGGCGGCGGTCGCGGGTCGCGCTGGAGTGAGGATCATCGAATCCCATGAGATGTAAGGGAGACGTGCTCGAGGTGCTCGAGGTAATCGAGGTGCTCGAGGGAAGTGCTGTTCGCACCTCGACCACCTCGAGCACCTCGAGCACCTCGAGCACCTCGAGCACCTCGAGCACCTCGTAATGTCCCGAGCCTTCGTCAACGAAGACGCTGGCGGCGGGCCGCGTCGCCGCTTCTCGCTTCCGCCGCGTGACGACCCCGGGTTCGACGCCGCCGCCGCGGCCGCGCTGCTCGAGGGCGCGCGCGAGGGCGCCACCGGCGACGCCGAGGAAGCCACCGGGTATCGCTGGGGCGAGCCGAGCCTCCATCCGCACGTCGCGCGCATCCTGGCGCGCGCGAGCGAGGAAGGCGATGAGCGCCTTGCGCAGCTCGCGGAGCGCTTCCTCCGCTGACGTGGCGTTGCGGGCAGGTCTCGCTCGCACTAAGGTTGGCCAGTCTCCGGGAGGACTCGTGCCGTACCAGAACTCGCCGATCACCGCGACGATGCCGTGCCGCTCGTGCGACACGGAGATTTCCGCCATCGCGCGCGAGTGCCCGTATTGCGGCGCGGAGCAGTTCGATACGCGAAGCAGCGCCCTGGCAATGCGCGACATGCCGAGCGAGCGCCGCGGCCTAACGGCCGGCCTGCTCTGCCTCCTCGTTGGCGTGTTCGGCGCACACCGCTTCTACGTCGGCAAGCACGCCACCGGCTTCCTCATGCTCGTCACGCTGGGCGGGCTGGGCATCTGGTGGCTGGCCGACCTCATCATGCTCATCACCGGGCAGTTCCGCGACAAGGATGGGCGTCGCGTGACTGAATGGATCTGACGCCGCCCGCGCCAGCGCCTCGCGAATACGCGGTCGATGCGCGCTCCACGGCGACGTTCGGCCGCGTGCTGTGCAGCGCGCGCACACATCATTTCATCATCGATGGGCCGGTGGCGAACGGATGTCCCGGTGAGGAGCTCACCCCTCCGGAAGCGTTCCTCGCCGGCGTCGCGAGCTGCGGCGTCGAGCTGGTGCAGGTGATCGCGCGTGAGCAGTCGGTGCCGGTGGGCGATGTCACGGTGAGGATTGAGGCCATCGTCGACCGGAGCAGACCCGTGCGACCCGACGTCACGCTGTTCAACGCCGTACGGGTGCGATTCACGCTCGCCGGCGTTCCCAGGGATCGCGCGGGAGGGTTGATCGAGCAATTCCAAAAGCGGTGACCGCTCTACGGCACGGTCGCGGTCGCGACCCCCGACGTAGCGGTAGCGTATGACGTGGTGTAGCCTTCGACCATGACCGAGAATCGACACGAGGTCGCGACGCTTGCCGGCGGATGCTTCTGGTGTCTCGACGCCGCGTTTCGTCTCCTCAAGGGCGTGACGAATGTGGAGTCGGGATACGCGGGTGGCATCCGGCCGAACCCGACCTACGAGCAGGTGTGCACCGGTGCAACCGGGCATGCCGAGGTCGCGCAGGTGACGTTCGATCCGTCCGTTATCACGTACCGCGACCTTCTCGACGTCTTCTTCACGATTCACGATCCCACGCAGCTCAACCGCCAGGGCGGCGACGTCGGAACGCAGTATCGCTCCGCGATCTTTCCGCACACCGAGGAGCAGCGCGCGGAGGCCGAGCGTGCGATCAAGGAGCTCGAAGCGACCGGGGCGTGGGACGACCCGATCGTGACGACCATCGAGCCGATGAAGGCGTTCTATCCCGCCGAGACGTATCACCAGGACTACTACGCGCGAAACCCGCGACAGTCGTACTGTCAGGCTGTGATCGCGCCGAAGATCGCGAAGCTCCGCAAGATGCACTTCGAGCGCCTGGCGGTCTGATCAAGGCGCGCGAATGACGGCGACGCTCGAAGAATCAGCCGACCGTCACCGGTGGACGTTCGACGCGCACCACGTCACCCGGCTCTGCGTGGAGCCCTCGGCGATGCGCATCGAGACGTGGACGCTCGAGGCGTCGGCGGAGGTGCGCATCGCGGCGCCTTTCCGCTACCGTGAGCCGGACGGCTCCGAGCGCGCCATCGATCCCGGGGAGCCGGAGCGACTCGCGCCACTGCTCGGCCTCCTCCAGTGCCGACTCGAGTGGTTCGAGGTGGTGCGCGCCGGCGAGATCACGCTACGCTTCGGCGACGGGTCGGAGCTGCGGTGCGCCCCGCGCGGCCGCGGGGCCACGTGGGAGGTGCGAGGGGGCGGCGCCCTCGAGGGAATCGAGTACCGCGGCGCGAGCGGGGAGCCGCCGTGGACGACAAGAGCATAGGCGCGAGAGGAGCGCTTCTCTCGCGCCGTTGCTACTTCGTCCCCAACACGAAGCGGTTCCCGTCCGGATCCTGAAAGATCGCGAACGTTCCCCACGGCTCCTTCTTTGGCGGCCCGGTAAACGTCACCCCCTTCGCCGACAGCGTCTTCCACGTCTTCTCGACATCGTCGGTCCAGAAGACCACATTCTGGTCGGTGCCGATGCGATTCTCGTGACCGTCGGGGGTGAAGAGGACGAGCCGGGTGTCGGCGCCCGGAATGCGGAGCTCGATCCAGCGCTGCGTGCCCATGGGCTGGTCCGTGGCGACCGTGAGGCCGACCTGGTCGCGCCAGAACGAAAGAGCGCGGTCCTGATCCCGGACGGGGATGCTGGCGAATTTGATACCCTTGATCATTTCTATCTCCTCGCGCGCATGACGGGTCGCGGGCAATTTCGGCCGGTCCGTTTCGCGCGTCCAGCCGTGCAGGCGGTGCCATGGCAATCGATGCCATAGCACGGCCGACACTCGACCCGTACGTCGTCGACACGTTGATGCCGGATCTGGTCGGCCACGACCGCCGGCCGTCCGCGTTTCTCGTCTACCTGTACCTCTGGCGGCAGACGAATGGCGGCCGCTCGCGCAGCGATGAGATTCCGCTGCGCATGATCGCGGAAGGAACGGGAGTGTCCAAGCGTGCGGTGCAAAACGCGCTGCGCGCGCTCGCCCGCCGGCGGCTCGTCACGGTCGCGCACGCGACGTCGACGTCTGCGCCCACGTTTCTCGTGCATCGTCCATGGGCGCGTCGGTGACCGCCGCCGCCGTTCCCGCGCTCGCCGTGCGCTCGCTCCACAAGCGCTACGGGGACGTGGTGGCCGTCGCTGGCCTCGACCTCGAGGTCAGCCCCGGGGAGTGCTTCGGCCTCCTCGGCCCCAACGGCGCGGGGAAGACGACGACGATCGAGATTTGTGAGGGGCTGCTCACGCCCGACTCGGGCGAGGTGGAGGTGCTGGAGCGCCGCTGGTCCACGCATGACCGCGAGCTCCGCCAGCTGCTCGGCATCCAGCTTCAGGAGACGCAGCTGGCCGAGAAGCTCACCGTCCGCGAGACGGTGGGGCTGTTTCGCAGCTTCTACGATCGTGGCCGTGAGCCGGAGGACGTCATCGCGCTCGTCCAGCTGGAGGAGAAGTCGCGCGCGCGCGTCGGCTCGCTGTCCGGCGGGCAGAAACAACGGCTCGCGCTCGCCTGTGCGCTCGTCGGCGATCCGCGACTCCTGTTCCTGGACGAGCCCACGACGGGGCTCGATCCGCAAGCGCGCCGCCAACTGTGGGAGCTGATTGGCGAGCTGCGCGCGGGAGGACGCACGATCGTTCTCACGACGCACTACATGGAAGAGGCGGAGCGGCTATGCGACCGCGTCGCGATCATCGACCACGGCCGCGTCATCGCGCTTGGAACACCCCGCGAGCTCGTGGAGACCCTGGGCGCCGATCACGTCGTGGAGTTTGCGTTAGGCGAGGTCTCGTCGCTTTCGACTGACGTACTCGCAGCGCTCGCAGGGGTGCGGAGCGTTCGGGGGGGCGACGGGTCCTGGGCGCTGACCGTCGGCGAGCTTCACGTCGCCCTGCCGGCGATTCTCGCCGAAGTGCAACGACGCGGTGCGACGTTGGCGGAGCTTCGCACCCACTCGGCGACGCTCGAGGATGTATTCGTGTCGCTCACCGGCCGTCACTTGCGCGAGGGAGCATGACCGCGAGCGTATCCCCTCGCTCCGTGAGCCGACCGCGTCGCGGCCTGCGGGAGCATCCCCTCACACAGCTCGTGAAGGTCCGTTTCCTCGAGTTCTGGCGAGAGCCCGAGGCGGTCTTCTGGGTCTTCATCTTCCCCATCCTCCTGGCGGCCGGGCTCGGCATCGCGTTTCGGCAGCGCCCTCCCGATGTCGTGAAGGTGGGCGTGCTCGTCTCGGAGTCGCACGCGGGCGCGCTCAGCGATGCGATCGCGCGCGATTCCCGTCTCGATGTCCTCCCGCTCGATGACAGCGCGGGGATGCACGCGTTGCGGACCGGTCGGATCGCGCTGTTCGTGGTGCCACGCGCCGGGCGAACGGTCGAGTACCGCTACGATGACACGCGCCCGGATGCCCGGAACGCGCGCCTGCTGGTGGACGACGCCATCCAGCGCGCCGCGGGACGGAGCGACGTGGCGACGGTGCGCGAGCGGCACGTGCGAGAGCCCGGAGCGCGCTACATCGACTTCGTCGTTCCAGGCCTCCTGGCGATGAACCTGATGGGAAGCGGGATCTGGGGTGTGGGATTCACGATCGTCGAATCGCGGCGGAAGAAGCTGCTCAAGCGGCTCATCGCGACGCCGATGTCGCGCGCGCAGTATCTCGCGTCGTTCATCCTGTCGCGCCTGGCGATGCTCGTGCTGGAGGTGGGCGCGTTCCTCGGATTCGGGATCTTCGTGTTCGGCGTGCCCGCCCGCGGATCGCTGGGAACGCTGGTCCTCGTCGCGCTGACCTCCGCACTGGCGTTCAGCGCGCTCGGGCTGCTCGTCGCCTCACGGGTCCGCACGATGGAGGGTGCGTCGGGCCTGATGAACCTGGTGATGCTCCCGATGTGGATCTTCTCGGGTGTGTTCTTTTCGGCGTCGCGATTCCCCGATGCCGCGCAGCCGGTGATTCAGGCGCTCCCGCTCACCGCGGCCGCGGACGCGCTCCGCGCCACGCTGCTCGAGGGCGCCTCGCTTTCGGCCCTGGCGGGCGAGCTGGGCATTCTCGCCGCGTGGCTGGCGGCGGGCTTCGCGGCCGCGCTGGCGCTGTTCCGCTGGCGGTGACGCGATCAACGGTTCGCGCACGATCGTTGCACGATCGACCTCTCGATGCCGACCGAGCCGCTTCGTCCCGAGGACGTAGATGCCCTCCTTGCGCCCACCATGCGCACGACGGTCGCCGACCTGTTGTCGGCGCGCGACTCGCTGTTGCGGGCGCGCGTCGCCTTCGAGCGGCTGGCAGTCGCGGTCGAGCACCTCCGCCAGGCGAGCGCTCGCGCCCAGAACGCCGCGCGAACCCTCGAGGCCGAGGTGAACCGCCACACCCGTCCGCCGAGAGCCGACTAGCTCTTCGAGTTCTGCTCGGCGAGGGTTGGGATGGCTGGCATCATCTCGCCACGAGCTTCCCGGTCTGGCATCCAAGTTCAAAGGGGGGGACGCGGATGCCGCGAATGCAGCGGATCGGGCGGATGTGACTCTTTGTTGCTGCTGACGAGTCGGTGGAACCGCGCCTCCAATCCGAAATGCAGTACGAGCCCAACCTCCATGTTCGTGGCGCGGAGGTAGTTGAGAATTTGGCGTTTCGCTGCGCTGGGAAGCTCCGGGCCCGCCTTCGTTTCGACGACCACTTTGTCATCCACGATCATGTCTATTCGCTGCACGGCGAGTATGTGATCCTTATAGGACACATGGACGCTGACTTCTCTTGCCACGCGATGGCCGCGATCGATCAGCTCGCGCTCCAGTGCCATCACATACACGTGCTCGAGGAAGCCGAACCCGAGGGTGTTGTACACCTCGAAGAACGCACCAATGATCGAGCGTGTCAGCCGCTCCTCCATTAGATGAGATTTGGTCATACGAGAGGATACTTCCACGGCGAATCACAAAATCACCAGACCATTGCGCCAATGACCCGATTTCACGGGTGTATCCGCCTGATCAGCCCCATTCGCGTCCTCCGCGTTCCCCCCTTTGAACCTGGATGCCCGACCCGCGCGTGTTCTGAACCTGGATGCCCGACCCGCCCGAGGCAGTAGTGACAACTCGGTCCCCGCGACATGTTTCGAGGAACACCGGAAGAGGGAGCGGTGGCCGAACAGGCGCACACGATGCTCACCGAAGATCCCGCGGCTGTCGTAAGCACCAGGTACTGGCACCGGCTGGACGACGGGCGCGTGCAGTGCGACATCTGTCCGCGCGCGTGCAAGCTGCGCGACGGGCAACGCGGCCTCTGCTTCGTGCGCGCCTGTCAGGACGGAGAGGTCGTCCTCACGACGTACGGGCGCTCGAGCGGCTTTTGCGTCGATCCGATCGAGAAGAAGCCGCTGAATCACTTCCTCCCAGGAACGCCGATCCTGTCATTCGGGACGGCCGGGTGCAACCTGGCTTGCAAGTTCTGCCAGAACTGGGACATCTCGAAGTCGCGCGAGATGGACACGCTCGCCGACGCGGCCTCTCCCGACGAGATCGCGAGCACCGCACGGCGGCTCGGCTGCCACAGCGTGGCGTTTACGTACAACGATCCGGTGATCTTCCACGAGTACGCGATCGACGTGGCGCGCGCGTGTCGAGCGCGCGGGGTCAAGAGCGTCGCCGTGACGGCGGGATACCAGAACGCCGACGCGCGCGCGGAGTTCTACCAGTACATGGACGCGGCCAACGTCGACCTCAAGGGATTCACCGACACGTTCTATCGCGAGATCTGCGCCGGCCACCTCCAGCCGGTCCTGGACACACTCGTCTACCTGAAGCACGAGACCAGCGTCTGGCTCGAGATCACCAACCTGGTGATTCCCGGCCTCAACGACGGGGACGGCGAATTCGACGCCATGACGCGGTGGATCGTTGCGGAGCTGGGCCCCGACGTGCCGATTCACTTCACCGCCTTTCACCCCGACTGGAGAATGCTCGATCGGCCGCACACGCCACCGGTGACGCTTGCACGGGCGCGCCAGATCGCGCTTCGGAACGGCGTGCGGTACGCGTATACGGGGAACGTGCACGACCGGGCCGGCGGGACGACACCCTGCCACGTGTGCGGCATGCCCCTGATCGTGCGCGACTGGTACGACCTCCTCGAGTGGAATCTCACCCCTGAGGGCCGCTGTCGTTGCTGCGACGCCGAATGCGCCGGAGTGTTTGTCGGTCCGCCGGGCGACTGGGGGGCGCGCCGGCAGGCGGTGCGCCTAACGGCCCGCGGACGCCCACCTCGATTGCCGAGAGGAACGACGTGAGCAGCCCCGTCCGTCCCGTCGCCGCCCTGTGTTTGCTCGCGGGGTGTCTTCACTCCGGGACATCCGAGCTCGAGCGCGCTCCCGCGTCGCCACCCGTGCTCGCCGCACAGCGCAGCGGCACCAGCGCCCTTCTCCAGGCGGTGAGCGCGCCAAGCGCGCGCGTGGCGTGGGTGAGCGGGCATCGCGGCACCTATGCGGTGACGACCGACGGAGGCGCGAGCTGGCGGGCCGCCGTCGTCCCCGACGGGGATTCCCTCCAGTTTCGCGACGTCTACGCCATCGACGAGCGGACAGCCTGGCTGCTCGCCGCCGGCGACGGCGATCGCTCACGAATCTATCACACGACGAATGGCGGGCAGACGTGGACGCTCCAGTTTCGGAACACCGAGCCTCGCGCGTTCTACGACTGTCTCGACTTCTGGGATGCGCGGCGCGGGCTCGCCTTCAGCGATGCGGTCGATGGCCGGTTCGGCATCCTCACGACGAGCGACGGGGGGCGCACGTGGACCCGCGTCCCTGACGAGGCGTTACCGGCGGCCCGAGCGGGAGAAGGAGCGTTCGCGGCCAGCGGTACCTGCGTGATCACGGGCAGCCGCGGGCGCGCCTGGATCTCCACGGGCAACGCCGCGCCGGAATCACGCATCCTCTACACCGCCGACTACGGACGCAGCTGGAGCGTCTTTCTCACGCCACTCGCGGCCGGCGAGGCCGCCGGTGCGGCGACGCTCACCTTCCGAGACACCCTGCACGGAGTCGTGATGGGTGGCCCCGTCGGGCGGCCTAACGAGCGCGGCGACTGGACGGCGGTCACGGGCGACGGCGGACGCACGTGGACCCTGGGAGGACGCCCGGCCATGGCGGGCGCGGTGTACGGAGCCGCATACATCCCTCGCACCCCGGCGCTCGTCGCCGTCGGGCCCGGCGGAATGGACTGGTCCACCGACGACGCTCGCTCCTGGACCCGGCTCGACACGCTCGCGTACTGGAGTGTGGGATTCGCCCGAGCCGGGCGTGCCGGTTGGGCGGTGGGGCCGAATGGCCGCATCACCAAACTCGTCATCGAATAGGCCCATGCGCATTCGTGTCATCCTCCTCGCCCTCGCGCTCACCGGTCACGTCGCGCACGCGCAGGGAGCGCAGCGGCAGGACACCGTCGCCCGCGTCGACAGCCTGTTCTCCCGGTTGACCACCAGCACTCCCGGATGCGCCGTCGGCGTGTCGCGCCATGGGCGCACCGTCCTCGCCCGCGCGTATGGCATGGCGAACCTCGAGTATGACGTGCCGCTCACGACGGAATCGATCATCGAAGCCGGCTCCGTGGCGAAGCAGTTCACCGCCGCCGCCGTCCTGTTGCTCGCGCAGCAGGGGAAGCTCTCCATCGACGATCCGGTGCGGAAACACATCCCGGAGCTTCCCGACTACGGTGCGCCGGTCACCATCCGTCACATGCTCAATCACACGAGCGGGCTGCGGGACTGGGGGACGGTGGCGGCCGTGGAGGGATGGCCGCGTGGCTCACGCGTGCACACGCACGATCACGTCCTCGACATCGTCACCCGCCAGCGCTCGCTCAATTTTCCGCCGGGGAGCGAATACCTCTACAGCAACAGCGGATACAACCTGCTCGCGATCATCGTGCAGCGGGTGAGTGGCCGCTCCTTCGCCGACTTCACGCGCACCGAGATCTTCGAGCCGCTCGGCATGGCGCGCACGTCGTGGCGTGATGACTACACACGCGTCGTGAAAGACCGCGCGACCGCCTATTCGCCCACCCGCACCGGGTTCCGTCTCAACATGCCGTTCGAGAACGTGCATGGAAACGGCGGGCTGCTCACCACGGTGGAGGACCTGCTGCGCTGGAGCGCCAACTTCGACGCCGGACACGTGGGCGGGCCGGCAATGCTGCGTGAGCAGGTGCGCCCCGGCCGCCTGACGAGCGGGCGCGAGATCGAGTACGCCGCCGGTCTCGGCGTGTCACGATACCGCGGCGTGCCCGAGGTGAGTCACAGCGGCGCCACCGCCGGATATCGCGCCTTCCTCGCCCGGTATCCCGATCAGGGGCTCGCCGTCGCCGTGCTGTGCAACCACGCCGGCGCGCCCGCCGTCACCCTCGGCCACCGCGTCGCCGATCTGTTCCTCGGTGCGGCCGCGACCGACCCCGCGCCGCCCAAGGCAATCACGCTCGCGCCCGAGGTGCTGGCCGCGCGCGCTGGCCTCTACCGCAACACCGTCACCTGGGAGCCGCTGCGCATCTCCGTGCGTGACGGGAAGCTCGTCGACAACGGAGGCACCGAGGCGGTCGCCCTCTCGCCCAACCTCTTCCACGCCTCGAACGGTGGGCGCGCACTGTTCGACGTCGCGCCCGATGGCCGAACGCGGGCACTGCGACTTCTGCAGGAGGACGGAGACACGATCCTCTTCGTGCCCGTGGAGCCGTGGACGCCAGCTCCCGCCGATCTCGCGCCCTTCGCCGGAACTTACACGAGCGATGAGGCGGCGGCCTCGTTCACCATTGTGCAGCAGGCAGGCAAACTGCTGCTGCGCCAGCGCCCCACCGTCTCCTTCGAGCTGCAGCCGCGATATCGCGATGTCTTCGAGGTCCCGACCGGTGACCTCATCCGCTTCATTCGCGATGACAGCGGCAAGGTCGTCGAGATGAGCCTCTTTATGGGGCGGGTGAGGGATCTGCGCTTCAAAAGACAATGAGGAACGAGGACTGAGGAGTGAGAAAATTCGATTGAGTGGACTCTCGGTCAATTGAATTCCTCACTCCTCAGCTCTCATCCCTCATTCTCCAGGCCGCCTCAATCCCCAGCGGGCTCCGGGATCGGCATTTCCGCCGTCCTCTGCTTGGGCGTGAAGCCGAAGATCCGCGCGAGCCCGTGGCGCCACTCGTCGAGAATCTCGTAGAAGGTCGGGATCGCGATCAGCGTCAGCAGTGTCGACGTGATCACCCCGCCAATTACCGCCATCCCCAGCGGCGCGCGGAACTGCGCTCCCTCCCCCCGGCCCAGGGCAACCGGAATCATGCCGGCGATGAGGGCGAACGTCGTCATGAGAATCGGACGCAACCGGATGGCGCCCGCCTCGATGAGCGCCTCGCGCAACGGCAGCCCGCGCCGCTCACGCGCCCACTTCGCGAAATCAATGAGCAGAATCGCGTTTTTCGCCACGATGCCGGCGAGCAGAATGACACCGATGAGACTCATGATGTTGATGGTGCCACCCGACAACGCGAGCGCCAGCATCACGCCGATGAGCGACAGCGGCAGCGACAGCATGATCGCCAGCGGATCGAGGAACGACCCGAACTGCATCACCAGGATCAGGTACATCAGCAGCAGCGCGACGCCGAGGGCGAAGAAGATGTCGCCGAAGACCTCGGCCTGCTGTTGGGCGTCGCCACCCTGCGTGACGCGAACGCCCGGCGGCAGCTGCAGGGTCGCGATGCGGTCGGTGATGTCGGCAATGACCTCGCCGGTCGAGCGCCCGGACACGTTCGCCTCGACGTTGACGACCAGATCGCGATCGAGGTGATTGATCACTGCGGGCCCGACGCTCTCCTCAATCTTCGCGACCTGCCCGAGCGGCACCGTCGATGGCAGGCCGGTGGGTCCCGCGACGACGAGGGGCAGCTGGCGCAGATCGGTCGCACGACGCCGGGCCTCCGGCGCCAGGCGCACCACGACGTCGCGCACCTCGCCGCTCGGGTCCTCCCAGTCGCCGGCATCGATGCCCGCGAACGCTGGCCGCAGCGCCTGCGCCACGTGCCCGGCGGTGATACCTAACGAACCGGCGACACCGCGATGCAGCTCGACGTTGAGCTCGGGCTTCTGCCCCTTGCTCGACAGGCTGATGTCGACGGCATTCGGCACCTGCTTCACCTCGGCGAGCACCATCTCGGCCGCGGCGTTCACCGCCTCGGGGTCGGTGCCGCGCACCTCGATTTGCAGCTGCTTCAACCCGCCCGCCCAATCGGTGGCGAAGACGGCGAGGGTCGCGCCGGATACCCGCTGCGTCTCCGCGCGCAGCATCGCGGCGAACTGCTCGGCGCTCACGTCGCGATCGGACTTTGGCACCATCTTGATGTAGATGTTGCCAATGTCCACTGCTCCCGAGTTGTTGTCCCCGAGCGTCGTGTACGTATACCGGACCTCGGGGTGAGCGCGCGCGATGCGAGCCGCTTCTTCCGCCTTGAGCCGGGTGTACTCGAGGCTCGACCCCGGCGGCGTCTCGATCTTGATGTTCAGCTCGGCGTTGTCGTCCTCCGGAAAAAACGCGACCCCGACGATCCCCTTGGCCGGCACGATCGGCAGCAGGATCATCGCCACGGCGACTGCCGCGACGATCGCCCCAATCCGCAGATACCAGTGGCGGAAGCGCGAGAGCCCGAACAGCGCGACCGCGATCGCAAGCACCACCACCAGCAGCCCCGTGACGCCCTTGACCGGCAGCGTGAACGACCCGAGGAACGTCCCGACCGCGATGACAACAATGGGCAAGCGATGGTCGAGCGCCCAGGCAATCACTTTCTTGTAGTCCTGAGACCGCCGGTTGAACCACGCGTTGAACCGATCGAGCTTCTTCGTGATCCACGCCTTCTCATGCTCCGCCTTGTGCGGGTCCTTCCAATAGGCCGAGAGCATGGGGTCGAGCGAGAACGACACGAACAGCGACACGAACACCGATGCGGCAATCGTCAGGGCGAACGGCTTGAACCACTGCCCACCCACACCCGGCATGAACGCGATCGGGACGAACACCGCCAGAATCGAGAACGTCGTCGCGGCGACGGCGAGCCCGATTTCATCGGTCCCTTCGCGCGCGGCCGTGTAATGGTCTTTCCCCATCTCCACGTGTCGGACGATGTTCTCGCGCACCACGATCGCGTCGTCGATCAGAATGCCGATCGCCAGCGACAGGCCGAGGAGCGACATCGTCTCGAGCCGGAACCCGAACGCCCACACCGCGATGAACGACGCGAGCACGGAGATGGGCAGCGCGATGCCGGTGATGACCGTCGAGCGCCAGGAATTGAGGAAGAGGAAGACGACGAGCACCGTCAGCAGCGCGCCCTCGATGAGCGCCTCCTGCACGTTGCGCACGGAGTTGCGGACTTCGACTCCGCTGTTCTTGACGGCGTCGATCGTCGTCCCGGCCGGCAGCGTGGTCCTCAGACTATCGATGCGCTCGAGGATCTTGTCGCTGACGCTCGTCGTGCTGTACCCCTTCGACTTCTTGACGTCGATGCCGACGGCTTCGCGTCCGTTGTAGGCCGCTGCCGTGCGTTGTTCTTCGACGCCGTCGAACACGTCGGCGACCTGGCCGAGCCGGATGAGCTGGCCATTGCGCTCGGCGACGACGAGCTGAGCGAATTCGGTCGGCGACTCCAGCCGTCCCTTGAGGCGGATCGACCGCTCCTCGAGCGCGCTGGTCACGCGACCGACGGGCGCCGCGAGGTTCTGGAGCGCGAGTGCCTGCACGACATCGGAGACACCCACCCCGGCCGACTGAAGCGCCTCGGGCTTGATCTGCACCGTCAGCTCGCGTTCCACGTTGCCCGACACCTGCACTTCCGCGACACCGGGAATCGAGCGCAGCAGGCGAGTGATCCCGGGATCCGCGAGTCGGGTCAGCTCGGCCGGCGTGAGCGATGTCGACGACAGCGCGAGCGAGACGATCGGGAGATCCGTGTCGTTGAACTTGCGGATGATCGGCTCTTCCAGCTCCGTCGGCAGATCGGCGCGTATTCCGGAGATGGCATCCCGGACATCCTGCGTCGCCTCCGACAGCGGCTTCGCGAACTCGAACTCGATCATGATGGTGCCGAAGCCGTCCTCGGCCTTCCCCCACACCTTCTTCACGCCGGAGATGGACGAGATCGCCTCCTCGACCGGATCGAGCACCTCGCGCTCGACGCCGTCCGGCGACGCACCGGGATACAGAAGCCCGACGGTGACGACCGGTGGCGCGACATCGGGGAACTCATCCGTCTGCAGCCGCATGAGCGCGAAGATCCCGAAGATCGCCAGCGCCAGCATGCTGACGACGGTGATGATCGGTCGCTTGATGGCAAAATCTGAAATGACCATGGAAAGCTCTCGTTTACTTGTCGTCGACGCGCTTCACGCGCACCTGGGAGCCCGGCGTCACACCTAGCGCCGCTCCGAGGAGCACCGTGTCGCCGGCGGCCAGTCCGCTGCGTACCTCCACCCGCTCCGTGGCCTCATCCTCCAGGCCGAGCTCGACCTCCACGCGCTCGGCGCGACCGCTTTTGACACGCAACACCGTCGGCCTAATGCCGCGAACATCGACCGCGTTCTGAGGCACCACGGCCGCGCTCCGGGCATCGGTGGCGACACGCCCCTCGGCGAACAATCCGGCGACGAGGCGGCCGCCGACGTTCGGGATCGCGACGTAGATGCGCACCTGGCGAGTCGCCGGGTCGGCCGAGGGGTTGATCCGCTCGACACGCCCGCTGAAGGTGCGGTCTGGATAGGCGTTGACGGTGAACTCCACCGGATCGCCGACGCGCAACGCCGACAGAGCCTCCGCCGGCACCGACGCCTCGAGGCGCATGCTCGAGGGATCCACGATCGTGAACATCTCCGATCCCGGCTGCATGACGTCCCCCGCGCTCGCGGACCGCTCGCTCACCATCCCCGCGAACGGCGCACGAATCTGCGTGTTGTCAAGTTGCCGCTGCGCCAGTGAGAGGCGCGCGCGCGCGTCCTCCAGCTGCGCCTCGGCCGCGATGCGTGCCTGACGAGCCGCGTCGAGGTCCCGGTCAGCCACCGCGCCCGCTTCGGCGAGACGCTGCGTGCGCTCCTCATCACGGCGCGCGACATTGGCGGCATTCTGCGCCGATGTCACCAGCGATCGCGCCGACAGCCACTGATCCCGGATCGCTGTGTCGTCGATACGGGCCAGCAATTGTCCCTTCTGGACCGTCTGGCCGTTGTCCGCCAGCGACTGGACGACCGTGCCGGTGATCTCGGCGCGGACATCCGCTTCGCGCGACGCCTCGAGGGATCCCGAGAGCAGCGGGCCGACGCGCAACATCGCCTGCTCGACGACCGCGATGTTCTCCACGCCGACATCGACGACGGGCGTGTTGTTCTCCTCGGCGCTCGCTTCGTTGTCGCTGCGGCAGCCCGTCACCGCGGCGAGCGTGACGGCGATGAGGAGAGTTCCTCGAATGATTGGACGGTGGGGACTCATGGTGCGAATGCTCCGGTCTGACCTGCGGTGAATGCTGTCGCCTGCTGTGGGCGTTGAGGAGCTGCCGGTTGCTGCTGTTGCGCTTGCTGCGGCGAAGCGCCTGACGAGGGGGCGCCGATCGCGCCGAACGGGAGATCGCGCAGGAGCGCGACGCGGGCACGCGCGACGGCGAGATCGCGAGCGGCCAGCGCGCGGTTCGCGGATGCCTGCTCGAGGAGAATGCGTGAGTCGGAGAGCTCGACCTGCGTCGAGATCCCCTCGCGGTACCGGATCTCGGCGATCTGGTACGCGCGCGCGGCCTGCTGCGCCGTTCCCGCGCTCGCGGCGAACGATGCCGCGGCCGCGTCGAGCTTCGCCTGGGCCGCGTACGAGTCGAGCTCGGCGAGCTCGCGCGCCTGCGTCAGCCGGTAGCGCGCTTCCTCGAGATCGGCTTGCGCGACCCGCACGTCGCCGGTGATGCGTCCGCCCGTGAACAACGGCACCCGGAGCGCGACGCCCACCGTCCAGTTGGTGTTGAAGTCGCTCCACCCGGGCACCCCGGTGGGCGGATACGCCACGCGCCCGTACTTCATGTTGACATCGAGCTGCGGGAGCCGCTGTGCCTGGGCAACGCGCAACGCGTTCGCGCTGACCTCGACCGCGTCGGCCGCCTGGCGAACGGGCGCGCGCTCGGCCGGCATCACGGAATCGATACTCGGCGACAGGCCGCTCGTCAGGCGCGCCGGCACGACGGCCGTCGTGTCGTCGAGGGGCGTCGTCAGCACCAGCGGCTCATCGGCCGGGAGGTTCAGCAGCTGCTTGAGGCGCATCAGCGCGATGTCGCGATCGGACTGCCGCTGGATCAGGATCGGGCGCTGATTGTCCCGCGCAACGGTCGCACGCAGCAGCTCGAACTCCGGCTGGTTGCCAACCTGCCGCGCGAGCTGGGTGTGCCGGAGAGTCGTTTCCGCCTGGTCCAGCGTCGAGACGGCGATCGCGAGGAGCCGATCGGCCAACGCCGCGTCGTAATACGCCTCGATGATGTTGAGCACGAGCTGCGCCCGCGTAGAGGCCAGCGATGTCTCCGCGATGCGGCGGCCCGCCCCGGCCATCCGCGACTGCGCGGTCACTCGTCCGCCCGCGAACAGCGTTTGCTGGACGTCGAGCCCGAGCGTCCAGTTGTTGCGCTGGCCGAAGGGCAGCGCGCTGAAGTCGAAGCCCGCGCTCGTGCATCGAGCGGCGTTCTCGAGGCCGGTCAAGCGCTCCGTGGTCGTCCCGCTCGGGTTCAGGTAGTTGAAGCAGGTCGCGGGAAAGGCGTCGTTCGGGTTGTCGTCGATCGGATCGAGCGCCTGTGGATTACGCGGCGGTGCGTTGTCGGCGATGTCCTCGAACTCCGACGCGAGCGTCCGCGTGTAGCCGAGCGATGCGAAGATCTGCGGGAAGCGCTCGCTCCGCGCCCGAAGCTGCTCCCCGTGCGCGCGGTCCGCCCCGGCTCGAGCGATTCCCACCTCCTCGCTGGCCGTCTCCGCGATGCGGAGCGCGTCGGCGAGAGAAAGCGGACGTCCCGTGGCGGTCTGCTGAGCGTCGAGCGGCGTGCCAACCAGCGCGGTCACCGCGGCCAGCGTCGCGATCGTTGCGAGTGATGTCGTGAGCCTCATAGTTCGGATTCTCGAAAGCGTAGAGTGGGTCAGGAGCCGAGGGCCACGGGCCACCAGCGAGGATCAGGGATGGGCGAGTGACGGCTCGCCCCGCACCCGCCCCTTGGCCCTGGGCCCTTGGCCCTTGGCCCCATTCCGGGCGTTCTCCGCCACGCCGATGGCACGCAAGAACAGCGTCGCGTAGTGGTCGGCCGACTCCTCGAGGGATTCGTGGTAGAGCTCCGGCATCACGTCGCGGCCCATCGCGTCGGCGAAGAGCGCTCCAAAGAAGGTGAGGGCCGCGCTGCGGGCATCGACGTCCCGATCCGCCCTCCCTTCTCGCTGGAGCTGCTCGACGTACGCACGGAGGCCGAGGATAACCTCGCGGGGCTTCTCGCCAATCAGCGGGATGATCTCGGGACGCTCTTCCACCTCGCCAAGGCTGGTCCGGATGATCGAGCGGAGCTGGGTGAGGTGCGCGAGCTCGTGGCGCACCCACGTTCTGATCTCCGGGGCCGCCTCCTTTGGCGTCAGCGGGACCTCTGGGCAGTCGCTGCGCAGGTTGGCCTGGCGGACCGCCTCCAGGATCAGCGTAGTCTTCGAGCCGAAGTGCCTGAAGAGGGTGATCTCGTTGACGCCGGCCTCCTGCGCGATCCGCCGGGTGGTGGCGCCCCGGTAACCGGTTTCGGCGTAGACACGTGCGGCTGCGTCGAGAAGGCGTTCGCGAATGGAGCTCATGTGACGAGTTGGCCCGGAAACATGTGTGGTAAGCAAGTGAGTACTTGCGCGTAAAGGGCTGAACGGACTCGCGCCAAAAAAGTTTCCGGTGGATTCGATCAATCCAAATCGGCGGTGGCCACGGACAAGCCGGAGCTGGCGAATCCCCCGAATGACGCGAAGAGCGCCCTGCGCCGTAGCACGCTCCAGGGGCGGGTGAAGTTCCGAAAGCTCCTCCGGCCAACACCTCGCGGAGCCCGGCTCGCGCGCTCGATCATTCGCGTGAGACGGGTAATTCGGCGGTTCTGGCTGTCCGTGGCCGCTTGGGGAACGGCAGCCAGCCGTCCGGCAATGCCGCACTTCCCCGAAGAGTCAAAAAAAATCCCCGGCTCGACGCAGCCGGGGATCGGTGTCAATCGCGCAACAGCGGCAACGTCATTTCTTTCGCCATTCGTTCAACACGCCGTAGGTAAGACCGATCATCGGAATGGCGAGGAAGAACCACCAGGTGATCGCGCCGTAGAGCGGCATGTGCGGGAACCCCGTGAGCCGGTGGGGCTGCGAGAGTCGCGTTCCGTTGTAGAAGAGGAAGGCGCCGACGAGAAGGCCGATGACGATCAGCCAGCCGACGAGAAGTCCGAGTAGTCGCGCGCGAGAAGCCATGGTGTTGGGGAGAGTTGGTACCCCGATTGTAGCGGGCCAGGGGCCGCGGGCCAAGGGCCAAGGGGGTGGTAAGGCGGCGCGGGTGCGCCGCTGCCGCCTCATCAGATGAGCGAGCGGCCGTAGGCCGCTCGCTTTACCACCCCCTGGCCCTTGGCCCCCGACCCTCTTTCCCACCACCGGGATCTCGAATCCCACAC
>DATBIU010000157.1:0-23161 GCA_036556765.1 Gemmatimonadaceae bacterium | reverse complement strand
AGGGGCAGGCTCGCCGGACGAGGACTGAACGCCGACCCCCGACCCGCCGCTTGGCCCTTGGCTCCTGGCTCCTGACCCGCCTCACGAACATGGACCTCTCTGCCCTCTACCAGTCCATCATCCTCGACCACAACCGCCGCCCGCGGAACTACCGCGAGCTCGCGGACGCGGATCGACGGTCGGAGGGGCGGAATCCGCTGTGCGGCGACGAGATCACCGTGTGGCTCAAGATGGATGGGGATCGCATCGAGGACGCGTCGTTCCTCGGCTCAGGCTGCGCCATCTCGAAGGCGTCGGCGTCGATCATGACGACCGCCGTCAAGGGAAAGACGCGGGCCGAAGCGTCCGCGCTCTTTGATCGCTTTCACGGTCTGGTGACCGGAAGCGCGCCGGCCCGCCCCGATGATCCTGCCCTCGGCTCGCTCGCGGCGTTCTCCGGCGTGTCGCGATTCCCCGTGCGCGTGAAGTGTGCGAGCCTCGCCTGGCATGCGCTGCGCGCGGCGCTGCGCGGCGAGAGCGACGTGACGACCACCGAGCGGCAGTGAGCCAGGGGCAGGCCGGGTTCCATCTCGCGGCCGCGCTGAAGGATGTGCCTGACGGGACCATGCTCTCGGTGCAACTGGAGACGGGGGAGCGGGTGTGCCTCTACAACTTTCGTGGTGAGATCGGCGCTGTGAGCGACACCTGCCCGCACCAGGACTTTCCCATGTGCGATGGAACGCTGCTCGACGATGGAACGATCGAGTGCGCGTGGCACGGCGCGCGCTTCGACCGCCGCACCGGGGATGTCCGCCGGCACCCGGCGACCGATCCGCTCGCGATCTACGAGGTTGCGGTGCGTGACGGCCAGGTCTTCGTCGGACCGCGGAAGACCGCATGACGCTCGCCCCGCGCGCCGACTTCCCGCTCCTGGTGGCGCATCCCGACCTGTGCTATCTGGACAGCGCGGCCACCTCGCAGAAGCCCGGGGTCGTGCTCGACGCCATCCGCGCGTACTACGAGCACGACAACGCGAATCCTCATCGGGGCGCCTACGAGCTTTCGGTCCGCGCCACGGATCGCTACGCGGACGCGCGTGCGCGCGTCGCGCGCTTTCTGGGCGTCGCCGACTCTGCGTCGCTCATCTTCACCCGCGGCACGACGGAATCCATCAATCTCGTCGCGGCGGCATGGGGCCGGGCCAACGTGCGCGCCGGCGACGAGATCATCATCACCGGGCTCGAGCACCACGCCAACTTCGTTCCCTGGCAGCAGCTGGCGATCGAGCGGGGCGCTCATCTCCACATCTGCGACCTCACGTCGAGCGGGGACATCGATCTCGACTGCCTGACGAGTCTCCTCGGCAAGAGGACGCGCGTGGTCGCCTTCAGCCACGTCTCCAACGCTCTCGGGACGATCAATCCGGTGCGAGAGATCGCCGGGCTCGTGCGCGAGCGGTGCGACGCGACCATTGTCTGCGACGGAGCGCAGAGCGCCCCACACATTCCGGTCGGGTTCGATACGCTGGGCGTCGACTTCTACGCCTTCAGCGGCCACAAGATGCTCGGGCCCATGGGGATCGGCGGGTTGATCGGGCGGCGTGCCGTTCTCGAGGACATGCCACCATACCAGACCGGCGGTGACATGATCGAGTACGTGCTCGACGACCGGACGACCTGGAACGCGCTCCCGCACAAGTTCGAGGCGGGAACTCCGAACGTCGCCGGGGCGGTGGGGCTGGCCGCGGCGGTCGAGTACCTCGAGGGCCTCGGCATGGACCGCGTCGCCCGCCACGAGCAGACCATTCTCCGCACGGCGGTCGATGCGCTCGGCGCACTCGAGGGAGTACGACTCCTCGGTCCTCCGCTCTCACGCCGCAGCGGGGTCGTCTCCTTCCTCGTCGACGAGATCCATCCCCACGACCTGGCGACCGTCCTGGATGGCGATGGCGTGTGCGTGCGCGCGGGCCATCACTGCGCGCAACCGCTCATGCGCCGACTTGGAGTTCCCGCGACGACGCGGGCATCATTTTACGTGTATACCGATGTGCGTGACGTCGCGCGCCTCGCCGAAGGGGTCGCGCGCGCACAGGCGATGTTCGCGCCGCCGAGCGCGCGGCAACGCTGACGAGCGCGTCGAGCGCCGCCTCGACCTGAGACAACCCGGGACGCAGCCGCAGCGCCTCGCGGAACGAGCTCATCGCGAGAAAGAGCTCGCCGGTTTCCCGCAGCGAGATGCCTAACCGGGTGTGGGCCTCCGCGTCGAGCGGCCGTGCCGCGGTCGCTTCGCGAAGGTGCGCGACTGCCTCGGCATGGCGGGCCTGTCCGGCGAGGGCGATCCCGAGGTAGAGTGACGCGTCCGCATCATCGGGGCGGCTCGCCAGAACGTCACGAAACTCCCGCTCGGCGTCCGCGAACGCTTCTTCCTGAAGATGCTGCCAGCCGTCACTGAATGCCGCGTCGACCGCAGACACCGGCGTCACCGCGAGGGGACGACGGGCCAGGGCTTTCCACGACAGCAGCGAGAGGAGTTTCCGGAGTTGCATGGGCCACTAGCGAGCGTGGTGATTCCTGTCGCAGCACCCATAGGCACTCGCCGCGCCACATGCTCGATCGAGCCCAAACACCGATGGCAGAACGACTTGACATGTTTCGAACCATTCGCGCTCGTCTCACGCGGAGGACAGGTCGGGCCGGACGGTGAACGGCGGAGAGGACAGAAGACGCGAACATCCCTCGAGCACCTCGAGCACGTCGAGCACGTCGAGCACCTCCTAGCACAAGTGCACTGCCATTGCCTTGAAGCTGGCCCACACCTCGTTTCCGCGCGAAAGCGCGAGCTCCTCAGCCGAGCGGGTCGTGAGGGCCGCGATGAGTGGAGTGTCGTGAACGTCGATCGTCACGCGCGTGAGCGCCCCGGACGACGCCACCTCGACGATGCGCCCGCGAAACACGTTCCGCGCCGATGACGGGTGCGGCTCGACCGACACCAGTATCTCTTCCGCCCGAATGACGGCGTGGCCCGCCCCCTCGGCCGCATCGCCCACGGTGTACAGGGTCAGTGGCCCGGCGCGGAACTCGATGGCGTGCTTTCCGCGCGCGGTGACGTCGTGCACGTCCTCGTCGGATGCGCTCCAGTCCGGCGCCACGTCGCGCAGATGGTGGACGGTGCCGGCAAGGACGTTCTCCGCGCCGAGGAACTCCGCGATGTATGGCGATGCCGGCTCGCGGAACACGCGCTCCGGAGGTCCGGCCTGGAGAACACGACCACCGTCGAGAAGGATGGCGACGTCGCCGAGCAGGCCCGCTTCGGTGAAATCGTGCGTCACCTGCAGGACCGTCATGTTCCACTCCTGATGCAGCGTGCGAACCTCGCGACGAACACGCACGCGGCGGCGCGGGTCGAGGGCACTGAACGGCTCATCGAGCAGGAGAATCGATGGTCGCGCGGCAAGCGCGCGCGCGATGGCGACGAGCTGGCGCTCCCCGCCGGAAAGGCCGCGCACTGATCGTCCGACGAGCGCCTCGACGCCGAGTCGCTCGATCGTCTCGCGAGCCATGGCGGCGTTCGCCGCGCCGTAGGCAATGTTCTCGTCGACACTGAGGTGCGGGAAGAGATACCCGTGCTGGTAGACAAAGCCCACGCGCCGTGCTTCCGGGGGAAGCCCACGCGTGTCGCGGCCGTCGAGGGTGACCGTGCCGGCGCGCAGCGGTCGAATCCCGGCGATCGTCTCGAGCAATGTCGTCTTGCCGGACCCCGCCGGTCCGATGACGACCCCATACTGGCCGGTGGGCACCGCGAACGAGACATCGCGCAGGTCGAACGCGCCCAGGCGTGACTGGACGCCGCGCAGGTCGATCACACTTCCCCCGCCCACCCGGCGTCCGTCGCCGCTCGTCCATACCTCAGCGCGCGCAGCAGCGTCAAGGGGACCAACGACAGAATCGCCAACACCGCCGCCACCGGCAGGGCTTCGGACAACCCGAAGCTGGTAAAGCGGTCGAAGCTCAGCACGCTCGCGGCTTTGGGATTGTAGGTGATGACGACGATCGCCCCGAACTCGCTCACGGCGCGCGCCCACATCACCACCGCCGCCGCGACGAGCCCGCGCATCGACAAGGGCAGCGACACGCGGCGGAAGGCACGCCAGGGCGGGTCGCCTAACGTGCGCGCGACGGCCTCGTATCGCGGATCGACGCGCGCAAACGCCTCACGAGCCCCGCTCACGTACAGCGGAGCCGATACGAAGAGCATCGCGACCGCGATCCCGATCGGCGAGCCCACGATGCGAATGCCCGCCTCGAGGGCGGCCCCGCCAACGGCGCTATCGCGGCCGAGCACGAGCAGCAGCGCGATCCCGGCGACGGGGTGCGGAATGAGCAGCGGCAGATCCAGGACGGCCGAAAGGATCGCGCGCCCGCGGAACTGCTTGCGGGCGAGGAGGTACGCGATCGGCGTCCCGCCGGCGACCCCGCACAATACCGCCGCGGTCGCCGTCGCAAGCGTGAGCCAGAGTGACGAACGCAGCTCGGCATCGGTCGTCAGCTTGCGAAGCCCACTTCCGCCGCCGGTCGCGACGAGCTCCGCGATCGGGGCGACGAGGAAGAGGAGGAAGATGGAGGCGAGTGTCGCGGCGACGACGCTGGCGACGCGGTGCGAAAGGCGAGAAGGGGTCGAGGGGTCGAGGGGTCGAGGGGTCGGGGGCGCCATGCGGGAATCTGTCGAACGAGACGGAGCCTTGCCACGCGCCCTCGATCCCTCGACCCCTCGACCCCTCGATCCCATATTCCTTCCATGAATCCCGCCGTCGAGATCCAACACGTCTGGAAGCGCTACACCGGGCACGTGGCCGTTCGCGATCTCTCGCTCACCGTTCCCCGCGGCTCCGTGTACGGGCTGCTGGGACCGAACGGTGCCGGGAAGACCACGACGATCCGGATGCTTCTCAACATCATCGCCCCGGATGAGGGAACGATCCGCATCTTCGGCGAGCCGCACTCGAAACCGGGGATCACCGACCGGGTCGGCTACCTCCCCGAGGAGCGCGGGCTGTATCGCAAGATGCAGGTGCGCCGAGTTCTGCGATTCCTCGCCCAGCTCAAGGGGATGTCGGCCGCCGACGCCGATCGCCGAATCGATGAGTGGCTCGAGCGGCTCACGCTGAGAACCGCCGACAAGGACTGGGGCGATGCCAAGGTCGATGAGCTGTCGCGCGGCATGCAGCAGAAGGTGCAGTTCATCTCGACGCTCATTCACGACCCGGAGCTCGTCATTCTCGACGAGCCGTTCAGCGGCCTCGATCCCATCAACGCGCAGGCGCTGAAGGACATCGTCGTCGAGCTCCGGCAGCGTGGCAAATCGGTGATCTTCAGTACACACCTCATGGACAACGCGGAGCGTCTCTGCGACTCGGTGTGCATCATCGCGCGGGGGGAGAAAGTGCTCGATGGAGCCATCGCCGAAGTGAAGGCGCGCCAGGGCGATCGCCACGTGGCGGTGGTGCTCTCGAATGGGACGCCCCCGGGCGTCCCCGAGATCCTCCGCGACCGAACGCTCGTCGCGCGCTGCGACGACTCCAACCGCATGCTCGAGATCGAGCTCGCGCCTCGCGCGTCGGCCCAGGAGCTGTTGACGCGGCTGCTCGGTGCCGGTGCGACGATCGAACGCTTCGAGCTCGTGCGCCCTTCGCTGCACCGCATCTTCCTCGACCGCGTGGGCGCGAGCGGTGTCGAGGAGGGGATGAGCGGTCATGGGTAAGCTCTGGGTCATCACCGCGCGGGAGTACGTCGAGCGCGTGCGCACGCGGTGGTTTCTGTTCAGCACCGTTTTCGGCCCGGTGTTCTTCGCCGCGATGATGATTCTCCCCGCGGTCATCGCGAAGCGTACCAAGGCCTCCGAGGAGGTCTCGCGCATCGTCGTCCTCGATGCCACCGGCCAGGGACTCGGCCGACGCATCGCCGACGGGCTGAGCGTGGGAATGATCGGCGACACCGCGCGCACGCGCGTCGAGGAGCTCGCGGCAGACCGCCTCGCGCCGGCCGAGAGCGCGGCGACCCGCGAGATCGTCCGCGGCGGGCTCACGGGCTACCTCGTGCTCGACTCGGCGGTCGTGGAGGGCCGGCGCGTGCGCTACGCCGGCCGCAACGCGACGGCGGAGGCCGACATGGACATGCTCCGCCGAGTCGTGCGCGAGAGCGTGATGGAGATGCGACTCGAGATGGCCGGCGTCGAGCCGGAGCGATCCGCGTCGCTCGTACGCACCCCGCTCGAGTTCGAGCTCGAGCGCATCACCGACCGCGGTCGCGGAGGATCGGCGAGGGTCAGCATCTTCTTCGCGCTCACCATCGTCGTGATTCTCTACATGGCACTCATGCTCTATGGGCAAGCGGTGCTGCGCGGGGTGATGGAAGAAAAGCAGACGCGCGTGGCCGAGGTCGTCGTCTCGAGCGTGCCGCCGTGGCAGCTCCTGGCGGGGAAGGTGATTGGCGTGGGCGCGGTGGGTCTCACGCAGTTCTTCGTCTGGATTTCCTCGGCCCTCCTCCTGATGCGCTACCGGGGTCCCATTCTCGAGAGGCTGGGGGCGTCGGCGATGTCGTTCACCCCTCCCGACGTCACCATCGGCATGGGGCTCATCCTGCTTCTCTTCTTCGTCGCCGGCTACGTGTTCTACTCGGCGTTGTTCGCGGCGGTGGGGGCCATGGTGAGCACCGAGCAGGAAGCGCAGCAGGCCCTCATGCCGATCATTCTGCTGCTCGTGTCGAGCTTCGCGTTCTTCCAGCCCATTCTCTCCAAGCCGACGAGCGGGCTTGCCCACACACTCTCCTGGCTGCCCTTCTCGGCCCCGATCGTGATGCCGTTGCGGATGGCCGTGATGCCCGTAGCGGGGTGGGAGGTGGCGGTGGCCCTGATCTCGGTCGCGGCGGGAAGCTACATCGCCGTATGGATCGCGGCGCGCATCTACCGGACGGGGATGCTCATGTACGGCAAGCGCCCCACGATGCGCGAGCTCGCGCGGTGGCTCCGCACCGCGTGACCGGAGTTCGTTAGGCCGTGATCAGGCGCGGCACCCCGACCGACGGTAGGTCTGGGTGACGAAGGTATACTCGGCGCCGAGCATCGAGACGCGGATCGAGTCCGCGTCGGAGAGGACGCCGGCGATGCGCCGGCGCGTGGAGTCGACGCGCGTGCGCGCCCGCCCGACGAGAGAGTAGGCCCGGTCGAGCACGCGGCAGCCCACCAGGCCCTCGCGGTGGTCGTCGGCGATGTCGCGGTAGTACGCCAGCGCTCCCGACAGGGAGTCGACGGCGGCGGCCAGCGACACCTCGACGCTCGCATCGCCCTCGTTCACCACCGCGGCGAGTCCGTTGACCGCCGGCTGCGTGGCGACTGGCGCCACGGGCGGAGCGACACGGGCGGGACGCGGGCGGAGCGTCGAAAGCACGATCACGCTGAGGAACGATACGGCGGCGACGGCGAACCCAATGCGACGGCGTCGCTGCCAGCGCGCCGCCTCCTCGTGAAAGTCGGGCGGCAGAGCAACCGCCGGCCCCGACGACGCGGCGAGGGCGGTGGCGAGCGCTGGGGTAACGGGACGCGGCCGGGGTTTGTTGGCCGGCGACGCCGGGCGTGCGCTCGCAGGTCGCGGGGGTTCGCGCCGCGGCACGGGTGCGGGCGCCGTTGCGCCGCCATTCGGGCGGGGGACGGCAGCCGATGGCGGCGGAACGACCTCGTCCTCATCCTCGTCAGGCAGCGGCTGCTGTCGCGCCGGCTTCTTCGGGATCGGCGGTACCTCGACCAGGAGCGGCCTCGGCGCTGGCGGACGCACACCTCGGGTCTCGGACGGGACCGGCGGGCGCGAATCCCGAGACTGGGACGCGGCCGGCGGGGTGTCCTCACGGCGGGTCGCGGACACCGCGACGTCCTTGAGCCGCACCCACGGCTCCTTGATCGCGTCCCACCACTCATCGATGGGCTCCACCGGCGGCGCCTCGGGCAGCGGCCGGCGAAGCGGCCGCACGGTCGACTCGACGACCTCCTTCTCCGCGACGGGCAGCGGGACCACCGGAGCCGACGCCACATACGTCGTCCACCCGACGCAGGTGCGGTCGAGTCTCGGGGTGTCGGGCGTGTGCGAGTCGAAGAGCTCGTAGAACGGGATGCAATACGACCGGCTGACACGCGGATCGTAGGTGAGGAACGCACCCTTTGGCCGCGCCGGATCGGGCATCACCAGCATCGTCGTTTGCCAGGGCTGGTCGAAGTACGTCAGATGCGTTTCGACGTCGTCAGGCAGCAACTGCAGGCCGAGTCCCGTTCCGTTGCGGTACCACCCGATGAGCGCCAGCTGGTGCCTGTCGAGTCGCTTGCGGACGGTATCGAACGACGCCTGCGTCACGCGTGAGCCGAGCGCGTCGTCGCTGACGTCGGCGAAGGGAACGACGGTGTTGATGACGGAATAGCGGACCTTGGTGCGCGGACACTCGAAGAGCTGTCCGGCGAGGTACCCGCCCAGCTCGAGGTCCGGCGCCGAGCGGAGGTGTCGCTCGACCTGGAGGAACGCGCGCTGGGTGATGAACAGCGACGCCTGCTGCTCCGTCGTCCGCATCATCGACGCGAGCAGATGGTACGAATCGGGCAGCGGCTTCCACAGGATCGCGCGTGCCGTCGGCAGCGGATCGCGCAGGACGTTCGCGCTCGCCGTCACCTCGCGGTGGTCTTCGCCCTCTCGCGCCGGTCGCAACATGTCGATGCGCTCACCGCACCAGTACGGGACGGAGCAGGGTCGACGGCGCCGTATCGTCGACGACGCCGAACGCGGGTTGCACGTCAAAGTAGCCCCACATCCGTGCGTGGGCCCTGGGGTCGCCGTCACTCCAATCGAGCTTCTCGACGACGAAGGAGCCCGTCATGCGGGTGTACATGAGTGACCTGCTCCCCGCGTCGTACCACGACGGCCACTCTCTCCCGGGAAGCTCGCCGGTCCAGTAGACGACCTGCAGCGGCATGGGAACGGTCTCTCCACTCACCTGACAGGTGAGCTCGCTAAATCCCTCGAGCGTACCTCCGAGATTGCGGCAGATGGCGTCGAGGCCGTCGCGCATCGCCTGGATCTTCGGCTCCGGCTCGGAGCGCACGGCGTCGCCCGTACGGACCCGCTGGCTGCATCGCCCGTCCGGTGGTCCTTCCAGGTATGACCGATAGGTTTCCGGGTCGATGGACGGACGCGAGAACATCCCCGGATCACCACGCTCCCAGGTGGAATCGATGTCGATGGGGAAGTACTGGTCGCGCTTGAAGTGAAAATCGCCGTACTGAGGGGCCTCGAACTCCTGGTTGTCCTCGTCGGCGTAGTGAAAGTGCCACCGCCGCTGCTCCACCGGCATCTCGCGCAGGGTGCGAATGTCATCGTCGGTGAGCGCGATGTCAGACCAGAACGGGTGCCCGAGCATCTCGAGGAGGCGGCTGTAGGGAACAGCGATCGGCTTGATGCACTGCGGCTCCATGACCGGGCCCGCCGACCATGCGATCGCGGTGGCGCTCACCGTGACGGTCGAGTCGCCGAAGACGCGAGCCAGCGACAGCGGCAACGGATGGCGAGTGGTCACGCGAACGGCGTCCTTCGGCTCGCCGCCGGGGACGAAGGAGCGGTCGGCGGGCATCCACACCCCGAACTCCACTTCGACTGAATCAACGAGGTGCTGCTCCACCTGATTGCGCCGTGCGTAGACGCGCGCCGTGTCCGCGTAGGTATCGGGGCCTTCGAGCAGCTGCAACGCCGCGGCGAGCGCCGCCGCATCGGACGCGGTCTGCAGCTCGTTCTTCGCCGCGAAGATGCGGCTGGCATCGACCGAGATCGCCGCGATGAGCATAATCGCGACGATGAAAATGCCCGTCATGACCACGATGGCGCCACGCCGGTTGCGCATGGCTGGATCACGCTGTCCGCGCCCGCTCACGATGGTCACCTCAGCGCGCCGCCGCGGCGAGCGAGGAGATGACCTGCAGAACCGCCGGACCCAGAATGATGATGAACAGCGCGGGGAGAATCATCGTCACGAGGGGGAAGGTCATCTTCACCGGCGCGAGCGCCACACGCTTTTCCGCGTGCTGGCGGCGCTTGCGACGCAGCGTCACCGCCGCGACCCGCAACACCTTCGTGATACTCGTTCCCCACTTCTCGGTCTGAATGAGGCTCGTCGACAGCGACCGGAGATCTTCGACCCCCGTGCGGCTCCACAGCCCGCGAATCGCTTCCTCCCGCGTGACGCCGGCGTTCGTCTTTCGATTGACGACCAGCAGCTCGCGCGACAGGTCGGGGTACGTGAACGACAGCTCCTTCGCCACCCGCAGAATCGCCGCGTCGAGGCTGATGCCCGCTTCGACGCAGACGACCAGTAGATCGAGCGCGTCCGGCAGCCCGTGACGAATACGATCCTGTCGCGCGCGGACGAGCCGCTCGAGCACCGCGATCGGAAGAATCCAGGCGATGATGGCCGCCCCCGGAACGAACACGAGCAGCAACAGCATTGGCGCATTGACCAGCGCCAGGCCAACGGCCGTCGGGATCACGATCAGCGTCGCGAGCCGCGCCGCGGCGAAGACGGACGGTGCCGCCGGTCCATCGTGCCCCGCGAACACCAGCTTCTGGGTGAATTTCGAGTTCTCGAGGCCGGTCGGCAGCTGCTTGAGGACGCTCGCCCGTCGCTGCTTCTTCTTCGCCGCGCCGAGCAGCGCACTGCGCCGCGAGACCTCGGCGTCGGTGACGCCAAGCGCGCGCTGGACCAGGGCCTGGCGCCGCTTGTCCACGACGAACGTGTACGCCGCGACCGCGAGCGAGGTCACGCCAAGAGCAATCAGGAACAGCAGCGCGAGCGTCATGCGTCAGGCCTCACACGTCGATGTCGGCGATGCGCACCATCACCAGGTATCCCAACGCGACCGACACACCGGCGAGGACAAGCATGATCTGTCCGGCCGTCTGCTGGAGCATGGGACGCATGAACGCCGGGTTCAGCGCGAACATGCCGAGGAACACGAGCAGCGGCAGGGCCGCGAGAATGCGCGCGGACAACCGCGATTCGGCGGTGAGCGTCACCAGCTCACCCTCGAGCGCGAACCGCTCGCGCATGATGTCACTGATGTTCGCGAGGACTTCACCGAGGTTGCCGCCCGATTCGCGCTGAACGAGGACGGCGGTCACGAACATCTTGAGGTCCATGCTATCGACGCGGGCCTGGAGCGACAGGAGCGCCGAGCGCACATCGATGCCCAGCCGCTGCTCATCGTAGAACCGGGAGAACTCCGGACCCAGCGGGGCGGGCATCTCCTCCCCGATGAAGTTCATTGCCGCCTGAAACGAGTAGCCCGCCTTCATGGCGCTCACGAGCATGTCGATCGCGTCAGGCAGCTGCGCCTGGAACGCGTCCAGCCGCTTGCGCTGGCGCCGCTTGATCCAGAGGAACGGCGCAATCGCCCCCACGGCCGCGAACCCCGCCGCGAAGATGACGCTGCCGAACACCAGGCCGAGCGTGATCCCGATGACCAGCGTCAGCAGGCACACCTGTACGAAGCTCGCCGGCGACACCGACGATCCCGTTCGCCGAAGCTCCTCGGCCAGCGACTCGGTGTACGACCGGCCGGTGAGCAGGCGGCCCAGCAGCCCCGCCCCTCCTACCTGCGCGCCCTTCAGAATACTGATCGCGCGACGCTCCTCGTCGGTCGTCGCCAACCGCGCCAGCGCATCGTTCGCCGCCTCGATGCGGCGGCGGTTGACGAACATGTACGCCGCGACGAGCAGCGCGATCGTCGCGACGAAGACGGCGATGAGAACGAGGAGGTCCATGCTCAGATCCCGTCGAACATCTGCGGCGGCAGCTCGACGCCCGCGACCTGGAGCCGCTCGACGAACAGCGGGCGCACACCGGTCGCCTCGAACTGCCCAACCACCTGCCCTTCCGCCGTGATGCCTCGACGACGGAAACGGTACACCTCCTGGGTGGTGACGACGTCGCCTTCCATACCCGTCACTTCGGTGATGCTCATGACACGCCGCGACCCATCGGCCAGGCGCGCGATCTGGATCAGCACATCCACGGCCGAGGAGATCTGCTCGCGCATCGCGCGTGTCGGCAGCGCCGTTCCCGCCATGAGGATCATCGTCTCCAACCGAGCCAACGCATCGCGCGGGGTGTTGGCGTGGATCGTCGTGAGCGAGCCCTCGTGACCGGTGTTCATGGCCTGGAGCATGTCCAGCGCCTCGGCGGACCGTACCTCGCCCACGATGATGCGGTCGGGACGCATGCGGAGCGCGTTCTTCACGAGATCCCGCGAGATCACTTCCCCGCGTCCCTCGGCATTGGGCGGCCGCGTCTCCAGTCGCACGACGTGCTCCTGATTGAGCCGCAGCTCGGCCGCGTCCTCGATCGTGATGATGCGCTCATCGGCCGGAACGAACGAGCTGAGCGCGTTGAGCAACGTCGTCTTGCCCGAGCCGGTACCGCCCGAGATGACAATGTTGAGCCGCGCGTGCACGCATCCGGCGAGCAGCCGGATCATCCCCTCGGTGAGGGTGCCGTTCTGAATGAGCTGCTGCACCGCCAGGTCGGCCTCGAAGCGGCGGATGGACAGCACGGGGCCGTCGAGCGCGAGCGGCGGGATGATCGCGTTGACGCGGGATCCGTCGGGGAGACGAGCGTCCACCATCGGCGACGACTCGTCGACGCGACGGCCCACCTTGCTGACGATGCGATCGATCACCGACAACAGGTGCGCATCGTTCCGGAACGACGCCGGCACGCGGACGAGCTTGCCGTAGCGCTCGATGTAGATCTCGTGCGCGCCGTTGACGAGGATGTCGCTGATCGTCGCATCGCGGAACAATGGCTCGATCGGCCCGAGCCCAATGATCTCGTAGACGATCTGCTCGACGACCTCTTCCCGCTCGGTCTGGCTGAGCGGCGTCTGCTCGGCGCGGAGGAACTCGACGACGGCCGCGCGAATCTGACGTGACAGCTCGCCCTCGTCCTTGACCTGCTCCAGCGCCTCGAGATCGAGCCGTTCGATCAGCCGGCGATGCAGGTCGACCTTGAGCTGCTCGACGGCGCTGAGCGTGGGCTGCTCGCGCTGCCGCCCGCCGGTGTACATGCCGGAGGCGCGCTCCTTCGGCCGCGGCGGCGGTGCGTAGTCGCCGTAGCTCACCGGCTCGGCGGCCGCCGGCCGAGCCGGCGCCGGTGGAGACGCGGGCCGGCTTCCACCATTCGGCTTGATGCCTGTCAGACGTTCGCGCAGCGACATTGCCTAGACCCTCTTCTTCATGCCGAGAAGCGCGCGCAGCGACCGAACGCCGGCGCGGTGAGCACCATTTCGAGCGACCTCTCCCACGCCGGCGAGCTTCGCGGCGAGCTGCCCGTAGCTCCACGCCAGCTTGGAGCTCGGGTCGAATTCCGCCACGGGAATCCCCTTCATCAACGACCCGGCCGCGGTGCGATAGTCGTTCGGCAGCTTCCAGAACACCTCGCACTTCAGCACATCGGTCGCGTCGGACAGCGAGAGCACCTCACCCGACTGATAGCGGTTGACGACGACGCACATCTTGTCGTTCGCGTAGCCGAGGCGCCGGCAGATCGCGAGACTTCGCTGCGTGCTGCGCAACGCCGGCACGTTCAGCTGGGTCACGAGCAGAATGCGGTCGGCAACGTCCATCGCCGCCAGCGTGCGCTCGCTCATGTGATGCTCGCAGTCGAGCACCGTGAACGCGAAGTGGCTGCGCAGCTGCTCGATGATCGTGCTGATCGTCGCACCGTCGAGCAGATCGTCGAGCTCCGGGTTGTCCGGGCCGGGCAGCGCCCAGATCCCCTCGCGGTACGGCGTCATGAGGGAGTAGAGAAGCTCCGCATCCACCCGATCGAGCTTCTTGACGAGGTCCCCGAGGTCGTACGCCGGCTTGAGGTTCAGGAAGACGCGAATGTCGCCATCGGTGACCACGAGATCGGCGATCGCGACACGCGAGTCCTTGTGCCCCTTGGCCAGAGCGTGCGCCAGGTTCGCGGCGATCGACGTCGTCCCGACGCCCCCCTTGCTGCTGTAGAGCGTATAGACGACACCGCGCTGGCCATTCCCGCTCACGCGCCGCATCAGGCGATCGATCGACGTCGCGAGGTCCTTGGGATCGGGCGGATAGACCAGGAACTCCTGAATCCCCGAGCGCATGGCGCGCAGGATCAGGTCGGGCTCGGCGCGGGGCGCGGTTCCGATCGCGAACGACAACCGCCCCGCGCGCAGCGCGCGCTCGATCGCGGCCAGCTGCAGCGCGTCGACATCCTGAAGGGGAAGGACCAGGAGGTCGTACGTCTGGTGCTGCAGCTCGGCCAGGGCGGTGCTCACATCGACCGACGCGCCCGGCTCACCAAAGCCGAAGCGGGCCAACACGGATTTCGCCGTGTCGGCCGAGCCGGCTGCGCCGCCGACGATGAGGACCTTGCGGTGCGTGGCCACTCGCTAGGGGCGCGCCCCCGGCGGCAACCGCTTCTCGAGCGCATCGCGCGCCGGAAGCGTCGTCTCGGGGAGCAGCTGAATGGTGTGCTCCGGCGGTGGCCGCAGCGGATCGACGATCACCGGCGTCACGATCACGACGAGCTCCGACTCGTTCTTCTGGAACCGCGTGCTCGAGAACAGCTGGCCGAGAATCGGAATGTGCATGAGGAGGGGGATCCCGGTCTTCACCCGCTCCTCCTCCGTGCTGAACATGCCGGAGATGATGATGCTGCGGTCGCGGCGCACGTCGATCGTGCTCTCGACGCGCCGGGTGCGAAACGCCGGCACGCGGAAGCCGGAGACGAGCACGGCGTTCACGAAGTCGAGGCTCGAGACCTCGGGGCGCACGCGCAGCTTCACGAGCGAGTCGCTGAGGATCTCACCCATGAAGTTCAGTCGCACGCCGAACTCGCGGTACTCGATCGTCACGCGCGAGCCACTGGCGTCGCCGCCACTCCCCTGCACCACGGGCACGGGGAGCTCGCCACCGGCCAGGAAGTTCGCCTCTTCCTTGTTCGCGGCCAGGATCGTCGGCTCGGCGAGGACCTTTGCGCGCCCGGCCTGTTCCTGCGCCTCGATCCACGCGACCAGCCTGTCGGTGCCGAAATCGGTGAAGATCGAGAGGAACCGGCGGGTGGCATTCACGATCAGGCTGTCCGCCGGAAAGATACTGCGCGGGTCGAAGAGGCCCGAGCTCGCATTGACGTTCTTGTCGAATACCGCGCCGGACACGCTCAGCTCGCGCAGCGCGTCGCGACGCACTTCGGCGAACTTGATGTGCAGCGCGATCTGCATGCGGTCCGCCGGCGAATGCACCGACACGCGGTAGTGCTGTCGCGTGCCGTTCGCCTGCCAGATGATCGCATCCGTCTCGCCGGCGGCGAGGGCGTTGATGACGACCTCGCGCTCCCCGATGACGACGACGTCCGCCACCCCGGGCGCGGCGATCGACACCCGGGAGATGGCCACGTTGGTCGAGATGGGATAGGACCGCCCCGTCGGCAGATCGATGCGCGTGACCTGAACCGCCTGGGCCGCGGCGCTCGCCGCCGCGGACGTGACCATGGCGGCGAGCATGAGAAAGTGCCGAATGCCGGTGAGGCGGTTCACGAGAGCTCCTGGCGTAATGAGAGGGTGAGCACGCTCACGGCGTTCCATTCGTGTTCGTCGTGTCGAACTTCTGCTGCGTGACCTGATTGCCGCGATACACCCGCACCGTCAGCGAATCGGGCTTGGCGGCCACCGGCGCGACGGCCACCGGAGGGGGCGTGTCCCGCCGGGGCTCGGCACGACGCGGAGCCGGGCGGACGGCAGGGCGGCTCGGCGCGTTCGCCACCACTTGAGCCGGCTTGGCCGAGCGAAGCTGGGCGAGCACCTCCGATGAGCTCGCGCCCTTGGTGCCGGTGCTGTCGGTGTCATCGAAACCGCGAAGCACCAGCTGGATCATTCCCTGACGCATCGCCACCGCGAGCTTCTCCGCCTGGGCGGGCGTGACCTCGAGGGTCGCCGTCGTCGCCGGGGTAGGATCTCCCGAGTCATCGCGCGTGGTGCGAGACCCCATCGAGAGCACGCGCATGTTCTCGAGGAAGAGCTTGGACACCTCTTCCGTCGCGCTCGAGCCGGACTCGCGGAGCGACACCAGCACGTCGACGCGGCTGTTCGGCTGCACGAGCCCGCTCATGCCGGCCACGTCGTTGATGCGCACCGACATGGCGCGCATGCCCGGCGCGATGCGCGCCTCGAGTCCCGGGGCCGTGCCCGCGCGCGCGAGGCGGCCCGGAACGATTGCCTCCCCGGCGAAGACGGGGACGCGGGCGACGCGACCCACGGCGGCCTCGAGGCTCGCCATTGCCTCCTTTGGCATCGCGACCGCCGGCCACTGCTTCACCTCGAGCGACTGCTTGTCGAGAGCCGCGCCGGCGGGGATGTCTTTCGCCGCGACGACGACCGGCTTGGTCGTGACCCGCGCGCTCAGCTTGGCCGCCTGAAGCACGCGGTACACCCCGTAGGTCGCCATCGCCGCGATGAACACGGCGACGTAGAAGACAATCGTATACCGTCTCTGAGCCATGGGTCCTTGCTCCAGGGCGCGATGCGTCTCCGCGCCCGATGGTCTGCGTTAGGTGCCGCGCTCCCAGCGGAACGTGGCCTGTCGCGTGATCGGCCACGTCCCCACTCCGAGGGCACCGGCAATCGGGGTGAGCGGACGGAAGGGGTAGCTTTCGACACGTACCCGCACGAGCTCCCCATTCGGGAACTCGATCTGAATCTGGTCGTCCCGAAGCGAGTCGCCGCCGAACGGTTGTGACACGCTCCGCACCCGATCGCGTATTTCCCGCTGTCCCGTCGTGCTCATCGGCGCCGAGAGGATGGCTCCATAGCGAGCACCCTCACGAACCGCCGAGATGATGTTGTTCACCGTGTAGAACGCGCGCCCGAAATCGATGATGCCGAAGATGATGAGCGCGAGAATCGGCATGACGAGCGCGAACTCGACGACCGCGGCTCCCTCTTCGTTCCGAATGAACTTCCGTGAGCGCATAACGATCCTCTTACCAGATCAATCCGGGAACCCACGCCGCCACCGCCGCGCCGGCGGCAATGGCGATTCCATACGGAATGCGTCGCTCCTGCGGCGTCAGCTCCGGCCCGATGGCGCGAGCAGCACGCGAGGCGATCATCCATGCTCCGAATCGCGCCACGCCCGCCGCCATGCCGCCTTGCCGCGCCAGCGCCCAGAACGCGAGCACGCCGCCGACCGCCGCGCCGATCAGCGAAGCCTCCACCACACCCGAGACGCCGAGCCACACGCCGGCCGCGGCGGCGAGCTTCACGTCCCCGGCTCCCAGCACGCGCATCCACCAGAATGGCAGCCAGAGCGCGAGACCCACCGCGCCACCACTCAACGCGTGCACGAGCGCAGCCCCCGGGGCCAACGTCGCGAAACCATATACCGCGCCCACGCCGGCCAGCACCGCGGCCAGCCGATTCGGGATGCGGCGCGAGCGAAGGTCGAAGGCGCAGGCACTGGCGAGCAGCAGCGTGAACGCTGCGCCCGCCAGCAGCCCGAGCGGTGCCTCACCGAAGTGCATCATATCCCCCGGTGTGCTCCAGCCTGCGTTTTCAGCCCCAGCGAGCTCGGTTAGGGCGTGCCGGGAAGCGCGTTCGGGTCGGCATCGGTCGGCGTGGCCGTGATGTCCTCACGCATTCCGTTCCACCACGTTGCGATGTCGTTCCGGAAGGCCGTGAGGATGGCGATCAGGCCGACAGCGACGATCGCGAGCAGTAGCCCGTACTCGGCGATCGCGGCGCCCTCATCTTCGCGGAGGAAGCGACGGACACCCTGGATCATGCGGTTCATGCGAGAACTCCTGGGATAAGAAGGATGGGACGTGCAGCGAGTGAGACGGCAAGGCGTAACGTCGCCATGGGTCGGTCGCAGCGACGAACGTCACACGACCACGCAGCCGCCTCGGGCGCGGGGGACGCTTGCAAGGAGAGCACCCACTACTTGGCCGGGGTTGCTCAGTTGGTCGTGTGGGTCCTTACTGGGGAGGAGAGAGCTATCGAACGGCTGTTCACAGGTGCGGCGGGGAGACGATACATCGCTCGCTACGGCAGGAAAGCCAAAGACTTACATCATTGCTCGAGAGGCGGCCGAGCGAGTGGGCAATCGCCACCTGAATCGACGGTGCCCAAAGGGGCCGCGCCTCTCGGCGTGCCGGCACAACCCGTTGACTACTGGATGGCGTGTCGCGGTCGCGCCACAGGTGATGGTACAACTCATCACGCTCCGGCGAGGGCGCGCTACACCGGCGGGTAATCTACCACATCAGTACGGGGTTCGGCGACCCCCCATCCGGCGGCGGAGCTCCTCAGCGGCCGACCGCCGACGCTCCCCCACGCCAAGGCTCGCATTCACCGATGCGGCGACCAGCAGCATGAGCCAGGCGGCGGCGCAGATGATCAGCAGCGCGCGGAGGTGCCACGTGTCCCGATTGAAATCAACGGGCAGCCAGGGCGCGACCCGCGCACTCAACCCCGATGCGCGGAGCAGGAGGTCGAGCGCGGCGACAACAAACAGCACGATCGCGAGTCGAGCCGATGTGCGGGCGAGCAGGCCACCAGGTCGATCGTAGCTTCGAGCGCGCCTCAGCGCCGCCACGGCGAGCACGAGCCCGCTGATCCACTGGATGCCGCCGAGAATGGGGAGGAGCGTTCCGAGTCCGTCGCCCATGAGTGGGAGTCAGGAGAGTCAGGAGTCAGGAATCAGGGGGTCGGGGAGCGGGTTGCAGGGGAACGGCTCGCGATCTCCTGACACCATCACCCTGACACCCCCTGATTCCTGACTCCTGATTCCTGACTCCTGACGTTCAGTCCGCGCGCGCGCCGATGGCGCTGGTGGGGGTCGTGCTCGGGCGCACCCCGTCCAAGCTCACGTCCTGCAAGCCCGACCTCGCCGTTTCGCCGTAGCCGGCGAGTTGGCGGTCCGACGACGTGCGCGACGTCGTGCGGCTGCCTGCCGGCGCCCCGAGCGCGGTCTTCAACTCACTCACCAGCCCGTCGACGCGCTGGGACAGTGCACTACTGACGCCACCGATGAGGGTGGCGGCGAGATCGTCGAGGAGCGCACCGACCTTGCTGCTCGCGCCATCGGTCGCCTTCACCGCCGCCGCCGCGGCTTTCACGTCCGCGCGCGAGTTGGCCAGCGCGAAACCGGCCCCCGCGGCTACGGCCAGCGCCGGCCACGGATGGTCGCGCACGATCTCCATGACGTTCAGCTTGTGCTCGAGCTGCGCGAGCGTGTCCGACATGCGCTCCCGGGTCATCTCGATGTCGCGCCGGACTTCAGCTGTCGTTTCAGCCATTCCTTGTCCTCCTTGAGCGTCTCGACCGTCTCGTCAGGCATGAGACGGCGAGGCGAGAGATGCGCGGCGCCTCGACGCGCCATCCAGGCGGCGATACCGCCCGCGATGACGGCGCCGATGAGGGCCGCAAGCCAGTACCGGTCACGAAGCCATTGGTCGCCGGCGAGCATGATGAGGCCGATCAGGAGCGCGAACGTCCCCAGCACGGCGAGGACGGCGCCGGTGGCGGTGAGCGCCGTGCCGACACCCACCGCGGTGGCGATTCCACTGAGCTCGACGCGCGCGAGCCGCAGCTCCTGCCGGAGCAAGGCGGCGCCGCCGTCCGCGAGGTCGCGCAGCAGCACGCCGATCCCGCGTCCGTTATCGCGTCCCGTCGCCATGGCCCCTCCTAGCGGCGGAACGCCTTGCCCAGCACGTACCCGAGGCCGACCGCGACCAGCAGTGTGCGAGCGGGGTGTTCCTTCACCTGACGCTCGATGTCGCCCTTCACCGATTCGAGATCGGCGTTGCGCACCCAGTTCGCGGTGCTCTGCATTCCGCCGGCGACCTTGTCGGCCACCTGCGTCATCTTGTCGTTTTCCGCGACGCCGACGGTACCATCGCCGGTGGCACCAGCGTACTGGCCGCCGCTGTGCGCGCGCTGGCGAAGCTTCTCCGCGCCCTGCTCGAGCTTGTCGGCCAGCGACGTCTTCAGCTCACCGGCGCGCTCGCCGATCTTCTCCTTCGCCTTCCCCAACTTTCCGCGGGTGTTGTCGGTGGACGTTTCCGCACCCATGGATCCCGGCGCGCCGGAGAAGGACGTGTCGGCACGCTCGGCGCCCGAGCCAAACCCGGTGGCGCCGCTGCCGGTGCTCCCGCTCTGTCCGCTGGATCCCCCGACGTTCGGCGTTTCGCTGCTGCCACCGAACGTGTCATTGAAGTTGCGTTCCATATCCACTCCCCCTTCGGCTGGTGTGCTTCCGCGAGTATCGAGTGAAGAGAGTGCAGAGGCTATGCCAGAGCCACGCGCGAGGAATGAGAAAAAAGGAGTGAGGTAATCGATTTCCTCACTCCTCCGTCCTCATTCCCTGATTGTCGCTAGCAATACTTCTCGAACGCCGCTGTCAAGTCTCGTGCGATGTCCTCCGCGCTGCGCCCTTCGATCTGCCGGCGCTCGAGCATGAACACGACGCCGCCGTTCTTGAGCAGCGCGATCTGCGGCGATGAGGGCGGGTAGGGCGCGAAATACTCGCGTGCGCGAGCCGTCGCGTCGGCGTCCTGGCCGGCGAAGACCGTCGTCAGGCGATCGGGCCGCGTGCCGTGCTCGAGTGCGCGCGCGACGGCCGGTCGCGCATTGCGCGCCGCGCAGCCGCAGATGGAGTTGACGACGACGAGCGTTGTCCCTCGCGCGTCCGTCAGCGCGCGATCGACGGCGTCGGCCGTGCGCAGCTCCTCGACGCCGAGTCGCGTGAGCTCCTCGCGCATCGGGGTGACGAAGCGCTCATCGTACATCGAGGTCCGCATCGGGGTGCCGGCCATGATCAGTCCTCGTCGCGTATCGGGCCCTCGCGCACGAGCGCGAGAATCGCCGTCTGCGGCACCACGAGATAGCGATCGCTCTCGAACGTGATCTCGACTGCAGCGCGACGGAAGAACAGCGCGTAGTCCCCCACCTTCGCCTGCATTGGAACGAAGCGCGTCTCGCGCGCGGCCGTTCGCCACGGCTCCTCGGAGGTCTCGCCGGGATCCGGCATGGGCAGCCCCGGTCCGGTGGCGACGATCCGGCCACCCTGCACCGCCTGGTTGTCGACCGCCGACGGAGGCAGATAGAGCCCGACCTTCGTCCGCTCCTCACCCTCCTCAATGGCGATGAGAACGCGATCCCCGACGACGATGAGCTTTTTGTCTTTCTTCCGCATCTCGAGCCTCGCGCTGTCCTGAAAAGACCAACTTCCGCAGACGTCAGGGCTCAGTGGCCAGAAACTTCGACTGCGCGTGCGGTTGCAGTTCTCTCCAACCTGATACCTGACGTCTGATTCCTGACGTCTGCGGAAGTTAGTCTCGTTATCTGACCAGATGAAACTCGGTCTGTCTCCGAAGCGCCCAGCGGATTCTTCCATCCCCCGCGATGATGGCGTCCTCTTCCTGCGCAGACCACACCCGCTGCCCTCCCCACTCCGGCACGGCCGACGTCGCCCGCAGCTCGATCGAGAACCACATCCCGGGAATCACCCGATGGTCGCCGCGGCCCGGAACCCCCTCCTGATAGTCCCAGAGCCCGATGAGCGGGCCCGCGCCGTGGCCGTGCACGCCGATCGGGTGCGTGTAGACGCTGCCCTCCATCCCCTCACGTCGCATTCGCTCGAGCGACGCATGCAGAATCTCGTTTCCGGTGCGACCCACGCGCAGCTCCTGCATAACGATGTCCTGCAGCCGGTTGGACGTCGCGAGCGCGCGTTGGAGCCCGGCCGGCGGCGAGGCTTCGCCTGGCAGGAGCACGTAGCCCATGTGCTGGGTATCGGTGGCGAGCCCGAGCGCAACGAGGCCGAAGTCGCAGTGCAGGAGATCACCGCGCTGGATGACCGGCGTTTCTCCCAGATCCTCGGCGGTCGCGCCGCGTCGCTGGACCGTAACCGACGGCTGAAACCAGCTCTTCAGCCCGAGATCGTTCACGCGCTGGCGGAACCACCACACCACATCGCTCGTGCGAGTCACACCTGGGACGATCACCCGGCTGGAGAACGCGGTGTCGATGAGCGCCCAGGCAAGCTGCTGCAAGCGCTCGTACATCCGCTCCTCGTCAGGCAGCCTCGCGGCGATCAGATCGACGGCCATCCCCTCGGCGGGCACGAACCGGCTCGTCCACGTTTCGCCGAGCGCCTGACGCATACCCTCGTACTCGCCGCTCGACAGGCCATCGGCGAACGCCCACGTACGGGACGTGTTGACGGCGATGCGCGCCGGGCGACGCTCCTCGATTACGTCCTTCAACACGAGCCATTGCTGGTCGCCCCACAGCTCCGCCTGATTGGCGCCGAGCACGTTACCCGGCGCGGCGCGTTGAGACCGGATGGCGGTGTAGACCCCTCCCTGTGAGGTGCCGCCGAGCGCCAGGCGCTCGACGCCCGCCGCGCCGCCGCGATCGAAGAACACGTAGATCGTGCGTCGCCGGGCAGCGAAGGTCGTCGGCGACACGATCGACGAGAAGACGGGGTCCTCGTTGTACTCGCGCATCGGGATCACCCACATGTCGACCCCGTACTTGCGCATGAGGGCGGGCAGCACCGTCGCCATCCGCTGCTCGAGCCACTGCTGGCGCACCGTCGCCTGCTCCCGCAGCGTCCCGAACGGCCGCCCCGCGCTCGTGTCCTGGCTCGACGCTCGGGCGGGCAAGGTCAGCGTGCTCGCGAGTCCAACGCCGAGGAGCGCCCACCGCAGTCGCGTCATCAGGACATGTCGAGGTGAAGAGCCGGGACGGTCACTCGGCCTGGTGCGAAGCGGCTTCCTCCTGCCGCTCGTGTTCCTCATGGATCGCGACGGCGGTGTGATCGCGGTTCTCTCTACGGAGGAGGAGGTACCGCACGGCCTGGACGACGGCCGCCAGCACGAGCGCGAAGACCGACACCATGACGACGCGCCCATCCAGGAAGCCCAGGACGGGCGTTCCGACAATCGTATCGGTCGCCATGGACGGCCAGTCGCTCAGGTGCGCGCGCGCGCTGCCGAGGCGCTCGATCCCGGCGATCGTGAGGAGTGCGCTGACGCCGGCTTCGGCGGCTCCTTCCGCCAGACCGAACAGCGGT
>DATBIU010000156.1:0-11015 GCA_036556765.1 Gemmatimonadaceae bacterium | reverse complement strand
TCGCGAGGGTGGCGCCTGGATCGACGTCGAGGGAACCCGCACCGCCATCCCGATGTCCTTCCCCGGTGCGCGGGCCCTCGTCGGCACACTCGAGATGAGTCCCGTGCCGTACTTTCCAGGACGTGAAGGCCTGTTGCGCTTCACGGGAATGGAGCGGGTGACCGATCAGGAAGGGCTGTTCGTCCATCCGCTCGCCGATGGCGCCGAAGCGTACTACCGCTACGACACCGGCGACACGATCTCGTACTCGCTTCCCGGGGGGCGGACGATCCGGATCGTCGAGGTCAACATCGTCGCTCGCGAGCCCGCGTTCGACCTCATCCTCGGCTCCCTCTGGTTCGATCTCGAGAGCGCGCAGGTCGTTCGTGCCGCCTATCGGCCGGCGGCACCGTTCGACATCAAGAAGTTCGTGGAAGAGGAGGAAGGGGAAGAGGAGTTCGATGATGTGCCGCGAGCGATTCGGCCGTTGATCTTCCCCATGGTCGCCACGCTCGAGGCGTTCACGATCGAGTACGGATTGCATCAGGGGCGCTGGTGGCTCCCGCGGCTCCAGTCGGTGAACGGGCGGGTGCAGGTCGGAGTCATGCGATCTCCCTTCGAGGTGTTCGAGAGCTTCACCTACGCGAGCGTGAATGGGACGGAGCGGTTGCCGGCGGTGGTCGTCGACACGATGGCCCCGCGAAAGAAGATGGACGTCAATATCGAGATGGGCCCGAGAGGCAAGTCCGACCGGGTGAAGGACGGCTTCGAGGAGTGTGTTCCGGGCGACACGCTGACGTTCACGGAGATGCGGTACAACCAGACGGTTCCGGTCGCCATCCGCATTCCGTGCGATCCGGTGGCGCTCGCGTCATCGCCGGCGCTGCCGAAATCGATCTTCGACCCGTCGGACGAGCTCTTCGGCGCGCGCGAGCGCGAGGAGCTCGAGAAGGAGCTGGGCTGGGGCCTGCAGCCCGAGTGGTCGCCGCGCGCGGTGGATTTCAGCATCCTCGAGCGCGGCATGGTGCGCTACAATCGCGTGGAGGGACTCTCGGCGGGTGGCGCCATCACGCAGGAGCTGGGCGCGGGACTGTCGTGGCGCGCGGCGGGACGCATCGGGCACGCGGACCTCGAGCCGAACGTCGATCTCCGCTTGACGCGCGGGGATGCCGCTCGCGGGATCTCCCTCGGTGCCTATCGGCGCTTGTCGGTCGTCGACGATTGGGGAGCGCCGTTAGGCCTCGGCAACTCCGCCAACGCGCTGCTCTTCGGACGCGACGAAGGGTTCTACTACCGGTCGGCCGGCCTGGAGCTGACGGGTGTCAACGGACCCGCGGAATGGCGCGTGTTCGCCGAACGGCAGCGCAACGCACCGCTCGAGACCCAGCTGTCGCTGGCGCACGGCATCAACGGCCTGCGCTTTCGGGAGAACGTGACTGCGACCCGCGCGGATCTGGCGGGCGCCAGCGTGCGCGTGCCGTTCTCGCTTGGACTCGACCCACAGGCCCTCCGGTTGTCCGGCGCGCTGCGCGTGGAGGGTGCGACCGGGGATCTGGAGTTCGCGCGCGGGGCGCTCGATCTCACGATGACCCGAAACCTGCCCGCGCGACTCGCCGGAGCGCTCACCATGAGCGCAGGCACGACGACCGGCGACGTTCCGCCGCAGCGGCTCTGGTACCTCGGCGGCACACACACCGTTCGGGGTCTGCCGATCGGGACGAGCGCCGGCGACGCCTTCTGGTTGGGGCGTGCCGAGCTGTCGACGGATCGGCTGGGGTTCCGACCGGTGGTGTTCTTCGATGCTGGATGGGCGGGCGCGCGGGACGACTGGTCGCATCCCGGGAAGCCGCTGCTCGGCGCAGGGCTGGGATGGTCCGTCCTCGAGGGGCTCGTGCGATTCGATCTCGCCAAGGGGATTCGACCGAATCGGGGGTTGACCGCGGCGCTGTATCTGGACGCGAATTTCTAGAGGTGCTCGAGTTGCTCGAGGTGCTCGAGGTGCTCGAGGGACAGCGGTTCCCTTGAGCACCTCGAGCACTTTGAGCAGCTTCAGCACCTCCGAACCATCCCGAGGCCTACATGTGGCGCGAATTCAAGCAATTCCTCGTCAAGGAGAACGTGCTGGCGCTGGCCATCGCGGTCGTGCTGGGCGGCGCGATGGGGAAGCTCGTCACGGCGATCGTCAATGATTTCATCATGCCGATCGTGGAGGCGGTGACGCCCGGCGGGAACTGGCGTGCCGCGACGCTCGATCTTGGACCGGTGAGCTTTCTCATCGGTGACTTCATCGGCGCGCTGATCGACTTCATCATCATCGCGTTCGTCGTCTGGCGGATCAGCAAGGCGTTCATTCGGCCGGCACCGGCAGCGGAGAAGCCGGCGACGCGCGAATGTCCATACTGCCGTTCGACGATCGACGCCCGCGCCACGCGGTGCGCTCACTGCACGGCGACACTGGAAAGGGCGGCATAAGGGCGAATGAGGCATGAGGACCGAGGCGTGAGGAATCGATCGATTTCCTCACGCCTCGGTCCTCATGCCTTGTCCTGCCAGATCGCTAGAAGCCGAGCCTGACGTTGATGTCGACCAGCACCGCTCTCGGCGCATCGACGAACACGACGCGCTCCGGCTCGCGGCGCACGACGATCTTCTGCAAGCGGCCCTTTCCCTTCCCGCGGCCGCGATTTCCGAGGCGGTAATAGATGATGCGAGTGTCCTCGACGATGTCCACGCGGACCACCTCGTAGCCATGCTTGACGAGCGTCTCGCGTGCGACGATCACGGCGTCGCTCGTCGAGATGACTTTGACTTTCTTCTTGTTGCCGCTCCCCGGGGGAGCTTTCCAGTCTCCGCTGGTGTTGCCCTGGGCCTGCGCGCCGCTGCCGGCGAGCCAGAGTCCAGCGGTGGCTAGAGCCACGAGCGTATACCGCGCATAGCGGTGCATTTCGGCGTGCTCCATGTGAAGGTGGTCACCTTCACGACGCCCGGAATTGCCGGAAAGCAACGCTGGCGTTGCGGGGTCGCCGGACGCCTGGCTGGGGTTCCCCAGCGGCCACGGACAGCCGAGCTCCCAATCACCCGAGTAGCCCAAATTGCTCACGGCGCCGCGGAATCCTCCGCGGGCGAGGACGATACCTGTAACGCCGACCCCCCAACGCACGACGCAGTTCGCGCAATTCGCGCTGTTATTCGGGTGATTCGGCAGTTCGGCTGTCCGTGGCCCCGAGACTCGGAGCCCCGGTGGCCGGAGCATAGCTCGGCCATCAGCGCCTAGAAGCGATGCTCGAACAGCACCAGTCGCGCGCTTCCGTCCGGACCTGGCTCAACCCCGAGGAAGAATTTGTCGATCTTGTTGCCGGGATGCGTGTGGTGGTACTGCTCGATCTTGCGGCCGGTCATGATGCCGACGAACGCACCCAGCACGAGATCGCTCATCCAGTGTCTCCGGAGGTACAGGCGGCTCGCGGTCGGGAGAGCGGCGGTAGTGTAGAGGACTGGTGGGACCCATCCGAGGCGCCCAGGCCAGCGGCGCTTCAACTCACTCGAGACGACCGCGGCGACGGCGAAGTTGGCCGACGCGTGAATGGATGGAAAGGATCGATACTCGAACTGCTTGAAGCCCTGGAAGGCGTCGAAGTTGGTGGGGTCGTCCGGGGTCACGTACGGGCGCGTTCGTCCGACCGTGCCGCGCACGAGCGTGAGCAAGGTCGACGAAACGAATACTGCTTCGGTGGCGTGGAAGGCAATGTCAGCGAGATGTCGCTTCTTGGTGAGCCGGCCCGTGAGGTACAGAATCCCCCCGGCGAGCATGACGCGATCGTCGGTGGCGAGGTTCGCCGTCCGCGAGGCCCGCCGGATGAGATTGTTGTCCTGAATGTCGTCGCCGCGCACCCACCGGTCCACGCGCTCGTCGACCTGGAACAGCGCGACGGACGTCAGGAGGAAGGCGCCGGCCCACACCGCATCGCGGCGGGTGAACAGCGGCTCGCTCGAGATCCCGGCCGTGTCGCTCGGCTGCGCCGCGATGGCGGTGCCGAGCATGAAGGTGAGCAGGAAAGTCGCAGTGACGCGTGACACAGGCCGTCCTCGTAATGGCCTCCGACTGCAATGCAACCGCTGTTCCGCGCGGAGCGGCGCGTTGCTCGAGAGAGTCAACGCGCCGCCCGCGGCCCGCGCGTCACCAGTCAGCTTGCTGCTGCGTGGGGTCGGTCCGGTGGGACCGGGTCGTTTTGCGCTCGTGGTGCTCGCGCTCCGCACGCAGCCAATCGTCCGTCTCGTCGCCGGCGCCGTCACCGCGCTCGAGGTACAGCTCGTAGGCGCGCGCGCGAATCACTTCCTCGTCAGCGGGGCGCTCGATCCCTTCACCCGCCACCTCGTCTCGGGGCATGCCCTCGCCACCTAACGACTCCTGGGCTCCCCGCTTTCTCCGAGACTGTGCCATCCGCTACCTCATCTCGCCGTCGATTCCGTGGAACGCGTCGTCCGCCCGCCGCTGCGGCGACCGCCTTTGGCCTTGGCACCGCGACCGCCTTCGACCGCGGCTCGCCGGGTGACTTCCCGCTCGGTGCTTCGCGATGAGCCACGGGCGCCACGTGACGTCTCTTCTTCTTCGCCTTCAGCGTCGGCCGCGTCGAGGTTGATCGAGCTCTCCGCGAGGCGGGTCAGGAGCTTGTCCGTCTCTCCCTCTTCGTCGAGCGTCTGCTGAAGGAGCTGCGCCTGACGGTCGGCGCCGAGCAGTTGGGCGTAGGTTCGTACGGTACCGTACCCTGCGATCTCGTAGTGCTCCACGTGCTGGGCCTTCGCGATGAGGCCGGCGTCGAGCACGTCGGGATCCGGTTTTTCCTTCAGCAGCTCCTGTCCTTCCTCGATGAGCCCTTCCATTCCGATGCACTTCTTTCCGCGAGGACTCTCGCCCAGCTCATCGAAGATCTGCTCGAGGCGCTTGACCTGCTGCTCGGTCTGGCGCAGGTGCGTCATGAACGCTTTCGCCAGCTCGGGGTGAGTCGCCGCTTTCGCCATCCGCGGAAGCGCCTTCACCAGCTGCTTCTCGGCGCTCCACAAATCCTTGAGCTCGTCGATGTAGAGATCCCGCAGTGTGCTCATTTCCATAGGCCCTCCATTCCCAGAGAGATCGCGATGTGCTCCGCTCGCGATTCGCTGTTCGGCAAGTTCAGCGCCGCGCACCGGAACGTGCGACCGTTTGGTCACATGACGGCACTAACTGTGCACATCTACGGCCGGGTCGCGATCGAAGATCGAAGGGGCCTCGAGGAAGCGTCGTGTGAATGCTACGCGACCGTCGAAACGAGATTCCACCGCCTGTTCGACGGCATCGGACAGAGGACGGCCACGCCAGTGGGACCGGTGTAGCGAGTACATCGTCGGCGACGCGCAGCTCGAGGGCGCGTCATGTGCCCTACGTCTCGTTCCCGACTACCCCCGTCCCCCGTACCGACGGCGTCTCCTCATCGCTATCCCGGCGCAGCAGAACCTCGAGCTCCCGCTCGCGCAGATCGAAGGGATACCCCGCGCCGATGATGCCCACGCGCAAATAACTCAGCGTGAGCGGCGCCCCTCGCTTGGCCTCCTCGGCGTTGTCGAATCGCACGCCGCGTCCGTCGACGAAGTAGACGGAGCCGTTACCGACGACTTCGCCGAGGTGGCCGCGCACGACGAGCGCGGTATCCTCGTCGATGCCAAGGCCCATCAGCTCCGGGTTTTCGGCGACACGGCGAAAGAGCCGCTGCAGACGGCCGCGCTTCGAGAAGTGGGTATCGACGAGCGCGGAAAAGCCTAACAAGCCGAAGCCCGGTCCGAGATACAAAGGCACTTCCTGACCCTCATCATCGAGCTCGCCGCCGGCGAGCATCGTGTCCGAGAGGGCGGCCGCTCCGGCGCTGGTCCCGCAGACGATCGCACCGCGCGAATGCGCCTCCTTGATCGCACGACCCACGGACGATCCGCCGAGCGTCGCGACCAGCTGCACTTGATCGCCGCCGCCGAGGAAGATGCCCTGTGCCTCGAGCACCATCCGCGCGATGCGCGCGTCCTGCGCCCGGGCCCGCCGGTCGATGATCGGAAGCTCCACGTTGGTCGCGCCCGCGGTCGCGAACGCATCCTTCCACGCGACGGCCGAGCCGACGGGATCGGTCGAAGCGGTGGTGAAGCCGACGATCTTCGCCCCCTCGCGTGCGCCGCTGAGCCGCAGGAAGGTGTCCATTACCGGACCGGTGGGGTTGAGCGCGCCGCCGATGAGGATGAGCGTGCCGGCCTTGCGGTCGTCGCGCCGCGAACCCTTCACCCGAGGGTCGCCGCGCGTGCCTGCCGCCTCACGGGGCCGGGTGGTCATGGCGTCGCTGGCGCACACGTGGGCTCCAGCTCCTCGATGCTGAACATGGCGAGCGCCGCCGCCACCTGGGCGGCGGCCGGGACATCCTCGCGCAACACGCCGCCATCGCAGGCCCGGTCGAACGACTCGAGAACGATGCGACCGTCACGCACGAATGCGAGTGCCCGCGACACCCGCTGGTCTCGACGAGTGATGTCGGCGTCAGTGGTGAAGATGACCACGCGACAGTCCCGCTCTCGGGCGTAGTCCTGGAGCTCCCACTCCTTCGCCGGGACGACGACGACGCCGTTGCGTCTCACGCCGTCCGCCACGACGCCCACGAGCTGCCGCGCTCGCTCTTCCTCGCGATAGCGATCCGGGACGTCCGACAAGGTCGCATCGAGGATGATCGCCATGTCGGAGCAGGCGTATGGAAGCCCAGCCTGGAGGAGATACCCGGGGGCGACATCCACGACGAGCTCAGCGTCGCCGAGACCGCGGCGGATCATCTCCGCGCGTGTGTCGTGGCGCGGGCCCCCTCCCGTCACGCCGCACAGGACGCGCTGCCGCAATGGCGGGGCGTCCGGCGTGTCCATCACCGCCGTCAACTCCTGCACCGCATAGTCGACGCTGTCCAGGCTCCCGGCGAACGCGCGCTGCACGACCTCGAGCGCCAGCGCCGCGGCCCGCAGTCCCGCGTTGGAGTGGCAGTGCTCGAACACGAGCGTGTACTCGCCAGGCGTTTCGCCGCCGCGCGTCTTTCCGTAGCCGACATCGCAGCCGGCCATCGCCTGCAGCTCGAGCGCCACGTGCTCGATAATGTGCGGTGCGTACGTGCCTCGGCGCAGGCGTAGCAGGAATCCACCGCGCTCGCCGATGCTGCATCGATGCTCGATGAGACCTGGCATCGCCCGCTCGAGCGCCGCGGGGACGCCCGGGACATCGGCCGAGGAAATGTCGTCGTACTGGCCGACAATCAGGTCCATCCGGGTCACGGGCCGTTGCGACCACAAGTTCGCGCCTCGCAGTGAGTGCAGGGCGGCGATGCGGATCTCCGTTTCCGGAGACGGAACCGACGCGTCGGGGTCAGGCATCGTGCAGGGTCCGCACCTTGTCGAGAACGCCGGGCACATCGTCGGCCAGCACCACGGCGAGATCGTTCGCCTCCAGCAGCGAGACGGCCCGCTGCACCGCGTCGAGCTCGGACGGAACGATCTCGATGCGATCTACCCCAAGGCCGCCCTCGCGAAGTCCCTCGATCACGAGCTCCGCGGTCGCCCCCGGAGCGCGGCCGCGCGTGTCGTCATCCTCCTTTACGATGACGTGATCGAGACGTGCGGCCAGACGACCGACGGCGCGAATGTCCTCGTCGCGGCGATCTCCCGGAGCGGCCAGAACGCCGATCCGGCGTCGCGCGGGAAGCTCGTGGACGAGCTCCATCAATCCCTGCACGGCGGCGGGGTTGTGGGCGTAGTCGACGAGCAGCCGCGCACCCCGAATGCGGATGAGATTCAGCCGCCCCGGTGTCATGGAGGGTGATGGGAAGAAGGAGAGCAGGCCGGCTCGAATGTCATCGTACCGGACGCCCTGAACGTACGCGGTGGCGATCGCGGCCAGCACGTTCGCGCGCTGGAAGCGCGCGGCGCCGCCGAGCATCAGCGGCACCTCGCGAACGGACACGATCGGGATGCGCAGCTTGCCGCGCCGAATGACGAACGTGTCCCCCTCGATGCGCGCCGCGATCCCATTGCGCGAGATGTGCTCCTCGACCGCCTCGTTCTCGCCCTCGGCCGCGACCGAGAAGAGCACGATGTCGCCCGGCGATCGATCGCGCATCGCGTACACGAGGGGGTCGTCGGCGTTGAGCACCGCATGGCCATCCCGCTTCACCACCGCCGCGATGACACCCTTGACCTGGGCGAGCTGCTCGAGCGTATGAATGCCGCGCAGGCCCAGATGGTCTCCGCTGACGTTGAGCACCACCCCCACGTCGCATTCATCGAACCCCAATCCGGCGCGCAGAATCCCGCCGCGCGCCGTCTCGAGGACGGCGACGTCGACGGTGTCGTTCGACAGGATGATGTTCGCGGAGAACGGGCCCGTCATGTCGCCTTCCATGACGAGACGGTTGTTCAGGTACACCCCGTCCGTCGTCGTGAGCCCGACCGTGCGATCCGTATGCCGGAAGAGGTGCGCGATCAGGCGCGCCGTGGTCGTTTTTCCGTTGGTGCCCGTGATGGCGATGACCGGGATCGTGCAGGCCACGCCGGGGGGGTACAGCATGTCGAGGATCGGCGCGGCGACGTTGCGCGCCTCACCCTCCGCCGGATGGGTGTGCATGCGAATCCCGGGTGCGGCGTTGACCTCGATGATCACGGCGCCGTTGTCCCGGAAGGGAAGGGAGATGTCGCGCGTCACGACATCGATCCCGGCCACGTCGAGCCCGACCGCGCTCGCCGCCATCTCGCAGGCGGTCGCGTTGTCGGGGTGGATCTCGTCCGTGCGATCGATCGAGGTGCCGCCGGTGGAGAGATTTGCCGTCGGCCGAAGCGCGATGACGTCACCCGCCGCCGGACGCGACTCGAGCGAGAGCCCGCGCTCCTCGAGGTACGCGATGGTGAGCTCGTCCAGCGGCAAACGCGTGAGGCTCTTCGTGTGCCCGACGCCTCGGCGCGGGTCGCGGTTCTCGATCTCGATCAGCTCGCGAATGGTACGCGTCCCGTCACCGATGACGCGGGCGGGAACGCGCTCCGCCACCGCGGCTACCTTTCCGTTGACGACGAGCACGCGATGGTCGGTGCCGTCCACGAACCGCTCGACGACCACCGCGTCGGCGTACTCCTGCGCCACCGGCCAGGCAGCGCGCACGGCGCTTTCGTCGTCGAGCCGCGGCGAGATGCCACGGCCGTGACTCGCGTCCAGCGGCTTGAGAATGACGGGGAAGCCGATCTCGAGAGCGACGTCGACCGCCTCGTCGACATCGTGCGCCACGTCGCCCACGGGAACCGGAAGGCCAATGGCGTGCAGCACACGCTTCGTCTCATCCTTGTTCTGCGCGATCTCGACGGCGATCGCGCTCGTGTTGTCGGTCATCGTGGCCTGAATGCGGCGCAAGTTGCGCCCCAGCCCGAGCTGCACGAGTGACCGGGAGTTCAGGCGCCGCACCGGAATGCCGCGCCGGCGCGCCTCCTCCACGATCGCGTCGGTCGACGGGCCGAGCCGCACGGTCTGCCAGAGCTGCTGTAGCTCGCCAATGAGGCGACTGGCGTCGACGTCTTCGCCGGTCATGCACGCCCGGATGATCTGAACGGCCTCGTGCACGGCGCGCAGACCCACCGCTTCTTCCTCGTACGCGACGATCACCCACCAGACACCGGCATCGCCGGACGCGACCACGCGTCCGAAGCCGACATCGGTTCCGGCGAGGATCTGAAGCTCCAGCGCGATGTGCTCGAGGATGTGCGGGAGGAGCGTTCCTTCGTGCAGTCGTTGGACGAATCCGCCCGGCGCGCCGCGCGTACATTCGTGCTCGTGCAGCGTGGGAAGGAGCTGAGTCAGCCGTTCGTTGAAGCCGGGCAGGTCGACGGACGGGATCTCATCGAGCGTGCCCAGCGAAACGTCGCAGGCGATGACCGGCGCGAGGCGCCAGAAGTTGGGACCTCGAAGCGCCCGGATTCGCGTGACCCGGAAGTCGTCGGGACGCGCGATGGTGTCGACGCCGAGGACACCGCCGACCGCCTCTGCCATGAGCGATCTCGGCGAGGTCAATGCGACGGATTTCGCGTCGGCGCCGGGCGGCCCTTCTCCCGATGGGCCGGGCGTGACGCGGCGCGGCCGGACGCCTTTCCCTGCGTCTCGCCGTGATCTTCGCAGTCGATTCGCCGGCGCGGACGATCTGGGTGCGCGGCTCCTGGGGAATTCGACGCCGAGCGGAACACGGGTTCGCGGGATTGGCGTGGCCCTGCCATGCTGCACCTAAGTCACGAGTGGGTCTAGCGTTCGGAGCGACGACGGCAGGCGGAAAACGCAGAAAGCAGGCCATGCGTCGCCGGGCGTTTCGCGTGGAAAAACCCGGGAACATCGGCCGTTTCGCCGCGAGTCGGCACGCTTTTCCAACGCGTTGCGCCGCAAGACCTTGAGGCGTCTTTCCAGTGGCACGGTTCCCAGCAAACATCGCCGTGCACCCCTTTGCGCCTCGCTCGCAAGCTTTGGATGCGGCCGAGCGCGTTCTCATTCGCTGCTCCTGGATGTCGAAGACGCCGACACCCACCGCAATGCGCGCGATGCCGCGCGCGGCGAGCCAATCCATGCCTCGCATTCCGCACCTGACGCCCGTCGCGTCGAGGCGGCTCGATCGCGTCACCGCGGAGGAGCAGGCGAACGGCGAGATCCTGCTGTGGCAGAGCACCATCCGCCTGGCGCTGCTGGGGCTCGCGCAGGCGGTCGCCGTCGGCATCCAGGTGATCAACGCGTCGCCGGTACCGCTGGGCAACCTGGCTGTCCTGGCGGCGCTCTACGCGATCGTGGTGCTGGCGGTGAGCGCCCTCGTCAGGCAGCGTGGCGGCGCGCGGGACTGGGTCATCGGCGCGGTCGTGGCGGCGGACATCCTCTTCCTGTTCGGCGCCGTCTTTCTCGCCGTGCCGCCCCAGCACTACGCGCGCACGCTGCTCGTCGCGCTGATCATTCTCCATCTCACCGAGTTCCACTT
>DATBIU010000155.1:0-4253 GCA_036556765.1 Gemmatimonadaceae bacterium | reverse complement strand
GCGCCCTCGGTCCCCCGCCCCCGTGATCCCGCGACCCCGGCCTTCCTCATTCTCGCCGAGGGCCAGTTCGGTCCCCTCACCTCGAAGACGGCGAACTCGTGCATCCGGTACACCCCGGAGCGCGTGCTCGGAGTCATCGATTCCCGGCGCGCCGGGAAAACGGCCCAGGACATTCTCGGGTTCGGCGGCGAGATTCCGGTCCTCGCCAGCCTCGATGCGGGCCTCCCGCTCCGGCCGACGGCGCTGCTCATCGGCATCGCACCGCAGGGCGGGCGCCTGCCTGACGAGTGGCGAACGACCATTCGCCGCGCGATCGAGCAGGGGATGGACATCTGGAGCGGGTTGCACACGTTCATCGGCGACGACCAGGAGCTCCGCGAGCTCGCGGCCCGACGCGGCGTCGGCATCCACGACCTGCGGCGTCCCCCCGCGGATCTTCCCGTCGCCGCGGGACGAGTTCGCGCCGTGGATGCGACGGTCGTCCTCACCGTCGGAGCGGACTGCAACATCGGGAAGATGACGGCCGCCCTCCAAATGCGCGACGGGCTCACGGATCGCGGGCACCGCGTCGCGTTCGCCGGCACCGGGCAGACCGGTATCCTGATCGACGGCGGAGGAATCGCGGTCGATGCGGTCGTCGCCGATTTCATCGCCGGCGCGGCCGAACGCCTCGTCGTCGACGCGGCGACGCACGCCGACATCGTGCTCGTGGAAGGCCAGGGCTCGGTGATTCACCCGGGCTATTCCGGCGTAACGCTCGGCCTCATGCACGGATCGCTGCCGCACGCGATGGTGATGTGTCATCAGCCGTCGCGACTGCACATCACCAACAACCCCTGGGTCAAGCTCCCGCCTCTCGCCGATCTCATCGAGCTGCATGAGGCGCTCGTGAAGTACCTGCGTCCGGCCCCCGTGATCGCGGTGTCGCTGAACACCTACGATTTGTCGGAGCGGAAAGCGAAGGCCGCCATCAAGGCCATCGAGCGGGAGACCGGTCTTCCGACCACCGATCCGGTGCGGTTCGATCCGGCGCCGGTCGTCGAGGCCATCGATCGCTTTCATCGCAAGCGGACGCGCGCACGTTCGCGCCGCACGGCGCGCGGCTGATGCGAGGCTTCTGCACGGGCTGATCACATTGGGGCACCTCTTCCAATGCCCCATGTCTCACGCGCTTCGACTCTTCGACATCCACAAGCGGTACCGCGTCGGGCTCGGAAGCTGCCGCGCCACCGTCGATGCGCTCCGCGGCGTCACGCTCCACGTGCGCCGGGGCGAGGTGGTCGTCGTCACCGGACGGTCCGGGTCGGGAAAGAGCACGCTGTTGATGTGTGCCGCGGGGCTTCTGCATCCCGACCGCGGGCGCGTGCACTGGTTCGGGGAGCGCGCCTCGCCGGCCGGACGGCCCCCGGGTGTACTCTACCGTTCCGTGCCCTCCCATTACGGTTGCATGACTGTCGCCGAGTCGCTTGCCCACGCTGCGCTGCGCCGTGACGCCACGCCCACAGAGGCCGCCGTCCGGGCGGCGTTGGAGCGGGTCGGGCTGGACGCGGCCGCGTCGGTGCGGCTGTCTCGCCTCACCGCGAGCGAGCTGCGTCGTCTCGCACTCGCCGAGGTGGCGCTCCTGCCCCCGCGTCTCGCGCTGCTCGACGACATCGCGGATGATGCGGAGCCGGCGAGCGCACGCGACATTCCGGACGTGATTGCCTGGCTCGCCGGGCGCGGGGTGACGGTGCTGGTGTCAGCCGCCCATGCTCGCACGCTGGCGGCGGTCGCATCGCGCGTGCTGGCGCTGGAGGAGGGCAGGCTCCGTGCGCTCGCTGCCCCGCTCCCGCGCGCACTCGAGCTCACCGTCGACCACGCACCCCGCGTCGCGTCGCGCCTGGGCCGGTACCGGCCGGCGCGCTCGGCCGGTCCGCGAACCGTGCGCGTGGCGCTCGGCGGCGCGTCCGCCGAGGAGGTGCTCTCGGAGTGCCGGCGACTCGGGATCGCCGTGCACGGCTCACGCGTTGTGCTGGTGGGTAGCCTGTCTCGCACGCGCGTCGCGGAGGAGCGGTCACCGGTCCGTTGACCGTCCATCGGGCGCTCTCTAGCTTCCGCGAAATGTCGGCGTTCGCCCTCTACAACACGATGTCGCGGCGCGTCGAGCCGTTCGCGCCAGCGGACGGCGAGACCGTTCGGATGTACACGTGCGGACCCACGGTGTACAAACCGGCGCACATCGGGAACTTTCGGACTTTCCTCTTCGAGGACTTGCTGCGGCGCTCGCTGCGGCTTCGTGGGTGGCGCGTGGTGCAGGTGATGAACCTCACCGACGTCGACGACAAGATCATCAAGAGCGCAGCGGACGAGGGGCGCTCGGTCACCGAGATCACCGAGCCGGTGACGGAGCTGTTCCATCGTGACCGGCGGTTCATGCGGATCGAGGACGCCGAGTTTTATCCAAAGGCCACGGAGCATATCCCGGAGATGATCGGGATCGTCCAGCGGCTCATGGATCGCGGGCTTGCCTACCGGGCGGACGACGGCTCGATCTACTACGCGATCTCCAAGTTCCCGCGCTACGGCCGGCTCTCACGTCTGGACACGCGCACGATCAAGCCGGGGGCGCGCGTCGCGACCGACGATTACAACAAGGAGGACGTGCGCGATTTCGCGCTGTGGAAGGCAGCGAAGCCGGAGGACGAGCGCACCGGGGCCGCCTGGGACTCGCCGTGGGGACGCGGGCGACCGGGATGGCATCTCGAGTGCTCGGCGATGTCGATGAAGTACCTCGGGGAAACGCTCGACATTCACTGCGGCGGCGTGGATCTCATTTTCCCCCATCACGAGGATGAGATCGCGCAATCGGAGGGCGCGACCGGCGCCGAGTTCGCCCGCATGTGGTGCCACGGGGAGTTTCTCCTCGTCGAGGGGTCGAAGATGGCCAAGCGGGTCGGCAACGTCGTGACGGTGAGCACGCTTCGCGACCAGAAGATCCCTGGGGTGGCGGTGCGTCATCTCCTGTTCAACGTCCACTACCGGAAGCAGCTGAACCTCAAGGACGAGGCGCTCGAGTCATCGGTCCGGGCGGTGCGGCGCATTGGCGAGTTCGCTCACCGGCTCGCCAAGTCGCGGGGCGGCACCCCGGAGCTGGCGCAAGTCGCGGAGGAGGCCGAGCGGGACTTCCGGGCGGCGCTGTTCGACGATTTGAATGCGCCGGAGGCGGTCGCGGCACTCTTCACGTTCATTACCCGCGCGAACGCCGAGCTGGATCGCGGGGGCACGGATACGGCGGCGCTGGAGCGCGGCCGGCGGGCGTTCGCGACGATGGACGGGGTGCTCGACCTCACCCCCCGTCCGGAGGACGCCGATGGAGACGGCGATGCACGGCTCGAGCGAGAGCGCCTCGCCGAGTGGGTTGAGAGCCGGCTCGCGGCGCGGCGCGAGGCGCGCGCAGCGCGCGACTTCTCGCGCGCCGACGCCATTCGGCAGGAGATCGAAGCGCGCGGCGTCGAGGTGAAGGATGGGCCGGGGGGCACGGAGTGGCGGTTGGTGCGGGGCGTCTAAGTCGCTGTCGGATCGTGTATTGACACCCTTTTCCGCCCTGGTTATCCTAAGAGTCTCGCAAAAAACTGCCGTGCGCTGACGTAGCTCAAATGGCAGAGCAGCCGCCTTGTAAGCGGCAGGTTGCGAGTTCGATTCTCGCCGTCAGCTCTGAGCGAGTCGCCAGGGTGCTCGACGCGGGGCGGTCGGCGTGATCCGATCGGTGGGGTACCCAAGCGGTCAACGGGAACAGACTGTAAATCTGTCGGCTCCGGCCTTCGAAGGTTCGAATCCTTCCCCCACCACTGTCGCACAGTGTCGCGGGAGTAGCTCAGCTGGTAGAGCGCAAGCCTTCCAAGCTTGATGTCGCGGGTTCGAGCCCCGTCTCCCGCTTGGCGTTTGTCGTTAGGTGTCTGATATCGCGTTGTGAGGCGTGGAACGAACGAGAATCTGTGGGACGTGAAGGCCGCCGCGGGGCACGGCGGCTTTCGGCATGAACAGCGGTTGGTGCCCGAATCGCGCTCGCGTAGCTCAGTTGGTAGAGCACACCCTTGGTAAGGGTGAGGTCACCGGTTCAATCCCGGTCGCGAGCTTAGCCGACTGAGGATCGAGGACCGAGGAAGCGTCGGTCTGAGCACGTGGCACTTCCTCAATCCTCAGTCCTCAATCTGTAGCGGGATCATTCACTCGTTAGGAATCTGATCAATGGCCAAGGCGAAATTCGAGCGGAC
>DATBIU010000154.1:0-5286 GCA_036556765.1 Gemmatimonadaceae bacterium | reverse complement strand
CTGATGCGTATCCTGCTGTTTCTCGCGACGCTCGGCGTCGTCGCGCACGGGGCGACGCTCGACCCCGCCAACCCGCCCGCCTCCGCCTTTCGGCATGCCGCCGGGGACATTGGCCAGCGGATATTCGGTATCGTGATGTGGGCCGCGGCAATCACCTCGGTCGTCGGCTCCGCGTACACGTCGGTGTCCTTCCTCCGTTCGGTGAGCGGACGCATCGACCGCGCGCCCGGGAGGGCGATCATCGCGTTCATCGCCGTCTCGGCGGTGATCTTTCTCCTCGTCGGCCGCCCCGTCACCGTTCTGGTGCTCGTCGGCGCGCTCAATGGACTAATTCTGCCCATGTCGCTCGGTGCGATGCTCGTCGCCGCATACCGATCGCGCATCGTCGGCGACTACAGGCATCCGCGATGGCTCGCGGTCGCGGGCGGCATTGTCGCGCTGGCGATGGCGGGGCTAGGCGCCCGCGCCATCCTGTCCATCGATCTCTAGCTGCCGCGCCACACCCGCGCGGCGCCGGCGAGGCAGGCCGCCGCGAAGCCGGCCCCGGCACGCGCGCAGTCGCGCTCGATCGCGGGATAGTCGGAACGCATGATCGCGATCCGCGAGCCAATCGTCTCGTGGCACGCCGACGCTGCCTCCGGTGATACCACCGAGCAGAACGCGACCGCGCGATCGACGGTCCACATCTCATCCAGATACGATTCGACCGCGCCGGCAATGCATGCCGAGCGATGCGCGGAGGGCGTGCCCTCACAGAGCCGCGCGACACGCTCTTGATCCTCCCACCATCCCGATCCCTGCTTGCCAACGCCGAAGTAGCAGACGTTCTGAAATGCCACCGGCGCCCGGCCGCAGGCCGCGATGGTTCGCGCCGCATCGCCCCGGGTCTCGGCGACGATGATGACCGGCTGGTACTTCCAGCACGAGGTCCGGTATGGCTCCGCGACATCGCTGCACGGATAGGCGAGATCTCCATTCCGTACCAGAGGCTTCTGATCGCGCCCCTCGGCGCGTGCCCGCACCGCCGCGTCGCCCACGCGCATGTCCGCCGATGTCGTCCCTCGAACGGCGTTCTCCATGAACACACCATCGTGGCATTCATCGCGCGCGTCACGGCTGGTGAGGTGATCGCACGCGGCGAGCGATCGCCGAACGTCTCCTCGATACCGCGCAACGAGGCCGTGACCCATTCCGTGCGCGCACTCGAGCGCTACGAGCCGTGCGGCCGCGGGACGAGTGATCGTCGCGCAGAGCGAGTCGAGCGCGCCCGGCGTCACCGCGTCGGGTCGAGCGGCCCGGGCGGACGCGAAATACGCCTCCATGACGCCGTGATGGCACCCCGCCTGAAATACCTCGCGGCACTCGGCATACACGCGAGGGTCGCCGTCGCGTTGCGCGACGGCGAAACGGCCGAGCCCGTGGGCGATGACGTGACCCATGTCGCGCAGCGCGGTATCAGCGGCGGCGAGGTCCTGGAGCCGGTCGAGCGCGGGGCCGACTCCGTTCGCGCGCGCGATGATGAACAGCTCGGCGATGTCGAGGTCGCGGTCCCCCACGCGCGTCCAGTCCACGGCCGCCGTGCCGCCGCCGTGGGTTCCATGACCAGCGTGCACCGCGGCTGCGTCGTCCGCGAGAGTCGTGCGCCGATCCAGCGCCGTCCGCGCCGCGACGAGGCCGACGACCAGCGCAACCAGCACCCCCGCCAGGACCTTCGACGTGCCCGTCACCGCGCCCCCTTGATCCCCTCGATCCCGTCGATCCCTTCGTCTCCTTCAGTACTTCGCCAGGTAACTCTCCAACTCCCACTGCGACACCTGCGTGATGTAGTCGCGCCATTCCTCGCGCTTGGCGGCCAGAAAGTGCTCGGCGACGTGATCACCTAACGCGTCACGAATCGCCTTGTCCTTCTCGAGCTCATCGCACGCCTCGCTGAGATCGTGGGGGAGGTCATCGATCCGGAGCCGCCGCTTTTCCCGGTGCGACATCTCCCAGATGTTGACGTTGACCGGCTCGCGCCAATCGGCCTGCGTCTCGATCCCTTCCAGCCCCGCGGCGAGCATCACCGCCAGCGCGAGATAGGGATTGGCGGCGGGGTCGGGCATGCGGAGCTCGACACGCGTCCCCTGGCCCCGGCGCTCGGGAATCCGGATCAGCGGCGAGCGGTTGCGCATGGACCAGGCGACGTTCACCGGGGCTTCATAGCCGGGCACGAGCCGCTTGTACGAGTTGACGAGCGGGTTCGTGATGGCGCAGAACCCGCGCGCGTGCTTCAGCAAACCGCCGATGTAGTGGAGCGCCGTCCGCGACAGCTCCCACTCCGCCGTCGCGTCCCAGAAGGCGTTCTCGTCTCCACGAAAGAGCGACTGATGCGTGTGCATCCCGCTCCCGTTCTGCCCGAAGATCGGCTTGGGCATGAACGACGCGAACAGGCCGAAGCGCTGCGCCACGTGCTTTACGACGAATCGGAACGTCGCGATGTTGTCGGCCGTGGTCATCGCGTCCGCATAACGAAAGTCGATCTCGTGCTGGCCGTGCGCCACTTCGTGGTGCGCCGCCTCGACCTCGAATCCCATTTGCTCCAGCACGTCGACGATTGCACGACGCGCGTCCTCGCCGAGATCGGCGGGCGCCAGGTCGAAGTAGCTGCCGACGTCGTGCGTGGTCGTCGCCGCCTCGCCGGTGCTGCCGGGCTTGAAGAGGAAGAACTCCGCCTCCATGCCGGCGTTCATCACGAACCCCTTCTGCGCCGCTCGCGCGATCTGCCGCTTGAGCACCGCCCGCGGATCGCCGGGAAACGCGCTCCCATCGGGCAGGTTGATGTCGCAGATCACCCGGGCGACACGGCTCTCCGCGTCTCCCCACGGAAACACGCGAAAGGTGGAAAGGTCGGGGGCGAGCAGCATGTCCGACTCCTCGATGCGGACGAAGCCCTCGATCGATGAGCCGTCGAACATGATGTCGCCCGCCAGCGCCTTCTCGAGCTGCGAGGCCGGCACCTCGACGTTCTTGTTGATGCCAAGGATGTCGGTGAATTGCAGCCGCAGGAAGCGAACGTGATGCTGGCGCGCGAGCGCCAGGATGTCGTTGGCGGTCGCGCCGCGAACGTCGGGCAAGGTGGAGCGTGTTGGTCGTGGCACGGCGCTATCGTACTCGGCTGTTGCGGCACGGGGGAAGAGGGATCGTCAAGGCCGAGTCCCAGCCGCTTCCGTCGTGTGCTGGCAAGCGGATTGCGACTGCGAGGGCCTGTCCCGAGCTAGGAGTCGAGCATCATGAAGGCCAAAGATATCATGACCCGGAAGCCGAAGTCCGTCACACCGGAGACGACGGTGCGCGACGCGGCTCGCCTGATGAAGGATGAGGATGTGGGTGTTCTGCCCGTCGTCGAGCGCACTGGCTCGGACCGCCTCATCGGCATCGTCACCGACCGCGACATCGCCATTCGGCACGTGGCGGAAGGGCACGATTCGTCGAGCTGCCCCGTGAGCGAAGCGATGACCTCGAGCGTGCGCACCGCCCGCGAGGAGGACGACATCGAGGCGGTGATGGACCTCATGGGCAAGGAGCAGGTCCGCCGCATCCCCGTCGTCGACGAGCGCGGTGGTCTCGTCGGCATCGTGGCGCAGGCCGACATCGTCCGCGACGCGCGCGACGACAAGAAGGCCGAGCGCACGATCGAGAAGATCAGCGATCCGGGCGGGCGGCATACTACCTGAACCTGACTGATGGAACGAGGGCCGAGGAGTGAGGAAATCGATCGGATGAGAAGCCATCCGACCATTCCCTCACTCCTCATCCCTCATTCGGCCTTCATCCTTCGTCAGTCGCCGATCCCCTCGACCAGCCCCCATAGCTCGCCCGCCGCGAACTCGAGAAAGCGCTCTTCCACGTCGCGAGTGGTCCACTCGAGGAAGATCCATGCGCTCGTTCGCGTGCAGCCACCGGACACAAAATGAATGCGACCGCGCGTGGCACCATTCGCGCGGTCGCTTTCACACTCGAGGAACACGTCCCACGACGCGCGCCCGCGTCGTAGCTCTCCCATCCGCTTGGAGCCCACACCCGGAAAGAGTCGGAGCTGGGGATCGGTCATCGAATGGGGGCGCTCGCGAAGCGCTAGGGACGCTGGAAGGGCGCTGAAGAACCAAAGCCGCTGAGAGTCACGGGGGAATGCTAACGGGGCGTGCGCCTTTCGTCCAAGCGCCGCCAGCGCTTAGCGCCCTTAGCGCTCTTAGCGCCCTTAGCGCCCTTAGCGCCTTCTTGGTTCGTGCCTCGTCGCACTACATTCCCCTCCATGCCAGTCACCACCTCCTGCCCCGCGTGCGGGGCGGCCGCCGAGGGGCGCTTCTGTGCCAGCTGCGGCTCCCCCCTCGAAGGGGCGGCCTGCCGGGCGTGCAGCGCGCCGCTCACACCGGGCGCTCGGTTCTGCCATCGCTGTGGAGCTCCGATCGGCGCGCAAGCGACACGCCCATCGCCAGACGCCGGTCCAACCGCGCTGCCCTGGATCGTCGCATCGATCGCCCTCGTGGCCCTCATCGCGCTCGTCGCTGCACAGCGCTTCGGCTCGTCGAGCGAGGAGCTCCCCCGAACGTCCCTGGGCGAGGCCCCCCTCGGTCAGTCGATGCGAGGCGCCCCCGACATCTCACGGCTCACGCCGCGCGAGCAAGCCGACCGCCTCTACGCCCGCATCATGGCGCTCAACGAGCGCGGCCGAACCGACAGCATTCAGTTCTTCGCGCAGATGGCGATTCCCGCCTACCAGATGGTAGAACCCCTCGACCTCGACGCGCGCTACGCCATGGGCCGAATCGCCGAAGTCGCGGGCCTGGCCGATTTCGCGCACGCGCAGGCCGACACCATCCTCCGCGCCGAGCCCAACCACTTGCTCGGCCTCGTGCTGGCGATTCGCGCGGCCCGCCTCGCCGGAAGGGAGACAGCCGCCGTCGGCTTCGAGCGTCGTCTCATCGCCGCCGAGCCGGCGGAGCGTCGGCGAAATCGCCCCGAGTACGAGCGGCGTCGTGCCGAGATCGATGCCGCCCTCGACGTCGCGCGCGTGGAGGCGCCTCGATGAGCACGACCAGTCGCGTCATTCGCGTCGCGCATTCCCCGGACTCCGACGACGCGTTCATGTTCTACGCGCTCGCCGCCGGCAAGATCAACACCGATGGCATTCGGTACGAGCACGAGCTGCAGGATATCGAGACCCTCAACCGACGGGCGCTGCGGGGGGAGCTCGAGGTCACGGCCGTCTCCATCCACGCCTACGCCTACCTCGCCGATCGTTATGCG
>DATBIU010000153.1:0-17330 GCA_036556765.1 Gemmatimonadaceae bacterium | reverse complement strand
CGGTGGTGATGCCCGGCTCGGTGGCGACGTCGTTCAACAGAAGTGGGCGCGATCAGTCCTGGAAGTTGATGGCGGAGGACGTCGCCGCATCGGTGGAGTTCGTGCTCGATACGCCGCAGCGCATGTTGGTCGACCGCATCGAGATGCGACCACTGAATCCGCCGAAGAAGACGTGAGGGGCGCGACGCTCGGCGCCCTCGCCGCCGCCCTGGTCGCCGCCCCGATGCTCCCGGCCCAGGAACGCGGACCAACCGTCGCCGCCGCGCGCGCCGCGGTGTTCGTTCTGTCGGCGGCGCCGTCGCCCGCCTCGCCATCGATCGATCTCCAGGCATCCTGCGGCTCGGCGCTGAAGAACGCCGCGTTGCTTGGACTTGGCCTCTCGTTGGCAACGGCGGTGCTCGAATTGACATATACGATCGCGCGGGAGCCGTTCGTCCGAAACGGCCATGACCTCCCCGCCGCCGATCCGGCGCTCATCGCGTGGGCGGGTGGGGCCGGATTCGTCATCGGGCTCGTCGGCACCGAGGTGTGCCGGCGCAGGCGGCGTTAGGCAGGCGCCGGATGGCGACACGGCGAATCGTTGGATTCCATCGCGATGAGGAGGAGCACTGGGTGGCCGACCTCGAGTGCGGCCACACACAGCACGTACGGCACGATCCGCCCTGGCAGGTGCGCCCCTGGGTGATTACCGTCGAGGGACGCGCCGGGCGAATCGGCACCACGCTCGAGTGTCGGCGATGTGATGAGCCTTCCGCCCCCGGAGCCCCCTGACTACCGCGACCCCCCCGAGCACCGGTTTCCTCGACACGCCCCTCACGCGCCACGCGAGGGTCGAGGTCCCGCTCATCTGCGGCGCCATGTATCCGTGCAGCAATCCGGAGCTCGTCGCCGCGGTGTCCGACGCCGGAGCGCTGGGGATCGTGCAACCGTTGTCGCTCACCTTCGTCCACGGCCACGACTTCCGCGAGGGACTCCGGCTCATCCGACGCCTCACGCCCAGGCCGATCGGGATGAACGCGCTCATCGAGCAATCGTCGCGCATCTATCACGAGCGGATGGTGAAATGGGTCGACATCGCGCTCGAGGAAGGCATTCGCTTCTTCGTGACATCGTTGGGCAATCCGCGGTGGGTCGCCGAGCGGGCGCATACGGCCGGCGGCGTCGTCTATCACGACGTCACGGAGCGAAAGTGGGCACTCAAGGGGCGTGACTCCGGCGTCGACGGATTGATCGCGGTGAACAATCGCGCGGGTGGGCACGCCGGCCCGCACACCGCCGAGCGACTCCTGGCGGAGGTGGGTGACCTCGGCCTTCCCGTCGTCTGCGCCGGCGGCGTCGGCGACGAGCGCGACTTCGTTCAGGCGCTGCGCCTCGGGTACGCCGGCGCCCAGCTGGGGACGCGCTTCATCGCCACCACGGAGTGCCGCGCCAGCAGCGCGTACAAGGACGCGATTCTCCGCGCTGAGGAGGACGACATCGTCCTCACCGAGCGCATCACTGGCGTTCCGGTCTCGGTGATTCGCACGCCCTACATCGACCGCATGGGGCTGCGCGCCGGTCCCATCGCCCGCTGGATGCTGCGCGGTCGACGGACCAAGCACTGGATGCGAACGATCTACGCCGTGCGCTCAACGCTCCAGCTCAAGCGCGCCTCGCTCGATGAGACCGGGTCGCGCGATTACTGGCAGGCCGGGAAGAGTGTGCGATCGATCGCCGAGATCGAGCCGGCGGGAGACATCGTGCGCCGATTCGCGAACGCAGCGGTCAACGCATAGAATTAGATGTCAGCGCGCCGGTTCCGTCTCCCCGTGCCCCGACGCCCGTGAACAGCGACCGTCCGACCGACAAGCCGAATCGCATCCCGCAGATCTACGGCTACACCGTCTGTCTGATCGCCGTCATCGCGTTTCTCATCAGCATCAACGGCGTGGTCGACGCGAGCTTCACGCTCGCGAATCCGTTGCACGGACCGTACGGTCCGGGAGAGGGGCTCACCAGCTTCGAGTTATACGAAGCGAGTCGGGGAGAGCGCGTGGCCCCGGACCGGAGCCTGCCACCGGACACGACGTCCGTTGAAACGCGGCGGCGGCGCTTCGAGGCGCTCCGGGCGGATCGAATCGGCATGAACAGGCTCCAGGCATGGCGGCGGATCGTGGGCAGTGGTCTCACGATGCTGATCTCGATCGGGCTGTTCGCCTGGCACTGGGGATGGTTGCGCGCGCGGGTGGCCGAGGAGCGCGCCGGGACGGCACGGGGCGCATGAGCCTCCCGACGCTCACGACCGAGCGTCTCCTCCTTCGTCCGTTCGTGCTCGAGGATGCCCCGGAGGTCACGCGCCTGGTGAGTGATCGCCGCATCGCCGACACGACGCTCAACATTCCCCACCCGTACGAGCTGAGCATCGCCGAAGGATGGATCGGCACCCACGCCGAGGTGGCCGAACGCGGCGCGGGAATTACGCTCGCCGTCACCGAGCGCGAGACGGGGGGAATCGTCGGCGCGGTGGGGCTCAGCATCACGCGGGCACACCGCCGTGGCGAGCTCGGTTATTGGGTGGCCGTCGCGCGGTGGGGCCGCGGGTACGCGACCGAGGCCTCACGCGCGATGATCGACTACGCGTTCGGGCCGCTCGACCTCTCGCGGGTGGAGGCGCACTGCCTCACGAGAAACGAGGGCTCGTGGCGCGTGATGGAGAAGCTCGGCATGCAGCGCGAGGGCCGGCTGCGCTCCCACGTGGTGAAATGGGAGGTCGCCGAGGACATCTGGTTGTACGGGATCCTGCGGGAGGAGTGGCTGGCGCTCAGGCGCGCGGCCGGTCCTTATACCTGAACCGCGCCCAGCCGGGAACGCGCATCCACCGCGCGCGATCGGCAAGCGAGCCGCCTCGCAGGATCTTCGGCTCCTCGACCGTGACGAACGCCTGCGAGTCCCACTTGTCGACGATCTCCATCACCTCGTCGAGATGCGAGCGATGGACGACGGAGTCCACGATCTCGACTGTCCCATCGCGGCCGTAGCCCGCCACTTCCGTCGCGCCGTATCCGCGCTCGCGCAGCGCGTTGGCGATCTCCACTCCGCCGTGCGGCGACACGATGCGGACGGTCGACAGGCCGTAGGCGACGGCGTTCTCGATCTGGACACCGACGAGCGTGCCGGTGGCAAACCCCGCCGCGTAGCCGAGCACGTGCCACACGCTCCCGAGATGCTGGATGACGTTGCCGACCACGAGGATGAAGATGAGCGCCTGGAAGAACCCGAGCGACGCGGCGTGATACCGCTTGCCGCGGACGGCGAACAGGACGCGCATGGTATCGAGGGAGACGTCGGCCACGCGAAGCCCGAAGATCAGCAGCGGGCCCCAGGGGAGATCGAACAGCTCGGTGACGTTCATGAAGTCCGGAAGCTAGTCGCGCCCGGCTCGATGCTCAACGAGCCGTAACAGCGTTATCACAGAGAGCACAGAGACATCCACAGAGACTCACAGAGAACACCAACTGCAAGGGCTTTTTCCAAAGGCTTGCGCAGTTGCAGCTCCTCGGTGAGTCCCTGTGGATGTCTCTGTGCTCTCTGTGATAACGCTGTTACGGCTCGTTGCGGCGCGGACCGGACACCCGTCAGGCATCGACCGTCCGGCGCGGCTCGGTGGTGGGCTCGGGCTCGCCCGAACCATGCTCCAGCGCTTCGACCCGCGTCCCCAGCCGGTCGATCGCGTCCTGCATTCGCGCGAGGCGGACGGTCACGTCGCCCACCGGGATAGCCGTCGGGGGCGCGCTGGGCAGCGCCACCGAGCGCGCGGGCCAGAACGTCTTCACCAGCGCGAAGACGAAGAGGACCACCAGGATCAGCTGGGCGAGCAGCGTCTCCACCGTGCCGTAGATCCCCATGGCATCGACCGAGGGGAAGCCCGGGATGGGAGTGATCGAGACGACGTCGCCTTCCTGGAGCTCGCGCACTCCCTTCCCGGCGAACACGAACGCCATGTAATACAGCACCACGCTGGTCACGGCGAAGAAGGGCCGCAGGGGAATGCGAACGCCGTACCGGTAGAAGAGGGTGAAGATGACGGCGAGAATCGCCGCCCCAGCGATGATGCCGAGGACGATCGGGCCCACCGCATCCTTCCCTTCCCCGAAGAGCGCCTGGTAGAAGAGCGCCGTCTCGGCGCCTTCTCGATACACGGCGAGAAACGCGACGAAGGCGAGGGCGGAGCCACCGCCATGCTCGAGCGCGTTGGTGACCTTGTCGCGAATGAACTGCTGCCACCGCGCGGCCTCCACCTTCGAGATGAGCCAGTAGCTCACCGAGAACAGCACCGCGACCGCGATCAGCATCGTCGCGCCTTCGATGATCTCGCGACTCGCCGGCATCGTGCGCAGCACGGTCTGGAGGACGACGGCCGTCACGGCGCTGGCGGCGAGACCCAGCGCCGTGCCCGTCCAGATCGAGCGGAGCCGCGCCCGGTTTCCGGTCTTGATCAGAAACGCGCAGACCGCTCCGATGACGAGAATGGCCTCGAAGCCCTCGCGGAGAATGATCAGCAGCGACTGGAAGAACGTCGCCCACTTTCCCGACGGCGCCTGCGTCAACGCCAGGACACTGGGAAGCTGGGCCTCGATGGTGTTCCGTGCCCGCTCCGCGCCGCGGAGATTCCCCGCCCGCACCGCTCCCTTGAAGTCGGCGAACTGACGCTCCACCGCCGCGATCAACCCGGGGTCGCGCGCGCGCGCGCGCGTCTCGAGCGGCTCGAACGCGATGTACGCATCGAAGGCGAGATCCCCGGCCTCCGGCGTGCGCCCCCCACGCGCGGCGGCGAGGGACTGATCGAGCGTCGCGAGCACCCGGCGGGCGGTGCCACGTACATCTTCACCCCCGGCGGCCACGTTAGGCGCATCCGCCCGTGCCGCAGCGACCGTCCGCAGATGAGCGACGATTCCCGCCAGTTTCTGGGCGTCCACGTTCTCGGTCGCCGGCATCGCCGTGCCTGGGATACCATCCCGGATGATCTTCGCCAGCGCGGCGTCGCTTCGCTCCGCCTGCCAGGCGAACGTGCCGATGTCCGGCGGAAGGCGCGTGAGCGAGGGGGACGCGGGGCCGTCAGCAGCCCCCGATGGACCGTGACAGGCCACGCATGCCCGCGCGTACAGCCCCTCACCTTCCAGCCGCTGCGCCTCGCTCGCGCGCATCGAGTGCAGGTACGCCACGATGTCCCACCGCTGATCGGCCGTGAGGCTGTCACCCCAGCCGACCATGAGTGTGCCGGCAACGCCGACGGAGATCACGCGGAAGAGAAGGGCGGGCGTGCGATCCGCCATCGCCGTCGGATCGCCAATGGCCGGAGGCGGCGGGTTCATCCCGCGGGCAGCGGGGCCGTCCCCAAGCCCCGTCGGGCCATGGCATGCAGCGCAATTCTGCGCGTAGAGCGCCTGACCAGCAGCGAGATCGAGGGCGCGCGTCGGCAGCTCGAGCGCTCCCTCGTTCCCTAGCGCGGTCACGAAGCGCTGATACAGCGCGTTGACCTCGGCGAGGGGACGTTTCGCGGCGACGACGCCGCGAAGGGAATCGACCAGCAGGCGAATGGTGGGAGCGCGATCTCCGCTCAGCCTGTCCGCGACGCCCCGCGCATCCTGGAGGAAGTCGACGGCCTCCTGGTATTCGAGCTCGGAGGTGAGACTGCCGGAGTCGTCGACGCCCTTCGAGTACTCCTCGACCGCGACACCGACGATGCTCGAAAGGCGCCGCGCGGGATGCTCCTGCGCGCGCGCGATGGCGGTGGCCGCGAGGACGAGGCCAATGGTAAGAAACGCTCTGCGAAGCATCCCGATCGAATGTATCGGGATTTCAGGGCCAGGGTAAGTGCGGCATGCTCAGGTGCTCGAGCACCTCGAAGAGCACCCTGGTACCGACCCCGTCACCACGACTAGCTTTGATTCCATGCGCCCTCTACCCTTCCTCGCCATCCCGCTCTTCGCCGTCGCCGTGCCCCTCGGCGCCGCGGCGGTGTCTGCCCACGGGCACGAGCACGCCGCCCCCGTCGCCATCACGGTCTACAAGAACGCGAGCTGCGGCTGCTGCAAGACCTGGGTGGAGCACCTCCGGAAGGAGGGCTTCAAGGTCAACGCCAAGGACGTGGACGACCTCGCCTCGATCAAGACCAAGCTCGGCGTCCCACCCTCGCTCGGCTCCTGCCATACCGCGATCGTCGGCGCGTACGTGATCGAAGGACACGTGCCGGCCGCGGACATTCAGCGACTGTTGAGCGAAAAACCGAAGGTCGCCGGTCTTGGCGTCCCGGGCATGCCCGTCGGTTCGCCGGGAATGGAAGTTCCGGGAATGCCGGCCGAGAAGTACAACGTGATGGCATTCACGAAGGACGGGAAGCAGCGGGTGTTCGCGTCGCACTGAGCGACGAACCCTGGCTCAGGTTCACCGTCCAACCGTTTACTTCACGACCTCGAGCACGAAGTTGATCTTCTCGGCGGGGAGTATCCACGCGAACTTCCGCTCGTAGCGTTCGGGGTCCCGGTTCGCCCATCGCGCGATGGCGCGCTGAATCACGCTTCGCCCCTCGAATCCGATTCGCGCCTCACGCTTTCTGAGGAAGGCGTTCGAGTACCGGTAGCGCGCGAGCGTCGTGCCCTCCACGAAGTAGTCGAAGCTTCGCGTGCTGAACGCGTGGCGGTGCGTGGGATCGGTGTGAAAGTTCGCGCTGCTGAAGTGCGGCACCTCCACCAGCAGTACGCCTCCCGGCGCCACGATGCGGTGCAGCTCCTCGACCACACGGATCACCTGGTTCACGTGCTCGAGCACGTGCTCGGCGATCACGATGTCGAATGAGCTCGCCGGGAATGGGTATGGGGTGACGTCCAGGTCGTGAAGCACGTCGGGGGCGGCGAGCGGATTCACATCCAGCGTGACCGCGTGCGGCACACGCTTGATCGTGCCAGCACCGATCTCGAGCACGCGGACGTCCGGCGCGGTCGTGCCGAGGCGATCGGGCGCAAGCGGAGTCACGGGCATGGCGTCATCGCTCGAGCACGACGAATGCCGCCGCGGTGGGTCCGTCGTGGGTCAACGTGAGCCAGGTTCGGACGACGGCGAGCTGCTCGGCACGCTCGCGCGCGAGGCCGTGGAGGGCGAGCTCCGGCCGGCCGTGCGCGCCGATGACGACCTCCATCTCGCGCCAGGAGATCGCGTGCGCGCGCGCGTTCCCCGACAGCGCCTTGAAGGTGGCTTCCTTGGCGGCGACGCGGGCGGCGAGGTGGCGCGCCGGCTCCACCTTTCCGAGTGCATAACGACGTTCTTCCTCGGTGAACAGCCGCTCGAGGGCGCGGTGTCCCTTGGATGAGAGCAGTCGCTCGACGCGCGCGATGTGCACGAGATCGACCCCGATGCCCACGATCACGCCGGCCTCCGGGCGACGAAGAGCTTCAGGCGGCGGACGCGCCCGTCCGACCGCGCGACCGCGAGGTACACGCCGTTGCGCACCCCAGACGCGATGTCCCATCGGACAATGCCCGCGTCCCCCGGGACCGATGTCGCCCACACCAGACGGCCGGCGAAATCGAACACGCGCAGGTCACCGCCGGCGCTCCCAAAGGGCCAGGTGAGGTGGACCTCGTTCGAGCGCACAGGGTTCGTCGAGGGCCGCAGCTCCCCCACCGCCTCGGCCACGACGGCCGCGCCGTGCGCGGCGACGAGAATCTCATCGAGCCACCAGCCCGACTGTGCCGAGAAGAACTGCGCGACGAACTCGATCACGATCGTGCGACCGGCCAGACCAGACATCACCACGCGTTCGGGGTAGTACACGGGCGCTCGCCCGGACACGCGCCCGACGGTGACCCAGGACGCCCCCGAGTCCACCGACAGCCGCACCTCACCCCAGGGGTCGAGGCTGAAACCGTTGCCCAGGTAGCGCGTCCAGAAGAGCACCGACACGGTGTCGATCGTGGCCGGCACGTCGATCACGGGGGAGCGGAGCCGTCCCACCCCGGCGTGCCATGCCCACCGCCCGCTCACCGCCTCGGGCGCCGGCTGGAAGCCGTTAGGCACCCAGCCCGACTCGCTGGCCTCGGCGCCGGTCGACGCCAGCACCGTGAGCTGAAGCGCCGCATCGGCGACGGTGATCGTCGCCCGAGTGGGCCGGCGGATGGTATCGCTTTCCATCCGCACCATGTAGGCGCCGTCATCGTCGCTTTGACGCAATGGGATCGGCTGCGGCGCATGCGCCCTGGTGCGGAAGGCGTCACCGAGCGGAACGCGAACGCGGATCACCGGCGAGAGCGACTCGATGCCAATGGTCTCGACCCCGAGGCCGGTGGTGATCGGGCGCGTGTTCATGGGATCGGCTGCCGCATCGAGGAGGTCGAGCGCGAAGGGAAGATTGTCGGTGAACACCTGCGCGAGACGCGCCTCGTCGTCGGGGAACTCGAAGCCGTAATACCCGTTTTCGCCGAAGCCGCTCGTCAGCTCCGGAGTGAACGAGAGTGTCCCGAACGTCGCGTACGCCCAGTCGGTGTACTCGCCGTTGGTGGGGTAGAGATTCCACCCCCACGCGGGGTGATAGTAGTCGCGCTCCGAGCGGGGCAGGTTGTCGCGGACGGAGGGGCGCACGTCGGTGCCCGCGAGCGCACGGAAGATGCCGTCGTCGCCGGTGATGCGTCCGAAGTCATTCCCCCATGGCCAGAGGATGAGCCCGGTGAAGGTGTGATAGCTCACCGACACCACTGGTACGTGCGTGCGATGGAACGCGGCGATCGCCTGCGTCTCCGGCTCGGATTCCGCGGAGGGTCCTCGGTACGTCTCCGCCCACGCGACCGAGGATGACCCGATCTCGTCGGCACCCCAGTGCGCGGCATGATTGCGATTGAGATCCACGCCGAAGGTGCCATCCCCGTTCGCTCGCCGGTTCTTCCGCCACAACCGGTCCGTGGTGAACGTGTACTCATACCCGTCGGGATTCACGACCGGCACGATCCAGATGTCGCGTCGCCTGACGAGCGAGTCCACGCGCGGATTCGGCGCGGGCGTGGTCGACAGGTGCGCGATGAGTCGCAGCGCCATCTCGGTCGCCGCCCACTCGCGAGCGTGATAGGTGGCCATGAACAACACGTTCGCGCGCGACGGCGAATCGTCCGGGGGACCGACCTTCACGGCGAGCATCGGCCGGCCCTCGAGCGTGCGGCCGATCGTGTCGAGGTGAATGAGGGGATTCGCGCGGGCGGCGGAGTCGAGCATCGCCCCCACGCCGCGCACCGGGTCGTCGTACGGACGATACACCGTCGTCGCCGTCGCGGCCGACAGGCCGAGCCGTCGCTCGCGACCCGTGCCCGGCGCGAACACCGGGGACGTGCGCCCTCCGAGCAGCTCGAGCTGACCGCGACGGGTCGCCTCGATGACGACGAGCGCGTGATCCGTCGCCACGTGCACCACGTCGAAGCCACGGGCGACGAGCGTGTCGGCCGATACGCCGTCCACGCGGAGCGTGATGTGCTGCGCCCCGCTCGCGGCGGGAGCCAGCACCGCCACCGCCATACCAAAGCGCAACCGACGCCACCACCGGCGTCTCGGTGAAGCGCCGCTCTCCCTCAGCACGGGATGCATCGCGAACCAGCACCGATCCGCCGAGTCGATGACGGCGTACACCGCGTCGCGCCACGCGCGCCACCGCGCGAGTTGAACCTCTGGCGGGCTCGATCGCACGGCCGCCGCGGCCGCCTCGAGCCGCTCGAGTCGCCGCACGACGTCGTCGGTGCACTCGCCGAGAATGGCCTCGGTCGCGCGGCGATCCGGCGGCTGATCGGGATACCGCGTCCGCGCAAACTCGAGAACTTGCCGCTCGACCGCATCGCGCAGTCGCGCGGCGTCGAACGCCTCGAGCCGCACGGCGGAATCGCTGGTGCGCTCCGCCCGCGCGCGCGCAGAGATGAACGGCGCGAAGAAGCGGTCGTGATCGTCATCGGGGCGCGCCCGGTGGGAGCCGAGGCCGCGAAGGGAGCGCGTGAGCTCGGGAAGCGCGTGCGCCGAGGCGAGGATTCTCTGCGCGAGCACATCGAGGCTCGAGGGCGCGTACATCGCGATCGTGTCGCCGGTATCCGCGAACAGCTCGAGAATGCCAGGCGCTTGCCGAAGCCCGTCCAGGCGTCCGAACGCGACCAGCGCGCGCCGCTTGCCGACGGTGACACCGAGCGCCTCGCCGACGAGCTCGACCGTGCCCTCCCCGCCGAACTCGACGCCGCGCAGAAAGGCATCGATGCGCGCCTGGAAGATCGGCCCGGGCCGCTCAGGCATCTTCGAGCGCGTACGGGTGCTCGCCACTCAGCTCGCGATCACACAGCGCGGCGCTCTGGCCCGTGCGCTCCTGCCACCGCCGCACGAAGTCGAACAGTCGGTCGGATGTGAATGCCTCACGAGGAAGACCGATGGCCGCGATGGCGCGCTCGATGGCGTCGGGATCGCCTTCCACCTCGACGAGATCGTCCATCCGGGGATAGCGCTCGAAGCGCACCGTGGCGCCGTACAGCTCGAACTGCGTGATGTCCCGATCGATCTCGCGCGTGAGCACGAATCCCAGGCGCTCGAGAATGTGGCGCAGGGCGTCCGCGTCCGGCGAGCGCGCCCCCACCTCGTCACGCACCTTGTAACCGTCCTCGTACTGCGTGGGCCCCTTCCATCCCAGCTCGGCGCGCGCGCCGTGGTCGTCGCGGTACACGCGCAGCCGCAGCACATCGTCCCGCACGCGAAGCTGACGCTCGACGGTGTCGTACCGACAGTCCTCGAGGCGGCCGCGGAACACCATCCGGCCACCCGCCCGCTCGACGTTCGCGATGCGGGCGGCCATCGAATCGACGACCGCCTTGAGCTCGACCTCACGCATCGATGATGGCGCTCACCACGCGGTCGGTGTCGGCGAGCGTCTCGAACACGGCGTGCGCCCCGTAGCTACGCAACTCATCGACGCTGTACGAGCCGGTGGCCACCCCGATCGCGCGCACGCCGAGGGACCGTCCGCATTCGATGTCGGCCGGGGTGTCGCCAATGATCACGAGATGCTCACCCTGGAGGTCGATGCCAAGCTCCGCCTGCGCGCGGCGCTGCGCGACCGCCGGCAGCTCCGGCCGATGCTCGTGATCGCTCCCGAACGCGCCGACGCGAAAGCGCTCGGGATCGATGCCGGCCGCGCGGAGCTTGGCGTACGCGCCCTCGCGCAGATTCCCGGTGAGCAGCCCGAGGATGGTATCGTGCCGCGCCTCGAGCGCGGCGAGCAGCTCGACGATGCCAGGGTGAACGAGCGTGTGAGCCTGCTCCAGCTCACGCTGGAGGCGCGAGAGATAGAGGACCATCAGCGCGTCCATGCGCTCATCGATGTGTGCATCCTCGTGCCCTTCGATGCGCATCACCTCGCGCACGATCTGCGGATCCGTCTTTCCGTCATAGCGGTGATCCTCGGGGCCGGCGACGCCGAAGATCTCACGGAGCGCGGCGACCATTGCGCGGCGCCCAGCGCCGTTGCTTCGCAGAATGGTGCCGTCGATGTCGAACAGAACGAGCCGCACCGGTCGCGTGGCGTTCATTCCAGGAGCGGTTCCGCAGTTCGCGTGAGCAGCACGCCGGCGATGATCGCCGCCGCACCGAACAGCTGCCACACGCTCGGCTGCTCGGCCAGCATGATGCGGGCGGCGACGAGGGCGAAGATCGGCTGCAGGTTGCCGAACATCGCCGTTCGCGTGGGACCGAGCAGCCGCACGCCGCGGTTCCAGAACAGGTAGGCGATGACCATCGACGCCAGCCCCGCGTAAACGATCGCCCCCCACGTGCCGAACGAGAGCTCCTCCCAGGCGATCCGCCCGACCGCTGGGAGTGCCAGCAGCGACAGCGGAACGGTGCCGCCCACGATGGTGATCGCGGTGACGACGCGCCCATCGAGCCGATTGGCGTATGGCTTGATCAGCACCGCGAACAGCGACCAGCAAATGCACCCGATGAGCACGAGCGCACTGCCAAGCAAGGTGACGCGGTGCGTGAAGGCCTGCGGCTGAGTCAGCGCCACGAACGCGATACCCGCCATCGAGAGGACGATGCCGAGCGCCCCGCGGCGCGTAATGCGCTCCACGCCAAGCAAGCGGCCGAACAGCGCCACGAATGCGGGGCCCGACGAAAGAATCAGCGCGGTGGTGCCCGCGCGCGTGCGCGCGAGCCCCTCGATCATGAAGAACTGATACAGCCCGGTCCCGAGCACGCCGAGTGCCAGCAGCATCCCGACATCCCGGCGGGTGAGTGCGGGGGGGCGGGCGGCGAGGGCGAGCACCACCAGCGCGACCGACGCGAGCCCTAGCCGCGCGGCGTTGAAGACGAGGGGCGGCATGTCGGTGACACCCAGCTTCATCACGCTTGCGTTCACGCCCCAGATGAGGGCCATGGCAACGAGCAGCGCGTCGGTGATGGACGCCCCCGATCGAGCAGCCTCCGGAGTGGACGGCGCGACACCGCTGGTGACGGTCGAGCTCATCCGAGAAAGGTAGACGGCGGCCCAATGCGGCGACAGCGCGATCTCTTCCCGCGTCGCGCCCGCGCTCGTAGGTTGCGCGCATGAACGTCTCCTTTGCGCTCTTCTGCGACGCGGCCAACCTCTCCCAGGAAGGCAAGCTCAACATCCTCGGCGTCTTCGATGCGGTGCAGGTCGCCGCCGTCCCGACGATTCATCCGCGGGCGCACCTGGTCGTGCGATTCAAGGGAAGGCGGGCCGACATCGGCACGCATTCGGTGGTGCTGCGGTGGACCGGCCCGGAGGGGAAGGAGCTGTGGTCGAGCGGCGGCGAGCTGGACGTCGGCACGCCGCCCGCGGGCGTCACCGAGATGGATCTTCCTTTGATCGCCGCGATCGATCTCCCGATCGAGACGACCGGCGCGCACACCATGACGATCGCGCTCGATGGAGCGAGGCAAGCGGACATCACGCTCCAGGTGAGGTCGGGTCCCGCGGTGGCGAGTCCTGGCGGAATGATCAGCTAACGATTGCGGACTGCGGATTGCGAGCAACGGCCCCCGAAGCGCAATCCGCACTCGTCACAACAGCCGCCGCGCGAACAGATACCGCCCGATCAGCGCGCCGACGTAGGGCTCGGAGCGATCGGTGAGATCCTCCACACAATAGCCGCCGCGGCCCAGCGCGAGGTGGACCAGACGGGGGCCGCCGAGCGCGATCGCGACGTGCGTGATGCGGCGGTCGGGGCGGTCGGAGAAGAACGACAGGTCGGCGGCGGCGAGGTCGTCGAGCGCCTTGTCCACGGCCGCTCCGCAGCAAGCCTGCTGCGACGCGTCGCGCGGCAGCGCGATGCCGTGAAGACCGAAGACGGTTTGTACGAGGCCGGAGCAGTCGGCGCCCCAGGGCGTGATTCCGCCCCACTGATACGGAGTCCCGGCGAACAGGGCGAGCGCACTCCCGGTGATGGCGTCGGCGCTACACGGAAAGCGCCGCGGCATGTCAGCTGCGTCGACCGCTTCACCGTGCTCGAGCCGTGCGTCGTCAGGCACGAGTGCCCCCACTGGAACGGCCCGCGACCAGCCGCGCGGATCTCGAATGGCGCACTCGAGCGAGATGCGGCCGCGCCGGTACGACGTCGATCCGTCCGGCTCCACGTACCCGCGGTGAATCCAGCCCTCGTAGTCATCGCTCCCGCGCACGCGCAGCCACGGATCCCGCTCCTCGACGACCGTTAGGCGGTGTCCGGCCAGCCGCTGCGATACCTGCTCGCTTCCCGCGGCCGGTTGTGCCTGCAGGGGGGCGACCGCGGCGCTGACGACAACCGTCGTCATGCGTGCCCCGCATCGGCGAGCCCTGGAATGCCATCCCGCCCGCGCGCGGTTCGGACGGCGCGCTCGATGGCGCGCTCGAGCGCGGCGACCGCCAGCACCTCGACCTGAAGGGGCGTCGCCGCGAGCCCGTCAAGGGGTGCGGTCGCGAACACGACGTCTCCGTCGTAGGACGTACCGACGGGAGTGATGCGCCGCCCCAGCGCCACGCTCGACGCCGCCGCCAGCTGCGCGAGCGCCTCGCGCGACATCGCCGCGTTCGACATCACGACCGCGAGGGTGGTGTTGTGCAGCGCGCCGCTCGCGAAGCGAGACTGCGCGGGGAGCGATCCCGTCGCGATCGACCGCGACAGGTCGAGGAACCGTCCCGCATCCCCGCGCGCCCCCGCGAGGATGCGACCCTCGGCATCGCGCACGTCGCCGAGCGCGTTCACGACGGCCAGGGCAGCGACCTGAAGCTCGCCCGAGGCCTCGAGCGCGAGCCCGACTCCGCCCTTCATCGCACGATCGAGACCGGCTGCCTTCCCTACCGTCGTCCCCGTGCCCGCCCCTACGCTCCCTTCGGAGTGGCCGTTAGGCGCGGCGCGGTCGCAGGCCTCGTAGGCCATGGCCGCGGTCGGGCGCGCCGACGGTGATCCACAGGGGGCCAGGTCGAACACTACCGCCGCGGGTACGATCGGCACCGTGGCGACGCCCACCGGGAAGCCGCGTCCCCGCTCCTCCATCCAGCGCATGACGCCGGCGGCCGCGTCGAGCCCGAATGCGGATCCGCCGGTGAGCATGATGGCGTCCACGCGATCCACGAGATGCCGTGGGGAGAGGGCGTCGAGCTCGCGCGTCCCGGTGGCGCGCCCCAGCAGTGCGCACGCGGCGCGAAAAGGCGCGTCGATGCCGCGAACGACCGTCACTCCGGTCGCGCCGATCTCATCCGACGCATGGCCGACGGCCATCCCCAGGGCGTGAAGGTCAGCGCCCACGTGACTTCTTCGACCGAATCGTGGGAATCGGAAGATCGATGGCTCGCAGCGCGGCGGCGATCGCTCCGTCCTCCAGGGAGCGAATGGCCGCCAGAAGATCATCGCGCCGCACCGCGCTGCTCACGGGCGCGCTGGTCAGCGGCGCGGAGAACGACCGGTCGAGGGAGAGGAACACGAGCGGGGCCTGCCACAACCCCTTCGCCGCATCGAACCCCGGATCGGCCATGACGGTGTAGGCGCGATCGTCGAGATCGAAGCGCTCGCGCACGAGCATCAGCTCCCCGCTCACGTGGGCTGCGTCACCCCGCGCTTCTCCTGGCACGCCTTGCACAGCGTGACGCCGCGCATCTGGCACACGAGACAGATGAACGTGCCGCAGTCGTCGCACGGATAGCCTTCCGAGGCGCGCTCTTCATTGCCGCAGTTGCGGCATTTCATGCTGTCCTTCTCCTTCAGGTCTGTCATCGCTCGCGTCTCCTCTCGCCTTTGGGCGGGTCGGGGGCCAGGGGCCCAGGGCCCAGGGGGTGGTAATGCGGCGCGGCTTCGCCGCTGCCGCATCATCAGATGAGCAAGCGGCCTTCGGCCGCTTGCCTTTCCATCCCCTCGGCCCATGGCCCTTGACCCCTGGCCCGCGTCACCTCCGCCCCAGCCCGTACCCGCGAATCTTGTTGATCAGGGTCGCCCGCGAAATGCCCAGCTCCTTCGCCGCCCGCGTCCGGTTGTCGTTATGCGCGCGCAGCGTGCGCTCGATGTGCGCGCGCTCCACCTCGTCCAGCGACTTCGGCACGTGTCGCTCGACGCCGGCACCGGTCGCGTTGCGCACCTCCGGCGGCAGATGCTCGGTGCCGATCTTCCGCGCCCCGCGGCCCACGATCATCGCCCGCTCCAGAACGTTGCGCAGCTCGCGCACGTTCCCCGGCCACGAGTAGCGCAGCAGCTGCTCGAGCGCCCCCTCCGTCAGCTCCACCGGCGCTTCCGGCAGCTGCGCGTGCAACTCTCCCAGTGAGCGCGCGATGAGGTCGAGCATGTCCTCGCGAGCGCGCGCCCGCAACGGCGGCAGGTGGACCGGCATCACGCTCAGGCGATAGTACAGGTCTTCGCGAAACCGCTCCTCCACGACCTCGCTCGCCAAATCCCTCATCGTGGCCGCGATCACGCGCACGTCGACCGTGATCTCCCGGGTACCACCCAAACGGCGAAAGGACTTCCCTTCCATCACCTTGAGCAGCTTCGGCTGGATCGATGCGTCGAGGGCTCCGATCTCGTCGAGAAACAACGTCCCGCCATCCGCCACCTCGAACAACCCGAGCGTTCGCTCGCCGCCACCCGCGGCGCCGCCAGCCTCCCGCCCGAACAGCTCCGCCTCGAGTGCCGAGGCCGACAATCCAGCGCAGCTCAGCTCCACGAATGGCCGCGAGCCCCGCGGACTCGACGTATGAATGGCCTCCGCCACCCGCCCCTTCCCGGTTCCCGTCTCGCCAATGAGCAGCACTGTCGTGCGCTCGGCGATCGCCAACAGCTCGATCTGGTGGGCAAGCTCGCGCATCGCCGGCGACGGGCCGAGCAACGCAGTCGTGCGCGCGCCGCGGCGCTCGGTGAGGTAGCGGTTCAGCTCGCGCAGCCGGGCCTTCTCGAGTGCGCGCTCCGCCGCTACGCCCAGGTGCTCCAGCTCCACTGGCTTCGTCAGGAAGTTTTCGGCGCCACGGCGCATCGCTTCCACCGCCAGAGGAATGTCGCCATGCGCGGTGACCATGATGACCACACGCTCATCCGGCTGGAGCCGCTCCAGCAGCTCGAATCCATGCACATCGGGGAGCTTGAGGTCGAGCAACACGAGATCGGGACGCACCCGAAGGCATGCGTCGAGCCCATCGTCCCCGGTGTGGGCGCGCACGACCTGATGGCCCGCGCGCTCGAAGAAGGTCCCGAGGGCGGCCGCCAGGTCGACTTCGTCGTCGATGATGACGATCGTTGCCACGCTAGCGACGCACCTCCGTACAGAGCAGCTCCGCCACGTCCTCGAGCGCGAACGGCTTGACGATCCACGGCCGCCCGCTCTGGTCGAGGAATGATCGCGCCGTCTGGCTGTCGGCGTCTCCCGTGGCGAACACCACCCGCGCCGCATGCTCGGGATCGCTGGCCTGAAGCTCCTCGAACAGCAGGTCGCCCGACATATCGGGCATGCGCAGGTCGAGCAGGATGGCGTCGTAGCGGCGCGAGCGCGCATGCTCCAGCGCTTCCCGGCCACTGGCCACCGCGTCGACGGTGTGCCCCTCGCGCTCGAGATAGAGTGACAGGGCCGCGCGCAGCGCCGGCTCGTCGTCAACGATCAGCATCGTGCGCGGCGCCGTCGAGCGCACGGGCGCAACCGGGATCTCCCCCGTGCGCGGCACCGGCGCGTGCACGATCGGCAGCTCGACCGTGAACGTTGCCCCCTCGCCCACCTTCGACGTCACGCGAATCTGCCCGCCGTGCTCGCGGATGATGGCGTCGGAGATCGAGAGGCCAAGCCCCGTTCCCTCACCTACCGGCTTCGTGGTG
>DATBIU010000152.1:0-11080 GCA_036556765.1 Gemmatimonadaceae bacterium | reverse complement strand
TGTCCGTGCTCTCCCCGTAGTTTCTCAGGTCGCGCACCGAGTTGACGTCGAGGCGCGCCATCAGCGCGGGAACGGGGCGAAGCTCCACTAGTCCGCGGTTGCGCCAATCGTGCCGCAGTGAGGCGACGGTGCGGCCACTGTCGGCGTCCACGACCACCGGGAGCGCGAACGACGACCGGCGATCCTCGGCGCGTGCCCAGCCACTCGTCAGGCGGATGGCGGATGGCGCGAAGCGCACCTGCGCATCCCGCAGCCCGCGGAGGGCCGCGCTCTCGCGGATCCACCCGGGAAGCGCGTTGATCGCACCCCGAATCCAGCCTGGCATTCGGGCGCCCTCCCGATCGGCGCGGGCGAAGTCCCAGTCGACGGCCCCGGTGAACGAAGACGCATCGCCCGTCTGATACTCGCTGCGCTGGCTTCCACTCGTGTAGGCGGACGTCAGCGAGAGGTTGTCGAGCACGAGCCCGGTGAGGCCTCCTCCTCCCCGCGTGGCTCGCCGCATCGCGAGCGTGTACGACGTCGCCGACGTCTTCGGCTTGCGAAGACCCGCCAGCTCCTGGCCCGACACGTCCGACCGCGCGAGAAAGAATGGGTCGGTGCCTGACGACGCGTGACTGATGGTTACCGGAATCGCCAGACCGAGCGCCCTTGGCAGCAGCCGGTCGAGGCGCAGCGAGGAGGAGAGGTTCAGCTGGTCGTCGGTGATGTACGACGGTTGCTCGCCGAGCTGTCGAAAGTTGTGGTCGCGGCGGCTCACGTTCACCGTCACCGAGCCGAGGTCGGACGCGGCGACCGTGAGCCCGAACTGCCCGGCGTATCCAGCATCGTCGACGACATCGGCGAGCCGCACGTCATCCACCCAGAGCTCGAGCGTATCGAGCGGCGTGATCGGCCCGCCGGGGCCGCCTCCGGTAGCGCTGACACGCACCATCCCAACCGAAAGCTCCTGCACCGCGGCGAGATTGGGAGGGGTAATCCCCGGGCTGGCGGTATAGACGATGTATCCATCCTGGCAGGCGGCGAAGCGACGGCTACCCGGCGCCGTCGGCGGCTCGCTGGCGGCGATCAGCGCCAGGTCGGCGCCGGCGCACGCCAGCGAATCCCCTCCCCGTAGAAAGGCATTCTGCACTTGCGCGCGAAGACGGTAGAATCGATCGAAGTCGATGCGGTGCTCGGGGAGCCACGCGGTCGAATCGGCGCCGACGTTCGCCGGGGCGCGATAGAGATAGAAGTTGTCGGGATCCCGACCCATCCGAATGTAGAACTGCAGATCCCCTCCGGTGCCCCACCCCTTCCCGCGACCGCGCGCCCACACGCGCAGCGACCGGTACCCCATGAAGCTCTTGTCGCCCTCCGGAAAGCGAAAATACGCCTCGGCGCGCTCGTTCACGTCCAGTCCGGTCGCGAGCAAGCGCAGCGACTTCTCGTTGACCTGTGTTCGCTCCGCGGCCACGTCATCGGTGCGGTCTTCGCCCTCCTCGGTCACGCCGGGCGGCGGCTGATACCGGATGCCCGTCGTCCCCGCGTCGAGCGTGCCGATGATGGTCGCCTGGACGAACCCGATGCCGGTCTCACGTGTGCCGGCGATGCCGGCCAGGGGGGTGAGCCCGCGCTTCACCCACGGCGCGCCTAACAAGCGGAAGCGCGAGATCGGCGTGTAGGTGAAGGACGTGTCGGCTGCGTCGCCCGACACCAGCGTGAGGCGGGCGGAGCGAATGCGCCTGAGGATGGGATCGTTGATCAGCTGCGCCGAGGCGAGCGACACGCGCACCAGCGCCCAGCAGAAGGTGCGCGGCCCGGTTCCCGCGCGGTCGCTCGGGTGGCGGTGGCACAGCCCCGTCTTCGTGATGCTCTGCGGATCGGCGAGGTCGATCACGTAGCGCATGAGCCGCTCACCCGAGTTCTCCGGGCCGCTCATGTTGAGCACGCCGTCGAGATCGAGGTCCTCCTCATCGAGCCGTCGATTCCCCACCGAGCAGTTGTGTCGCGAGTCGCCCAGCTCGGCGATCACCGAACCGCCGAGACAGAGATTCACGTCGAGCAACCGCTCGGTGAGTCCATCCGCGACGCGGATGAGCGTATCGGCGCGGTCGCTCGGCAGCCCGACGTCATCGCTGGCGGCGTCGAACGAGCGAGTGATCTCGTCGCGCTCCGAATTCATCACGTCGTAGCCGGTGAGCGCGCGGCCCGTGAACGAGGAGTCGGCTCCGCTCACGAAGAGCGTCTCGGGACGGAAGGCGACCGCATTCTCGGAGATGTCGCCGAGATCGAGGACGATCGTGGGGTTGCGCTCGCGCCGGAGGGGATCCGTCTCGATCATCGTCCAGAACTCGATCTGCTCGACGCGGGTGAGGTCGATGCCCGATTGCGACAGCGGCTGCATGAGCGAGCGCCACCGGCGTCCGGGTTTCGGCGGCGTTTGCCAGAGGTAGGCGGGGGCCGCCGCGCCTCGCGGTGACAGAAAGCCTTCGATACCGGTGGGATACAGCGTGTTCCACAGGATGAGCTCGGGGGCGCGAAACGCCTGCCCGCCGACGAACCGGAAGGCGGTGTCCACCTGCTCGGGGAAGAACTGAAGCGCCGCCTCACCGACGCGGACGAGATTCTGCCACGCGACGCCGGCGGCCGAGTCGAGCTCGAATCCGTACGGAGTGCCGCCGATCGGCAGGCCGCCTGGTGCGTACGGGCGACTCCCCAGACGCCACGCGCCCTCGGTGAGGGTGATCGTGATGCCGCCTTCCCCCTCGAACGTCTCCACGTAGGCGACGCCGGCGGAATTCGGCTGTGGACGGGTGGTCGCGAGCTCCCCCTGCACGTCGATGCGCGACTGCTGCGTGGCATCGACGAACGGCAGCCGATCGAGCGCGCGGGTGAGCGCATCGCTGGTGAAGCTGAACTGGCCGGTGACGCCGGCGATGAGCGCCGACGCGGGCTCGAACCCGAGAGGCGGACGGTTGAAGGTCGTCTTCTGCCGTTGCGAGAGCGCGGTGAACGAGAGCCGTCCGGCCTCCATGGGAAACTCGGCGGCGAGCCCGAAGATCGACGTGGGCTGCGCGGCGAAGATCGGATTCTCCTCGTACTGGACGGTGACCCGTCGCGGCCGGCTGAACAGCGTGTCGGGCCGCGTGAACGACACGCGACCGAGCTCGTAGTCCACGCGGTAGTCCACGTCGCGCACGAGTGGAACGCCGTCGAGCGAGAGGCGCTCCGAGCCTTGCCGGATCTGCACGCCGCCAAGGGCGAGCGTGCCCGCGTCGCCGCCCCCTTCCGCCGCATAACGAGCGCGCAGCCGATACTGGGTGGGCGGCCGGCGCTGCGTGAACAGATCCTCGTACGGGGTGCGGTAGAGCGAGTCGTTGAGCGGATTGGGCGGATCGGCGAGCCCCGAATCGGCGAATGGCCGCAGCGAGGGAAAGACGACGAAGTAGTCGCGAATGAGCTTCGCCCCGCCCTGCGCGGCGTTTCTCGCCAGGTTTGGATCGCTCGGGCGCGGCCACAACCGGTTCTCGACGTCGAACGCCGACGGGTTCACCGGCTGCGACATGCCGAACATCTGGAGGAACGTCTCGAATGGCGTGCCCACCGGCCGCTCCTGATCGCCCCCGGCGCCGACCACGATCTTCAGCTGCACCGTCTCGCGTCGCAGGTCCTCGCCACCCAGCCGGTAGACGGCGCGAATCTCCTGATCGAACACGGCGTCGCCCGGCAAGACTTCGGCGTCCCAGAGGAGGTTGATCGTATCGCGCCCGGCGGGACCACGCGACGTGGGGAACGTCCCGCCAACGGAGCCCACGATCACCTCATCGCCGGTGGGACTGCTGACCGTGTACGACACCGCCAGGCGCTCGCCGCGCTGCACGGGATTGACGAGCACGATCCAGAGATTCGTGGGATCGATGTAGTAGTCGATGCCCTCCTGGAGCACGTCGAACGGTCCGATCTCGTTCGTGTTGCGCGCATGACGCGTGACCGCGTAGGGACCGTTGATGTCGCGAGAGACGGAGCCGCCGGGCGTCGGTGGCCGGTAGCGATACACGAGCACTCGTCGCGGCCGCTCTCCCAGCGGAATCGACGCCGCCAGCGCGTCGAGGTCGCGCCCGAGAATGTCGACGTTGGGAAAGCGGCTCGCGAAGGCCCGCCGGGGGTCGACTACCCAGAAGAAGCGCCCGCGCTCGACGAGGAAGTCCTCGATGTCGCGCTCGATCGTCTGCACCGAGCGGTCGCCCATCGTGAACACCTTGTCGCGGACGACGTTACCCTTCTGCTGCGCCATGATCGACCGGAACTGCATCGGCCCGATCTGCCCGACGGCCTGGAGCCCGTAGTTGCCACTCGGGATGCCGGCCGTGATGAAGCGGGACGGCGGCGCCGCGAACGAGACGTTGCCCACCTCGAGCCGATGGAGCAGCTCGTCAGGCTTCCCCTGGTAGTAGACCGAGATGTTGTTCGACGCGTCGAACTCCCGCTCGGAGTCGTAGTCGACGTTGACGTGAATGCGATCGGCGACGACGCCGCCCGTCTGCACGTTGAACTGGAAGTCCATTTGCGGCTGAAGCGTGCCGACGCAGTTCGCGAAGGGGGTGAGCAGATCGGTCGAGCGGCACCGCTCGTTGCGGTCGCGCTCGACCTTCGTCTCGATGCGCGAGGTGAGGTGGAGGCCGAGGTCCGCGTACTCGCCGAAAATCCCTCGGCGGCTGCCCGTATCCGCTGGGGGACGAGGAACGAGGACCGAGGAGTCCGGAAGCTCGGCGATGCGGGCGCCTGCCGAGTCGGCAAAGAGTGCGATGACGGCCTCACCCCAGCGGGCGGCGCGGGACACCTCCGTGATTCGCACCAGGGCCGCTGCCTGGCGATCGGCGAGCGTCGCGCCGCTATCCCGCGTGGCAGCGAGGCGTCCGAACGGGCCCAGCGCCGCCGGGCGCGGGAGGACGAGCGAGTCGTTGGGGAAGCGGAGCCGAACGCCGATGCGCGGTCGCGCCGCCGTGTCGGCCGCCGGCGGCTGCGCCGGCTGTTGTGCGCCGAGTGCGGGAACGATCGTGAGGGCGGCGGGGAATAAGAAGCGGAGAAGGCGCACCCGATCACCGGCAGCCGGGAGCCACGCGCGCTCCCGTTCGCCCGCAGGACGTCGGGAACGTAAATTGACGTGTCCCACCACGATAATATCTCAACGGCATGAGGAAAGAGGAATGAGGAGTGAGGAAATCGATTTCCTCACGCTCATTCCTCATTCCTCCTCGAGCTCTGGAGCGTACCGGGCGTGACATATCGTGCTCGTCTGAGACACCCGGGATGAAGATCCTCCGTCACTACGTGCTGCGCGAGCACGCGGGACCGTTCTTCTTCGCGCTCGCCACGCTGACGTCGCTCTTCCTCCTCAATCAGGTCGCGCGACACTTCGGCGATCTGGTGGGCAAAGGCCTCGGCGGCGCCGTCATCGGGGAGTTCTTCGCGCTGTCGATCCCCTTCATCATCGCGATGACGACGCCGATGGCGGTGCTCATCGCGACGCTCTACGCGTTCAGCCGTCTGGCGGCCGAGAACGAGATTACGGCGCTGCGCGCGAGCGGCGTCGGGATGCGGACGATCCTCCTCCCGGTGATCTTCGCCGGGGCGTTCTTCGCCATGCTCATGGTCGCGTTCAACGACCAGGTTCTGCCGCGCACGAATCATCGGCTGCGGAAGCTGCAGACGGACATTGCGCGCAAGAAGCCGACGTTCGCGCTGCGCGAGCAGGTCATCAACGAAGTCTCTCCGGGCAAGCTGTTCCTGCGAACGATGAAGATCGACGGCGCCGACGATCTGCTCCGCGACGTCATGATCATCGACCTCAGCGATCCGCTCCGCAGGCGCACGATTCACGCCGACAGCGGTCGGATGGGAATGAGCAAGAACCTGAGCGACCTGGAGCTGACCCTGTACGACGGCTACTCCCAGGAGATTCCCAAGGAGGAGCCGGGGACGCTGCAGCGGCTGTTCTTCGAGGTCGACTTCATCCGCGTCCGCGGCGTCGCCGATACGCTCCAGCGCACGGAGGAAGACGCCTACAAGAGCGATCGCGAGATGTCCGTCTGCGAGATGCAGGATCAGGTCGCCGAGGCCGCGCTCGAGCACGAGAACGCCCGCTTTCACCTCGAGGAGGCGCTCGCGGCCTCCGCGCACCGGGCCGCCACCGGGGATCCACCGGGCCCCACCGTCGTCCCGGAGGAGCTGGAGAGCCATGAGCCGTTCGGGCTGGGCCGGCTGTACTGCGACGCCGTGGCCGCCGTGACTCGCCTCATTCGGCCCGACAGCGCCCTGGCAGCCACGCAGCTGCCGGAAGTCGTGCGGACGCCCGGGCAGGCCCGGCAGGCGCGGGACACGGCGCGCAGGCGACCGGTGCCGGTCGTGGTCGAGACGGCCGGGGTGACGGACCGTAGGCGCGCCCGGCAGCGGCCTCGCGCCATTGCTCCGTCGGCTGGACTCCCGCCATCGGCGGGGGATCTTGGCGCGGCGACCGTGCACCTCCTGGAGGCGCAGTCGCTGGACCCGTTCATCGGGCAGCTCGACCTCATGGCGGCGCGCATGCGCGATTCACGCCAGATCATGAACCGCTACGATGTCGAGATCCAGAAGAAGTTCGCCCTCGCGTTCGCGTGCATCGTGTTCGTGATGATCGGGGCGCCGATCGCGCTGCGGTTTCCCCGCGGCGGCGTGGGGCTCGTCATCGGGGCGAGCGTGGGGATCTTCGCGCTCTACTACATTGGGCTCGTGGGCGGTGAGGCGCTGGCGGACCGGCTGATCATGGGACCCTTCCTGGCGATGTGGCTCACCAACATCCTGTTCCTGGTGATCGCCGCGCTGCTGTTGTCGCGCATGGGTAGGGAGGGCTCGACCGCTCGCGGGGGCGACATGGCCGAGGCGTGGGATGCGATGCGCGCCTGGTTTGCGCGTCAGGCACGGCGCGTGGGCATCCCGCTGGAGCGGAGGCGCGCCACGTGAGCTTCTTCCGCCCGCTCGACCGTTATGTCCTGCGCGAGTTCTGGAAGATCTTCGCCGCGACCGCCGTCGGGTTCCCTCTGCTCGTCATCGTCATCGACCTCACCGAGAAGCTCGACACCTACCTGAACCGGAATCTCTCGCGCAGCCAGATTCTGCTGAGCTATCTGTACTGGATTCCGGAGTCGATGTTTCTGGCGCTCCCGGCGGCGGTCCTGTTCGCGGCGGTGTTCTCGATCGGCTCCCTCACCCGTCACTCGGAGATTACGGCGGCGAAGGCGTCTGGAATCAGCTTTCACCGGCTGACGCTGCCGATCTTCATCGGGGCATCGATGGTCGCGCTCCTCGCCGGCGTACTCGGCGAGGTCGTTCCGGTCGCGAACGAGAAGCGCAACACGATCCTCGAGGAGAAGCGGTTCAGCGGCACGAACGACCGGTTCAACTTCACCTACGCGGGTGAGGAAGGGCGCATCTACAAGATCCAGGCATTGAACGTCGGCAACGGCGCCATCGATTTTCTGGAGATGGAGCGCAAGGGGAGCGGGCCGGAGTATCCGACGACGATCGTGACCGCACGCGGCGCGAGGTGGAACGACACCACGGGCCACTGGCTGCTCCGCGACGGCCAGATGCATATTGTGCCGACCGACAGCACGAGCATTGCCGTGCAGTTCGACAGCCTCGCCGACAACCACTTCGTCGAGGCACCGCGCGAGCTGATGGCGGCCCCCAAGACGTCCCAGGAGATGCGGTACCAAGAGCTGAGTCGCTTCATTACCGCGCTCGAGCGATCGGGATCGAGCGAGGTCAACCGATTCAAGGTGGAGCGCGCACTGCGTATCGCGATCCCGGTGACGTGCCTCATCATCGCGATCTTCGGGGCGCCGCTCGCCACGACCACGCAGCGCGGTGGCGCCGCGTACGGCATTGGCGTCTCGCTCGGGGTCACGGTCATCTTCCTGATGCTCATTCAGCTCACGAAGGCGATCGGCGGCGGCGGGCTCCTCCCCCCGAACGTCGCCGCGTGGATGCCCAACGCCGTGTTCGGGCTGACGGGGGCCTTCCTGCTCGCACGCACGCGCACGTGACGTTCCCGCAGGGTACGGATGCGGACACGGGGCCCGGCATACGCCGAACCGCGACGTTTCCCATCCCGCAGCGCGCGGGCATCATCGTCTTTCGCCAGGTCTCCCGATCGACGCGCGGATTCTTTCGCAGCATCGGATCGCGCACCTTCTTCACGCGCGAGATGGTCCGCGCCTTTCGCGAGTGGCGCACGTGGCTGCCGCTCACGATGGCGCAAGCGCGGAACATCGGCGTCGATTCCCTGCCGCTCGTCTTCACGGTGTCGGCCTTCATCGGAGCGGTCACCGCCTTCCAGACGTTCTATCAGCTCTTCCCCGGTGCCCAGCTCTCGGCGGTGGCCTGGATCACCCGCCAGAGCATCGTGCTCGAGCTCGGGCCGCTGCTGACGGCGCTCGTGCTCGCCGGACGTGTGGGCGCCCGTATGACGGCGGAGATCGGCACGATGCGGGTGACGGAACAGATCGACGCGCTAGAGACGCTGGCCTACGACCCGGTGGCGTATCTGGTGGTGCCCAGGTTCGTCGCGGCGATGCTGATGCTGCCGCTGTTGACGATCATCGCCAACGCCACGGGCATCTTCGCGGGCTACCTCATCTCGATCGCCGCCACCGACGTCACCCATAACGACTTCGTCAGCGGCCTCCGCCTGACGTTCGACCGCTTCCAGGTCGTGTACGGCCTCATCAAGGCGACCTTGTTCGGGGCGGCGATCTCGCTGATCGGCACGTATGAGGGCTACATTACCGAGGCCGGCGCGGAGGGTGTGGGCCGCTCGACCGCACGCACGGTCGTCATCTCCTCGGTGATGATCCTCCTGCTCGACGCGCTCACCGCCGTGTACCTCGCTCAATACCTCCAGTCATGAAGCGACGCAACGAAGTGCTCGTCGGTGTGTTCGTGACCGTGGCGCTCATTGTCGGCATCCTCGGAACGCTCTGGCTGTCGCGGAGCGGCCTGCTGTCCGACACCTATCCGCTGTACACGCGATTCCGGTGGGGCGCGAACCTCAAGCAGGGACAGGAGGTGTGGTTGGCGGGGTTCGCGGTGGGGACGGTGGACCGTGTGGAGCTGCGGCGTGACGGCTGGCTGGACGTGTGGATGGCCGTCGAGGAGAAATACGAGATCCCGGAGGGATCGATCGCCCAGCTCAAGACCGCATCGTTCTTCGGGGACATGGCGATCAATCTCGAGCCACCGCTCAACTTCCGGTCGAGCGTACGGCACGGGGACACGATTCCGGCCGCCCCACCGCCCCCGACGATGGATGCGCTGCTGTCGCGCCTCGATTCGGTGAGCCGCGGGGTGTCGGACGTCGCGCAGGCATTCGAGATCCAGATGGTGCGCGAGGGTGGCATCGAGGATCTGAAGGGGACGATCTCGTCGACGAACCGGCTCGTGAGGCAGATCAGTCAGATCGCCGACGAGCAGTCGCGCGAGTTCTCGCGCCTCACGCGGAACCTCAATCGCTCGGTGAGCGCGATCGACTCGACGGTCATCGACTCGACGATGCGGAACATCCGGACGACGACCGCCAATCTCGCCCAGCTCACCGCCGATTTTCAGGAAACGCGCGAGCGAATGACCGCGCTGCTCTCGAAGATGGAAAGCGGTGAAGGGAGCGCGGCGAAGCTGTTGAACGACCCCGGTCTGTACAACGACGTCCGCGCCCTCGTACAGCGCGTGGACTCGTTGACGGCGGACTTCAAGAAGAATCCCAGGAAGTACATTAATCTCGAAATATTCTGACCCCTGGTGCTTGTGTAGTGGGCCAAGGGCCAAGGGCCCAGGGCCCAAGGGGCGGGTGAGGGGCCATGTAGCTCCCGCCGACTCCTGACCCTCCCCGTGGCCCCTGGCCCCTGGCCCCCGACCTACTCTACCGACCCGATTTCCCCATGCGACGTCTGCTTTCCGCCTCGTTGATCCTGCTGGCCACCGCCGCTTGCGAGAGCGACTTCACCTCACCGGTCGATGCGCGGTTTCCGCTCACCGGCGTCTTCACCGATACGCTCGTCGCCAATCAGGTCGATACGCTCACCTTCGTGCCTGGCCGGACCGGGCCGACGACGGTCGCGATCTGCGCCGAGGCGGGGTTCAACTTCGATCTCGCGGTCGCGGGGCAGACGGCGTCGACGCCCGCCAACTGCGAGCGCATCACGTTCGACGCGACGGCGGGGCAGACGTACACGGCCGAGATCCGCGCGGTCACGGGCGACGGGATCTATGGAGGCTGCTGGAGCACGGCTCTCGTGCAATGCACGCCCGCGCAGCCAGTTGCCTGCGCCGCACCGGCCTTTCGCGCCGACACAACCCTGCCCGCCGGGTACTACGGGACGGCGGAGGGAAAGACGGGAGCCGCGCTCCTCGCCGCGCTCGACCGCATCCTGTGCCGCGCGCGCGTCCTCGGCTACGACGCCGCGCGCGACTCGATGTACTCCTTCGTCGAGGATCCCGACAACGACGACCTGCTCGCCGACGTCTACACTGGGCGCGTCGCGACGGTGAACTCGCGCGCGACAGCGCTCACGGCCGACTTCAACACGGAGCACTCGTGGCCGCAGAGCCGGGGCGCGCTCAACGATCCGGCGATGAGCGACATCCATCATCTCTTCCCCGCCGATGAGACGGCGAACTCGCGTCGGTCGAATCTCCCCTTCGGGGTCGTCGTCGGCACTCCGACGTGGACGAGTCCCGATCCCGACATGGATGGCGACGTCAGCAAGCAGGGACTGAACGCGGCCGGGGAGCAGGTCTTCGAGCCGCGCAACGCGAAGAAGGGCGACATCGCGCGCGCGATACTCTATTTCCACACGCGCTACAACGCGCGTCGCACCCCCAACTTCTCGCTCGCGAACTTCAACCTCGAGGAAGCGACGCTCATTGAATGGGCAGCCGGCGATCCTCCGGACGCGTTCGAGCGGCAGCGGAACTCACTGGCGTTCCGCGCGCAGGGGAACCGGAATCCCTTCGTCGATCGACCGGAGCTCGTGGCGGCGGTGGGAGATTGGCCTAACAACTGAGG